>CAZMED010000061.1:0-10718 GCA_964565045.1 uncultured Thermoanaerobaculia bacterium
AGCTCCCCCGCGAGAACGGGGCGCAAGTGGAAATTGAGAATTAAGAATTGAGAACTAAGAATTCTTCTCGATGCCGAGGTCCTTCATCTTGCGCCACAGGGTAACCCGGGAGATGCCGAGCCGGTCGGCCGCCTCCTGCATGCGCCAACCGCAGAGCTCGACCACCTCGCGCACGACCCGCTCCTCGAGGGCGGCCAGCGGCTTGTCGGCGCGCAGCAGCTCGTCGACGAACACGGGGCGGGCGCCGTCGGTGGGCAGGTGGGCGTCGTCGATGCGGTCGCCGGCCGCCGCCGCCGCGGTCACGAGCACGCTCTCGAGCCCTTCGAGCCCCCGCTCCGAGGCCAGGTTCGCGAGCCGCTCCAGTGCAGATGCGGAGACCCGGGTCCCGGGGGCGAGCTCGTCGACCCATGCGGCGATCATCCGCGGCAGGTCGGGAGCGAGCTTCTGCAGCGTCGGCAGCCGCACCACGTCGAACCCGTCGGGGAGGCCTTCGCCCGACCGCGCGCCCACGTAGAGCCTCCAGCCGTCGCGGCGCTCGCCCTCGAGGACGGCGCGCGCCCCGTCCCCGTCGGCGAACACCGCGCCCGGCGGCCACGGGGCGATCCCCTCCCAGCTCCCGCGCCAGGAGTGGAAGAGCGAGTCCGGAAGACCCGACAGGCGATGGATGGCGCGGGCGACGTCGCGGCACGCGGGCGCCTCGCCGACGATCACCAGGTCGCCGCCGCCTCGCGCCGCCGCCTGGGCGCGGCGGCGCAGCTCGCCGGCGGTCTCGGAGTGGCCGCACATAAAGAACCCCGACCTCGGGGTGGACGGCCGCAGAATCTCGACCGCGCCCTGGAAGCCGTGCTCGTGGTCCAGCAGGGGCACCACGGTCACGTCCAGGGACACCGCCTCGCCGGAGGCCGTGCGGTAGACGGCGGCGAAGCTCTCGACCTGCTGCAACCCGGCTTCGAGGGCGTAGGTCAGCGGGCACGAGTGCTCGCAGTCGACGCCCTGGGTGGTGTGCCGGCAGCGGCCGACCACGGGCTGGCTGTCGTCGTACCCGAGCAGGCGGCGGGCCGCCTGATTGACGTGGCGGAGGTTTCGCTGGTCGTCGATGACGATGACCGCCTCGCCGAGCTGGTCCAGGACAGCGAGCCACGGACCGTTCAAGTGTTCGCTGAGATGCCGGCTCACACCTTCGTAACAGCGTCGCCGGCGAAATTTATTCGCGGCCGGAAGGCCTATTGATGGGGCCGGACACTCAGCGCTCGATCTCGAACTCCGGCTCCGGCATGGGCTCCGGCTCGGAGAAGTAGAGCGCGGTGTGGGCGACCGGCAGGAACATGACGTGGGAGCGGCCCTTGATCTGCACCTCGACCTGGTAGTAACCGTGCTCCGAAATCGTCACCAGGGTGGCAGCCGTACCCTTGGCGTCGATCAGAGGGCAGTACACCGAGACCTTTCCGGGAATCTCCATGGGACGCTCCTTTTGGCCAGCTTCGATCTTATCACTCTGAAATTCGCGGGGCCGGCGTCGGACGCCGGCACCCACGAATTTCACATGAGGAAGGACGATGGCCGTCCGGCGGGCGAGCGGTTCCGCTCAGTCGTCGTCTTCCTCGCCGTCGCGGGGTGAGATCTCGCCGTACTCCTTGAGCTTGCGCTGCAGGGTGCGGAGGCCGATGCCGAGGAGCTCGGCGGCGCGCGCGCGGTGGCCGCGGGTGAAGGCGACGGTGCGCAGGATGGCCTCGCGCTCGATGTCCGCCATCGCGCGCGGCCGCCACACGGAGGGCTCGGAGGGCTCGGCGGCCGGGACCGCCGTCCGGTACTCGGCCGGCAGGTCCTCGAGCCCGAGCTCCGTGCCGCTCGCGAACAGAACCATCGACTCGATGACGTTGCGCAGCTCGCGCACGTTGCCGGGCCACGGATGCCTCTTGAGGGCCGCCAGCACGGGTGCCTGGACTCCGCGCACGTCGCGGTCGAGCTCGCGGTTGAAATGCTGCAGGAAGTGCTGGACGAAGAGCGGGATGTCCTCGCGCCGCTCGCGCAGCGGCGGGATCTCGAGCGTCACGACCTTGAGCCGGAAGAAGAGGTCCTGCCGGAAACGGCCCCGCTCGACCCAATGCTCGAGGTCGCGGTTGGTGGCGGCCACCAGGCGGAAGTCGACCGGGATCTGGCTCGCGCCGCCGACCCGCATGATGTGGCGCTCCTCGAGCACCCGCAGCAGCTTGACCTGCAGGTCGGCCGAGAGCTCGGAGATCTCGTCGAGGAAGAGGGTCCCTCCGGAGGCGCGCTCGATGAGGCCGATCCGACGCTGGTGCGCCCCGGTGAAGGCGCCTTTCTCGTGGCCGAAGAGCTCGGACTCGAGGATCTCGCCCGGGATCGCCCCGCAGTTGATGGCGACGAAGGGGCCGTCGGCGCGCGCCGAGTTCTGGTGCAGCGCGTTGGCCACCAGCTCCTTGCCGGTGCCGGACTCCCCGACGACGAGCACCGTCGAACGGGTCGGCGCCGCCACCCGCAGGCGCTCGAGCAGGCGTTCCATCGCCGGCGAACGCCCCACGATGCCCTCGAAGCCGAAGCTCTTCTCGAGGCGCTCGCGCAGCCTCCGGTTCTCGTCCGACAGCACCCGCCGCTCGAGCTGCAGCTGCACCCGCTGGCGCAGCTCCTGCATCTTCACCGGTTTGGTGAGGTAGTCGTCGGCGCCCCCCTGGAGTGCGGCCACCGCGTCGTCCACGTCGGCGTAGGCGGTGACGAGCAGAAACGGCAGGTTCGGGTGCTCGGCGCGGACCGCGCGCAGGAACTGGTAGCCGTCCATCCCCGGCATGCGCACGTCGGACACGACGGCATCGACCTCGTCGCCCTGGCGCAGGCGCTCGAGCGCCTCCTCGGCCGAGGGGAACGGGCGCAGGGTGTAGCCGACCCGCTCCAGGGTTCGGGTCATGGCGTCCCGCGACCCGTCGTCGTCGTCGACCAGGAAGATCACCGCCGACATCTCACCCCTCCGCCTTCTCGAGCAGACGCTCGAGCGCCTCCTCGTCGAGGACCTCGACCCCGAGCGAGCGCGCCTTCTCGAGCTTGCTGCCCGCGTTGTCGCCGGCGACCAGATAATCGGTCCGGCGCGAGACGGAGCCCGCCACGGCGGCCCCCAGGGCCTCGAGACGCTCCTTGATCTCCTGGCGCGGACGGGACAAGGTGCCGGTCAGGACCAGGGTGCGCCCCGCCAGCGGCATCTCGTCCCGGGCCGGGGGTTCCTGGCGCGGGTCCACGCCGCGCTCCTGAAGGCGGCGGACGAGCTCCACGTTGCGGGGGTCCCGGAACCAGGAGATCACCGACGCGGCGATGGCCGGCCCGATCCCCTCCAACGCCTCCAGCTCCTCGGCTTCGGCCCCGGCGAGGCGGCCGATGCTGCCGAAATTCGCCGCCAGCAGCTTCGCCGCGCGCTCCCCGACCAGCGGCAGGCCGAGGGCGAAGAGGAGGCGGTGGAGTGGGCGTGTACGCGCCGCCTCCATCTCGCGCACGAGCTTGGCGGCCGAGGTCTCGCCCCAGCCCTCGAGCTCGGCCACCTGATCGGCGTCGAGGTCCCACAGCGAGGCCTCGTCGCTCACCAGCCCGGCCTCGGCCAACTGCGCCAGAGTGCGCTCCGCGAGACCGTCGATGTCCATCGCACCGCGCGACACGAAGTGGCGCAGGCGGGCGGCGACCACCGCCGGACAGGCGATGTTCGGACATCGCAGGGCCACTTCCTCGGCCGTCCGCACCACCGGCGTGCCGCACACCGGGCACGAATCCGGCGCGGCCACCACCTCGGCATTGGCGGGGCGCTTGGAGCTGAGCACGCCGGTGACCTTCGGGATCACCTCACCACCCTTGCTCACCCACACCGTGTCGCCGATGCGGACGTCGAGGCGCGCCACCTCGTCGAAGTTGTGCAGCGTCGCCCGCGACACCGTCGTGCCCGCGATCTGCACCGGCTCGAGCACCGCCACCGGGGTCAGGACCCCGGTGCGCCCGACCTGCACGAGGACGTCCTCGAGCCTGGTGGTGCGACCCTCGGGCGCGAACTTGTAGGCGACCGCCCACCGCACCGAGCGCGCGGTGCTGCCGAGCTCGGAACGCTCGTCGGCGCGGTCGAGCTTGACCACGATGCCGTCGGTCTCGAAGTCGAGCTCCGAGCGGCGCTCCTGCCAACGGTCGATGTAGGCCTCGACCTCCGCGAGGTCCCGGCAGCGCTCGACCCCCGGGCTGACCGGAAAGCCGAACCCGGCGAGCCACTCGAGCGCCGCGACGTGGCTCGCGAGGTCGATCCCCCCGGCCCTCGCCACCTGATAGCACCACAGGCCGAGCCGCCGCCGCGAGGCCTCGCGTGAGTCGAGCAGCCGGATCGAGCCGGCGGCGGCGTTGCGCGGGTTGGCGAACTCGCGCTCGCCCGCGGCCCGACGCGCCCGGTTGAGCTCGGCGAACGTGCGCCGCCCGAGGAAGACCTCGCCGCGAACCTCGAGCAGTGGCGGCGCGGCCTCGAGCTCGAGCGGCAGACCGCGCAGGGTGCGGGCGTTGACCGTCACGTCGTCGCCGACCACGCCGTCGCCCCGGGTCACCGCACGGCTCAGCGCGCCGTCCTCGTAGAGCAGGGAGATGGAGACCCCGTCGATCTTGAGCTCGGCCGCGAGGTCGCCCGGCTTCCGGCCGAGCTCGCGGCCGACCCGCTCGTACCACGCACGCAACTCGTCGCGGGAGTAAGAGTTGTCGAGCGACAGCATCGGCACCGCGTGCTCCACCTGCTCGAGCCCTTCCAGCGACCGCCCGCCGACGCGCTGGGTGGGCGAGGTGGGGCTCTGAAGCCCGGGGTGCTCGGCCTCGAGGCGCACCAGCTCGGCGAAGAGCTGGTCATACTCGTAGTCCGAGATCTCGGGATCGGCGAGCACGTAGTAGCGGTGGTCGTGGTGCCGGATGAGCTCACGGAGCTCCCCCACCCGGCGCCGCACATCCGAAATCGAAGCCGCCACGGTTCAGGCCTTTCGCCGCGGCCGCCGCCGCCGCGGGCGCGAGCGTCGACGCGGCTTCCGGTCCTCGTCCACCGGCGCCTCGCCGCTGCGCAGCCTGGACAGTGCCTTGCGCCAACCATGCCGGGACTCCGGTGGGATCAGACCGAGCCGGACGGCGAAGCCGTGCAGGTCCCAGGCAACGGGGAAGTAATCCTGGTGGGAGAGCTTGATCACCTGCCGGCCGCGCTCCGGCGGCTGCTGCATCTTGGTCAGGGTGAAGAGGCCCTGGTGCAGCAGGTGCATGGTCTGGTTGGACAGGTGCATGCTCGCCGCGGCCGGCTCGAGGATCGTCCGCAGCCGGGCCAGCAGGCGGGCGTTGTTGACGCGGCCGTCGCCCGCCATCTCTTCGGCGACCAGGGTGAAGAACGGCGGCAGGAAAAAGGAGCCGAGCAGACTTGCGTCGGACAACCCGGCGCCGGCGGCGATTTTCTCGTCCACCACTTCCAGCAGACGCACGCTCTCGTCGGTGTCGAGCGGCAGGTCGGGAAAGGCCAGGCTGAAGAGCCCCGCGCGTCGCCAGGCGGCGTGGATTCCGGCCGCGTGCCCCGAGTGCAGGCACTCGAGGAGCTCGTAGGTCAGGCGGGAGGTCGAGGCCTCGGCGATGAGGGCGTGCTGCCGCTCAATGGCTTCGCTCGTCGGCGGGTCGACGCGGAAGTCGAGGCGGACGGCGTACTCCAAGGCACGCATCATCCGCACCGGGTCCTCGGCGAAGCGCTGGTCCGGGTCGCCGATGGTGCGGATCAGCCCGCGCTCGAGGTCCTCGATCCCGCCCACGTAGTCGATGACGCTGAAGTCGGCGATGTTGTAAAACAGCGCGTTGACGGTGAAGTCGCGGCGGCGCGCGTCCTCGGCCGGGGTGCCGTAGACGGCCTCCTCGCGGCGCGGCGGCAGGAGCTCGGTCGCGGCTTCCTCCTCGGCGTTTTCCGCCTCGGCCTCCTCCCAGTCGTTAGGGCTCTCCGGGGCCTCCGGGTTGGCCCGGAAGGTCGCCACCTCGACGATGGCGTCGCGGAAGAAGACGTGCGCGAGGCGGAACCTGCGGCCGATGATGCGCGAGTTGCGGAACAGCCGCCGGATCTCCTGCGGGCGGGCATTGGTTGCGATGTCGAAGTCCTTGGGCCGGCGGCCGAGGAGCAGGTCGCGGACGCTGCCGCCGACCAGAAATGCCAGGTAGCCCGAGCGGTTCAGGCGGTACAGCACCTTGAGCGCGTGCGCCGACACATCGCCCCGCGAGAGGCGGTGCTGGGGGCGGCTCAGGATCGTCGGCGCGATCTCCTCGGTAGCTGGTGGCATGATCTCGCTGTTCGTCATGTGTGCGGTCCAGGCCGCTCGCTGGTGGCGTCAATTCGGGGGGGCCCGGCGAGCCGGCCGAAACGCGGCGCCGGCTCAGCCATCGGTGGACAGCACGATCTTACCAAACTGCTCGGCTTCCGCGAGGCGCCGGTACGCCGCCGCCCCCTCGGCGAGCGGCATCGTGGCGTCGACCGCCGGCCGCAGGCGGTGCTGCCGGACCGCTGCCATCAGCCGCCGCCAGTCCTCGCGCGAGCCCATGGTCGAGCCGATGATGCTGAGCTGGTTCCAGAAGATGAGGCGGATCTCCTCCTTCGGGTTCGGTCCCGAGGTGGCGCCGCAGGTGAGCACCCTGCCGCCTTTGGCGGCCGCCTTGAGGGACTGCATCCAGGTTGCCTCGCCGACCGAGTCCACGACCACGTCCGCGCCGCGCTTGGAGGTGAGCGAGCGCACCGCGCGCGCCACCTGCTCGTCCGCCGGCAGCGCCTCGTCGGCGCCGAGCTCTGTCGCCCGCGTCAGCTTCTCCTCGGAGCGGGAGGTCACGATCACCCGGCACCCGGTGAGCTTGGCGAGCTGCAGGCAGGCCAGCGACACGCCGCCGCCGATGCCGTGGACCAGCACCGTTTCGCCCGGGCGGAGCCCGCCGCGGGTCATCAGCATCCGCCACGCCGTGAGGTAGGTGAGCCCGAAGGCCGCCGACTCCTCCCAGCCGAGATGCTGCGGCCGCTCGGCGAGTGCGTCGGCCGCAACGACCACCATCTCGGCGAAGGTGCCGTCGCTGTGCTCGCCGAGCACCCCGAAGCGCACGCACAGGCTGTGCTCGCCGGCGCGGCAGTACTCGCAGCGACCGCACGACAGCCCGGGGTCGAACACGACCTCGGCGCCGGTCTCGACCCTTTCGACGCCCGGCCCGACCGACTCCACCACCCCCGCGCCGTCGGCGCCGCCGATGTGGGGCAGGCCGATGGGGATGCCCGGCATGCCTCCGAGCACGAACAGGTCGAGGTGGTTGAGGGCGGCGGCCCGCAGGCGGACCCGCACCTCCCCCGGCCCCGGCTCGGGCGCCGGCCGGTCCCCGACCTTGAGCTTGTCAATTCCACCATGCTCCTCGAAGTACAGGGCCTTCACAGATCCTCCCGTGTGCAGTGCATTCTAACCGCGATTTGCGCCTGAGGCGCGAACTGCACAGACGCGAAACCCCGCCGAAGCGGGGTCGCGCGGTTCCACGGGTGGGGGTCGAAATCAGCGGCTGGGGTTGTCGAGCACGAAACGGCGCTCGCCGATGATGCTGCGGCCGCCGCCGGAGTCCTCGGTCCAGACCACGAGGCTGTGCTCGCCGTCGGCGAGGTTGGCGGCGACGGTGTCGAGGAAGTACTCGAAGCCCGAGTTCCGGGTGATGCTCGAGGGCAGCCACGGGTAGCGCTCCTCGAAGTCCGGCGAGGGCAGGCCGAAGTCGGCCTCGCCGATGAACACGCCGTCGACCCAGATCTCGACCGCCCTGATGGTCCGGTTGAGATCGTCGGCGAAGCCGGTCACCTCGACCACGCCGGTCACCCGCTCCATGTGGTACGGCGAGATGATGTCGCCGATGGCGGGGTCGTCGGGGTCGTCGTTGCAGTCGAAGATCACCGGGATCTGGGCGATGTCGGCGACGTTGTTCTCGAGGTCGCCGGCGCGCACCTTGAGGTAGTGCAGGCCCTCGCCGTAGCCGCGGGCGAGGATCAGGTAGTTGATGTCCATGAGGAAGGAGAAGCCGCTGTGCTTGGAGTTCGGCACGTCCACGTAGAGCCGGTGGACGTCCATCCGCTCGTGGCCGTAGTAGTTGAAGTCCTCCTCGGCGTCGGGCCAGTAGAAGCTGGGCAGGCTGGTGTTCTGGTAGTAGGTCCCGTCCAGGGGCACCGGGGCATTGTCGAGCAGCAGCTCGACGTAGGCCACGCCGCCGGCGTCGGTCCGGCTGCCCACGTCCAGCGCCCAGCCGAAGATCATCTCAACGTTGTCGGGCTCGGCGTAGACGTCGCCCGACCACGGCGGCACCACACCGTCGATCTCCTGGCAGCCGTCGGCGAACATGACGTGGTTGGCGATGGGCCAGTCGATCGCGCCGAACGGCGGCAGGTTGGAGCCGGTGTTGAAGGTCTGCACGAAGCGGCGGCCGATCACCCGCGACGCGCCCTCGTTGTCCACCGCCCGCACCGCGAGCACGTGGATGCCGTTGTTGAGCACGGTGGTGTTGAGCATGCGGACGAAGCCCGCGTACTCCGCGTCGGGGTCGCTCGGGAACATGTGGGCGATGTCGGGGCGGTGGACGCCGAGCACCGCGTTGCCCATGGCGAGGCCGTCCACCATGACCTCGACGAAGGCGACCGACTCGTCGTCGATCACCCAGCCGGTGACCGGGAAGACGCCGTTCATGGGCTGGTTGGAGCCGGGCAGCTCGAGGGCCCCGAAGGGCGCCTGGTTGAGATCGTTGTCGATCGTGAACGAGCGCAGTCCGAAGTCCTCGACCGTCGAATCCGAGAACGTGACGCGGATGAACAGCGTGTGCACGCCGTCGGAGTAGTCGCGCGAGTCGAAGGAGGTGGCGAAGCCCGGACGCGAGTACGGCGTCCCGGCGTACCACGGGTAGGCCTGCAGGATGTCGAATCGCGGCTGGCTGAGGTCCGCGCTGGCCACGAACTCGTCGTCCACGTAGAGATCGACCTTGCTGACCAGGGCGTCGGCCCACAGGCAGGTGTTCCAGGTCCACTGCGGCCCGCACTGCTGGCCGTCGTCGACCACGAACCCCGTGACCTCCACGAGGCCGAACACGGTCGCCCCGTCGCCCGGCCTGTCGAGCCAGAAAATGGTCTCGGCATCGGCGCTGATCGGCAGCAGGAGAGTCAGCAGAACCAGCGCTCCGGCGAATCCCTTGTAACGCATGCGTATCCTCCTCTGAACCGCAGTTCCGAGCCTGCCAAATACGATCTTAATTATGATATACCACAGCATATCGACGGTCAAACAAAAGCTCTAAGGTTCACAAGGGTTTGGGGCCGTCACAACCTGCAGAAATCGTTCCGGGATGCGATTTTCGTGTGATCCGGATCACCTTTCCACGTCAATCCCGGGATCGATTCCGAACCGAGGAATCGGCCAATTCCGCGACGTGAATCCGCGCCGATTTAGCGAGCGCTTCGAGGTCGAATCCGCCCTCGAGAAACGACAGCAATCGCCCGCCGCTCCACCGCTCGGCGGCGCGCACCGCGCTGGCGGTCAGCGCACGGTACCCGGCCTCGGTCATGCCGAGCCCCCCGAGGGGGTCGGCCCGGTGGCCGTCGAAGCCCGCCGAAAGCAGCACCGCGGTCGGTTGCAGGCGCTCGCAGACCTCGGTCAGGGCGGCGTCGAACGCCGCCGCCACGACCTCGTCCCCCGAGCCTCCGGCAAGGGGCACGTTGCGGGTGGTGCCGCGCCCCTCCCCCACGCCGATCTCGTCCGCGCCGCCGGAGCCGGGAAAGGCGGGGTAGCGGTGCACCGACACGAAACCGACGTCGCGGCGGTCGTAGAAGTGCGCCTGGGTGCCGTCGCCGTGGAGGGCGCCGAAGTCAGCGATCACCACCGGCCCGCCCCAGCCGCGCGTCACGGCCTCGGCTGCGAGCGCCACCGGGTTGAAGAAGCAGTAGCCCGCCGCGCGCGCGTGCTGCGCGTGGTGGCCGGGCGGACGGATCACCAGGAAGGCCCTCCGCAGCCGGCCGTTGAGCAGGTCGAGCGCCGCCTGCAGGGCGAGCCCGGCCGCGGCCACGGCCGCGTCGAAGGTTCCCCGGGAGACGCCGCAGTCCTCCGAATCCAGCCACCCCGATCCGCGCGCCGAGGCGTCGCGGACGCGTTCGATGTAGGCCTTGTCGTGGATCCACGCCAACGCCCCGATCACGTCATCTTCCGGCGGCAGAGGGCTCTCGGCGTCCACGACCCAGCGCCCTTCGGCCCGCGCCGACAGCGCGTCGAGCACCACCCGCACCCGTGCCGGGGCCTCCGGGTGCCCGAGCCCCGGAAGGTGGCCGAGCACCGCCGGGTGGGAGCGAACAGCGACGGGACGAGCAGGTTGGGGTGCCACGCCGCTGATGATAGCGAACACCGGAAGACGAATGAGGAATTAGGAATTAGGAATTAGGAATTCCCGGCCGCCCCCCCGGAGTGAATGAGCGTTGATGTTGGGTCTTCTTCCCGAGTTCGAGACAGCAAGACTGATGGGTTGAGGAACTCACAGTCGCCCCCCGGGGCGACGGGGCGTTGGAACCGGGAGTCTTCCCCTGAGTTCGAAAACGCGGGACCGGGGGGCGTGGAATCCAACCCGGGCGGGCTGGGCGGCATTCCTCATTCCTAATTCCTCATTCCTAATTCCTAATTCCCATCCGCGGTGTTGCAGTTGTG
>CAZMED010000061.1:10818-14987 GCA_964565045.1 uncultured Thermoanaerobaculia bacterium
ATTCCTAATTCCTCATTCCTAATTCCTAATTCCCATCCGCGGTGTTGCAGTTGTGGCCCGCTGGCCACCACGCTACTCTGTCCGCCATGACGAGCCGGACGGTCCGCATCCTCGTGTCCCTGGCCCTGATGGTCGGGCTGCTGGCGTTCTTCCTGTGGAACGTCGACTTCCGCGAGGTCGGGCGCTCGATCGCCAGCGCCGATCCGTTGCGGCTCGCGGCGGCCGTCGCGATCGCCCTCTTCGCCTACTGGCTGCGCGCCCTGCGCTGGCAGCTCATCCTGCGCCCGGTCGGCCGGCTCCGGCACTCGAGCGTCGTCCTCACCACCGCCGTCGGCTACGCCGCACTGTCGCTGCTGCCGGCCCGCATGGGCGACCTCATCCGGCCGCTGCTGCTGTCGCGCCGCGAGCGGATTCCGGTCTCGGCGAGCCTCGCCTCGGTCCTCACCGAACGTGTCTTCGACCTCTGGAGCGTGATGTTCTTCTTCCTCGTCTTCATCATCTGGCCGCCTGCGATGCCGAATCTCGGCGAGGAAGCGCGCGCCAGCCTCAAGGTGCTGTCGGTCAGCGGCTACGTGGTCGGGATCGGCCTCGCGGTGGGCACGCTGATGCTGCTCGGGCTGTTCCGCTACCAGGAGCGCTTCGTCGAGCTCCTGACCCGTCCGGTGGGGTGGGTCCGGGCGAGCTGGCGGGAGCCGGCCGGCAACTTCTTCAATCACTTCCTCGACGGGCTGCGGGTGATCCAGCGCCCCCGCGACCTCTTGGTGACCACGGTCGCCTCGCTCGTCATGTGGTACGTGATCTGCTGGCAGGTGGGCATGACCCTGCTCGCCTTCGGCATCGCGCTGCCCTTGCGCGCCTCGTACCTGATCGTCACTCTGGCCGTCATCGGCCTCGCGGTCCCCACTCCGGGCGGCGTCGGTGGCTTCCACAAGGCGACCCAGGTCGGCATGACCACCTTCTTCGGCATCGGCCTCAACCAGGCCACCGCGATCGCCATCGCCTACCACGCCATCTGCTTCGTACCGATCACGATCATCGGCCTGCTGTGCCTGCCGCTGGTCGGTACCAATCTGCGTGAGGTTCAAGCCATAGCCCCCGGGGAGTCCGGACCGTGAAGTGCCCGTTCTGCGGCCACCCCGACAACCGGGTCGTCGACTCGCGGGACGTCCGCGACGGCACCGAGATCCGCCGCCGCCGCGAGTGCGCGGGCTGCGAGCGCCGCTTCACGACCTACGAGCGGGACGACGAGCTGCCGACCACGGTCGTCAAACGGGACGGCAGCCGCGAGCGCTTCGACCGCGAGAAGCTGCTCAACGGCCTGTTGCGGGCCTGCGAGAAGCGGCCGGTGCCGCGGCGCGAGCTGGTGGCGGTGGTCGACGCCGTCGAGTCGGAGCTCGCCGCGCGCGAGGTGCGCGAGATGTCGACCGAGGAGATCGGCAACGTGGTGATCGAGGAGCTGCGACGCCTCGACCAGGTGGCGTACGTCCGCTTCGCGAGCGTCTACCGCCGCTTCGAGGACGTCAACCAGTTCATGGACGAGCTCAAGAAGCTGCTCATGCAGCGCGACGACTGAGCCGGCGGCCGCAGAGGAACCCGACGAGATGACCGAGACCCCCGAGATCGTGGCGACCGAGCCCCCGGAGACGATCGCGATCCCCGACGTGTTGCCGGTGCTGGCCCTCAGGGACACGGTGCTGTTTCCCTTCGCCATCATCCCCCTGACCATCGGCCGCGAGATTTCGGTGCGCGCCGTCGACGAGGCGATGTCCGGCGACCGGCTCATCCTGACCCTCACCCAGCGCAGCCCGCAGAACGAGGCGCCGGCCCCGGACGAGCTCTACCAGCTCGGCTGCGTCGCCCAGGTCATGCGCATGTTGAAGCTGCCCGACGGCACGGCGCGCATCCTCATCCAGGGCCTGACGCGGGCGAAGGTGGACTACTTCAGTCGCACGGAGCCCTACTACGAGGCCCGACTGACGCGGATCGAGGAGCCCGCACCCGGCCCGTCGAAGCTCGAGTCCGAGGCCTTTGTGCGCTCGATCCGCCAGGGGCTCGAGCGCGTCAGCACGATGGGCAAGACGATCTCGCCCGAGGTGCTGCTGATCGTCACCACCCTCGAGGACCCGCTGCGGCTCGCCGACCTCGCCGCCTCCAACCTCGGCCTCGACGTGTCCGACGCGCAGCAGGTGCTCGAGACCGTCGACGCCATGCCGCGGCTGCGGCGGGTTCACGAGCTCGTCGAGCGGGAGCTCGCGCTGGCCGAGATGCAGGAGCGGCTGTCGTCGCAGGTGCGGGGCGAGATCGACCGCAACCAGCGCGAGTTCTTCCTCCGCCAGCAGCTGCGGGCGATTCAGCAGGAGCTCGGCGAGGCGGACGAGCTCGAGCGGGAGATGGTGGAGTACCGCGAGAAGGCCTCCGCCCTCGGGCTCAGCGACGAGGCCCGGGACGCGGTGGACCGGCAGCTGCGGCGGCTCGCCACCATGCATCCCGACAGCGCCGAGTCGTCGGTCGTCCGGACCTGGCTCGACTGGATGACCACCCTGCCGTGGGCCACGCTCACCGAGGACAACCTCGACATCTCCGCCGCGCGGGCGATCCTCGACGAGGACCACTACAACCTCGAGAAGGTCAAGCAGCGGATCCTCGAGTTCCTGGCGGTGCGCCAGCTGCGGCCCGAAGGCAAGGGCCCGATCCTGTGCTTCGTCGGCCCGCCGGGGGTCGGCAAGACCTCGCTCGGCCGCTCGATCGCGCGCGCGCTCGGCCGCCGCTTCGTACGCTCCTCGCTCGGCGGGGTGCGCGACGAGGCCGAGATCCGCGGCCACCGGCGGACCTACGTCGGCGCCCTTCCCGGCCGCGTCATCCAGGGGCTGGTGCAATCCGGGAGCTCAAACCCGGTCTTCATGCTCGACGAGGTCGACAAGCTCGGCGCCGACGTCCGCGGCGACCCGTCGTCGGCCCTGCTCGAGGTCCTCGACCCGGAGCAGAACGACTCCTTCCGGGACCACTACCTGGGTGTCGTCTACGATCTCTCGAAGGTGCTGTTCATCGCCACCGGCAACCTGACCGAGACCATCCAACCCGCCTTCCTCGACCGCATGGAGGTCATCAGGCTCTCCGGCTACACCGAGGAGGAGAAGCTCGAGATCGCCCGCCGCCATCTGCTGCCGCGCCAGATCGAGGAAGCCGGGCTCGCGGGCCGCGGCCTCGACTTCACCGGCGCCGCGGTACGCCGACTCATCACCGGCTACACCAGCGAGTCGGGCCTGCGCAACCTGGAACGCGAGATCGGTTCGGTGTGCCGCAAGGTGGCGGTGCAGGTGGCGGAGGGCCGCCGTCCCGCCCGCCGCATCACGCCCGCAACCGTCGAGCGGCTCCTCGGGCCGCCGCGCTTCCTCGACGAGCGGCCACTGACTGCCGACCGCATCGGCGTCGCCACCGGCCTCGCCTTCACCGCGGTCGGCGGCGACATCCTGCTCGTTGAAGCAGTCCCGCTCGCCGGCAAAGGCGGTCTCGAGCTGACCGGCTCGCTGGGCGAGGTGATGAAGGAGTCGGCGGCCGCCGCGCTCTCGCTGGTCAAGGCGCAGGCCGGCCCGCTCGGAATCGCCGACGACTGGTTCACAGGGCACTCACTGCACGTGCACGTGCCGGCCGGCGGGATCCCCAAGGACGGGCCCTCCGCCGGCGTCACCCTGCTCGCCGCCATGGTCTCGGCCGCCTCGGGGCGGGCGGTCCGCCACGACCTCGCCATGACCGGCGAGATCACGCTGCGCGGCGACGTGCTTCCGGTGGGCGGCGTCAAGGAGAAGGTCCTGGCCGCGATCCGCGCCGGCATCCCCGAGGTGCTGCTGCCGGCGGCCAACGAGCGCGACCTGGTCGACATCCCGAAGAGCGCCCGCCGCAAGCTGAGGTTCCGCTTCGTGACGACGGTCGACGAGGTGCTTGAGGCGGCGCTCGCAAAACAGCGTTAGAACGTTGGCGTCATCCGGAGATGCGTGGGATGGGCGATGGCCGAATTCGGAATTAGGAATCAGGAATTAGGAATGCCGCCCGCCCGCTCACTCAGGATTTCGGATTTCCACCCTCCCACCCGCTGGGCATGCGGCGGTGCAGGTCCACGGGGTCAACATCGGCCGGGGCAGTGGCTGTGGCAGCGGCAGTGGCTGTGGCAG
>CAZMED010000062.1:0-14577 GCA_964565045.1 uncultured Thermoanaerobaculia bacterium
TCGGCGTCGCCGGCGGCGTCGAGTCGCTGAGCAACGTCCCCCGCTACCTCTTCACCGGCCGCGTGAAGAACCAGCTCTACGGCGACATGACGCTGGTGGACGGTTTGTTCGGCGCCCTGACCGACAGCAACGTCGGCGAACGGGGCGAGCTCATGGGGCTGCTCACCGAGCGCCTCGTCGAACGCTACGGTTTGACCCGCGAGGAGCAGGACGAGATCGCCTACCGCTCGCACCACAACGCCCTCGAGGCCTGGGAGGAGGGAGCTTTCGCCGGCTACGTGGTGCCGGTCGAGGTCCCGCAGCGCCGCGGTGCGCCGCTCGTCGTGGCGCGCGATGAGGGCCCGCGAGCCGTGACAATGGACGAGCTCGCCGCCGCGCGGCCCTACTTCAAGCGCGACGGCGGCACCATCACCGCGCTCAACGCGTCGAGCGTCAACGATGCCGCGGCGGTGGTCCTGCTGGCGAGCCGCGAGCGCGCCGCCGAGCTCGGCCTCGAGCCCCTCGCCGCGCTGCGGGCGTTTCACAACGTCGGCGTCGCCCGCGAGTACATGGGGGAAGGCGCTTTCAAGGTCATCCCGGGGCTCCTCAAACGCGCCGGGCTCGAGCTCGGAGAGGTCGATCTCTTCGAGATCAACGAGGCCTTCGCCGCAGTCCTCGCGGCGGCCTTCCACGACCTGCCCGATCTCCCTCGAGACCGCACCAACCTCTGGGGCAGCGGGATCTCGATCGGCCACCCGGTGGGGTGCACCGCCGCCCGCCAGGTGGTCGACATGACCCATCAGCTGCGCCGCCGGGGCAAGAACATCGGCCTCACCTCGAGGTGCGTGGGCGGCGGCATCGGCAGCGGCGAGGTGCTCTCGGTCGTGTGACACCGGTCACAGCGAGTGACCCGTGGCGTCAATTCGTCGCGGGATCGTTGACGCCGAGCGTCACTCCAGCGAAGGACGAACGGACCGCACGATCAGCCATGAACTGAAGATGAACCGGCCTCCGACACCGAGAGGGCAGCGGCGCGGCGTGGCGTGGCGTCAGTTCTGCGCGCCCTCCGGCACCTGGAAGAACGAGCCGTCCATGAGGACGATGTCGTCGGTGAAGTACGAGGTGGTTCCCTGCGTCCACGGCTGGTTGGCGACGGCGTCGGCGCCGAAGGACGCCAGCGTGTAGCTGTCCCCGTCGCTCTTGTACTGCAGGGTCTTCTGCCAGCCGTCGACGGTCGGAACCTCGCCGATGAAGGGGATCAGCTCGTCGGAAATGACGGTAATGGCCCCCAGGCTGTTCGCAAGAGGGAACTTGGCGAAGTCCTGCGAGTAGATCCCCAACCCGTTCGAGATCGTCCGCATGTCGGAGATCGTCCGCGTCTGCCGACTCTTCTGGATCGCGTTGAGCAGGTTCGGGATGGCGATCGCGACGATGAGCCCGATGATGGCCGCCACGATCAGCAGTTCGACGAGGGAGAAACCGCGGCACGATGAGTGGTTTTGCGTCTTCATGGGCGCAATCTGTAGCAAACCACATGCCAGGAAATCCGGACGTCGCCGTTTTCCAGCCCGGTCCCCCTTGAGCGACGGCCGGGCCCTGTGGTAGAGTCCGTTCCCCAGGTGGGCGGGCATAACTCAGCTGGTAGAGTGTCAGCTTCCCAAGCTGGACGTCGCGGGTTCGAATCCCGTTGCCCGCTCCAAACCACGCCACCACGAGGATGACATCCCATGGGCCTCTTCGGACGCGACGAGCGCACACAGCCCAGCACGGCTCCCGAACCTGCCGGGCCCGCCCGACACGAGTCGCCGCCGCCGTCACCGGGCCGGGGCGATCAGACGGTGATCTCACAGGCTGTACGTTGCGAGGGGACCCTCTCCGGAAGCGGCGAAATCGTTGTCAACGGGAGTGTTCGAGGCGCCATCGAAGGGAGCGCATCGATCACGATCGAGGGCCCGGGCAAGGTGACGGCGACCATCCACGGCCGCACGATCACCGTCGCCGGCACGGTCAAGGGCAACATGAGCGCGGACGAGCGCATCGAGCTCGGCGCCACCGCCCGCGTCGAGGGCGACATCACCGCCCCGCGCATCCTGATCCGCGACGGCGCCACCTTCAAGGGCCAGGTCAACATGCGCTCCCCGGCGCCGCGACCCGAGTCCCAACCCCCTGCCACCCGCAAGGACGCCGCCCCCCGCAAGCCGGCCTGAGTTCCGATTCTGCGACCGCGGCCCCCCGGGCCGGGCACGGCCGCCGTGTCCGATCTGAGACGTCGGCTGTTCCATTCTGGAGCAGATCCGTGGATCGGACTCAACCGTCCTCGCCGCCCCACGCGCCGATCTCGAGCCGCCGGCGACCGATGAACGGACGATAACGTTCCCGGTAGATGCCGGTGAGCGTCAGCAGCGCGGTCATCATCAGGGGACCCAGCAGCAGGCCGACCGCCCCGAAAACGACCGCGCCGCCGATCAGGGACAGGAACACGAGCAGGGTGTGCATCTGGGCCCGACGGCCGACCAGCAGCGGCTTCAGCCAGTACTCGACCACCGTCGCCAGAATCGCCAGCGGGATGAAGAGGGCGGCGGCGCGGCCCGTCTCTCCGGCCGCCAGCAGCACCGCCGAGAACGGGATGTAGATCAGCGAGATGCCCACGACCGGGATGAAGGCGAGCACCGCCATCACGACCCCCCAGAGCACCGCCGCGTGCAGTCCGAGGAGGGCGAAGACCATGCCGCCCGCGATGCCTTGGATCAGGGCCGCGACACCGTTGCCGATCACCAGCGACGACGCCATGTCGGTGAAGCGGTCGGCCACGAGGTGCTGCTCGTCCGCCGGCAGCGGCAGGGTGTCCTCGAGCCAGGCGCGGAAGAGCGGTCCGTCGACCAGCAGGTAGTACAGGATCAACACCCAGAAGATGAAGCCGAACACGAACCTCACCAGGTACTTCGCGATCGACACCCCCTGCTTGTAGAAAAAGCCGCCGATGCGCACGCCGCTGGTGGCGATCAGCTCGTAGGCCCGGTCCACCGTCAGCTCGACCCCGAACGGCCGCAGCACGCCGTTGAGATCGTCGATCTGGCTCTGACGCTCCTCCAACATGGTGCGCAGCCGGTCCTCGGTCAGCTGCGTGACGCTGAGCTCGTAGATTCCCAGCGCCTCCTGGGAGACCTCCTGGGCGATCACGAAAAGTGGCACCATCAGCACCACGATCAGGAACGAGCAGATGATGAAGCCCGCCAGTCTGCGGCGGCCGCCGAGGGTGGCGACCAGGCGCTTGTACGAGGGGTTGATCATCCCCGCCGCCACCACCGCCAGGAGAATGACCGAGAAGAACGGGACCAGCACCATCAGGACGACCGTCAGGCAGACGGCGAGCGCCACCAGCAGGCCGACCCAGGCCGCTTGCTTGGGGTGGCTTTCGTCGGCCTGCAGCCGGCGCGCGCCCGGGCGCTGTCCTGGGCCTTCCTTCGTCGACACGCTCAACTCCGATGTGCCCCGAACCGGTCGGGGCCGAACCCGCACGATTCTCCGCCGCTTTCGCCGCGGCGGCAAGCTCCGCCGCGATCCGATCGCCGCCCATCATCTCGAACGCGGTCCCTGCGGCGGAAGAGGTTATACTCCGGCGCCATGGAACGAGTCTCCTGGGAGCGCTACTTCATGAACCTGGCCCTGCAGGTGGCCACCCGTTCGACCTGCCCACGCAAGCACGTGGGAGCCGTCATCGTCCGCGACAAGACGATCCTGTCGACCGGGTACAACGGCTCGATCCGCGGTGCGCCGCACTGCACCGAGGTCGGCTGCCTGATGGAGAACGACCACTGCCTGCGCACGGTCCACGCCGAGGCCAACGCCCTGGTCCAGGCGGCGTGCCACGGCATCCGCCTCGAAGGCGCCCAGATCTTCGTCACCGCCTCGCCGTGCTTCAATTGCTTCAAGCTGATCGTCAACGCCGGCATCCGGACCATCGTCTTCGGCGAGTTCTACCGCGACGAGCGCGTCCTCCAGTTCGCCCAGGAGCTCGGCATCGAGCTCGTGCACCTGGGGCTCGTCGAAGACCCCGCCGGCGGATGATCGACCTCGATCTCGACGCGGTCAGGATCCCTCTCGAGTGGTCCGAGGTCTTCGGGCGCGAGGCGCCGACCGCCGTCGAGATCGGATCCGGCAAGGGCAAGTTCCTCAACGAGATCGCGACCGCCCGCCCGGAGCGAAACTTCCTGGCCGTGGAGCGGTCCGCGAAGTACCACACCCTCTGCTGCAGCCGGGCTGCGCGGCGAGGCCTGGGAAACGTCCGCCTGATCCGCACCACCGGCGAGGACCTGCTCTACCGGCTGCTGGCCGAGTCCTCCGTCGCCGATTTCTACGTGCTCTTCCCCGATCCGTGGCCGAAGAAACGGCACCACAAACGCCGCCTCTTCAACCCCACCACCGCCGCCGCCATGGCGCGCGCCCTGGCGCCGGGCGGCCGCCTGTTCGTGAAGTCCGACCACGCCGGGTACGCGGCGGTCATCGCCGAGGTGCTCGCCGGGGCCGCCGGGCTCGAGGCGGTCGAGCCGGGTCCGGCGTTCACCGAGCTGCCGGTCACCGGCTTCGAGCACAAGTACCTGATCGAGGGACGACCCATCCACTCCTTCGTGTGCCGCAAGCGGACCTGACGCAACGCCCCCGCGAGGCGCCCACTGACGATGGCCGGGGATCCGTCACGCGCGGAGTCTCGGGGATCGCGCCCCCGGGCCGCTCAGCGCGTCGTCTCGCCGACGACCTCGCGGCCGTCGAGCAGTGTGAGATGCCAGCGCACCGTCACCTCCGTGCGGCTCGAGGGAACCCGCACGTTGCCGCTCGACACCTCCTCACCGGGCGCGATGTAGATCTCGAAGAAACGCACGGCGTTGACGCGCTCCAGAGAGCCCTGCTCGAACCGGTCGCCGCGCAGGGTGCCGCGGGTGAGGCGCTCGAAGGACCCCGGGCCGTCGGCCGTCACCCAGCCCTCCTCCACCGAGACCTGCAGCCAGTTGCCGTGGTTCGAGACCGCGCTCGCGAACACCGATCGGTTCGCGAGCCGTACCTGCAGGGAACGTCCGCTGCGCCGGACCTCGACTTCAAGATCCGGTTCCGGCCCTTCCCCGCCGAGCAACCGAATCAGGGCCTCGCGGGAGAGGCCGAGCCGCTGCTCCGATCCCGGCAGGCCCACCAGGTCCCACCCGCCGAGCTCGGGCATCATCAGCCGATGTGCCTCGTGCAGCGCCGTCCGCAGCTTCGACGCGTCCATCCACCGTAGCGCGAGACTCTCACTCTGGGTCCATCGGCGACCGCTCCAGAGCAGCGGACGCTGGAAGGCGAAGCTGCGGTCGAGCACGGAGGAGGTCGAGACCGTCGCCGCGCCGCCCTCGGTCAGAGGATCGAGGTCGTCGCCCGGTTCGGGCAGCGGCGGCTCGGACCGCGGGCTCAGGGCGACTGCAATCCGGACCCGGACCCGTGTCTCGGCGAGCGGCTCCAGCTTCTTGCCGAGCGGCAGCGGATCGAGCTCGCCGATGCCGCGCAGGCCGACTCCGTCGGTCCCGAAGGAGGGGACGACACAGCTTCCGAGCGCCTCGGCGACCGCCCGACCCTGTGCCTCCTGCAGTTGGCGGACGCTGAGCAGCGGCACCACCGCGACCCCGGACACCTCGCGCAGCGCCACCAGGAACTCGGGGAGCCCGTCGCCGAGATGCGGCAGATCCAGCACCAGCTCGGCCGGCGTCGACCCGCCGAGCTCGCGCTCGAGAGCACGCCACAGCTCCCCGGCGGCGGCGCGATCGAGCCCGTCGCGCACACCCGTGACCTCGAAGGCGTAGCCGACCGGGATCGGGCCCGCGACCGTAGCTGCCTCTAAAATCCTCAGAATCGGCGCCCGGCCGCTGAGGTCGAAGGTGCCGCGCCGCACCACGATCTCGTCCACCCCGACGCCTCGCAGGCGCTCCGCCGTCGCGGCGTCGACGTCACCGTCTTCGAGCCACACCACCGTCCGGCGCGGAGCCGGGGCCGCTTCGCGGAAGGCCGGCGCTCCGCCGCCGCAGCCTGCCCCGAGCACCAGGAGCGCCGCGAGGAACGAACGCGAGGTCATGAGCTCATCCTAGCAGGACGATCGCCCGTCATCTTGACCGGAGGACGCGGGCCGGTCGCCCAACGACGAGGGCGCGGCGGGAAACTCGATCCGGACCCGCAGACCCCGAGCCCCGTTCGCGGCTTCGACCGAGCCCTGGCACCGCGTGACGACCTGGTGCACGAGGGCGAGCCCGAGACCACTGCCGGCCGTCGTGGTCGAAAAATGAGGGGCGAAGAGCTCGGGCAGGCGTTCGTCCGGCACCCCGCCGCCCGTGTCCTCGACCTCGAGCACCACCCGCTCCACGTCCCCGTGCAGTCTCATCGAGATGACCCCCGCGCCCTCGCCGAGCGCATCGAGGCTGTTCTGAACGACGTTGGTCACGGCCCGCCGGATCCACAGTCGATCGCCGATCACCGGCGGCGGGGGCGGGCTCTGCACACGACACTCGAAACGGATGCCGCGGCGCTGGAAGATCTCCCTGCCGCTCGGGACGCCGGTGATGACCTTCTCGAGCTGCACCGGCTCCGCCGTCCACTCCTCGAGCGCCACCAGATTCGAGAACGAGTTCGCGGTCTCCTGAAGCCTCGCCACCTGAACGGCGATCTCGCGGCACGCCTCCTCGAGCAGCGACCGCAGCCGGGGATCGTTCTTGGCGAGGGCCGCCTGCAGCTCCTGCACCCAGAGCCGCACCGGAGTCAGTGGGTTCTTGACCTCGTGGGCGACGATCCGGGCGAGCTCGTTGAGCTGCCGTGCCCGGTCCGCGCGCACCAGATCCGTCACGTCGTCCACCACCGCCACCAGGCCCCGGGTGCCGTCCGGAAACGGCACCGCTGCGACGCCGATGCGCCAGGTCAGATCCCGACCCGGCACCGGCTGCACCATCTTGGCGGCCGATCCGCCCACGCTGGCGTCCTCGATCACCGAGCGGAGGTGCTCAACGACGAGCCCCCCGTGCTCGGCTTCGAGCGCGCGCGCGGCGGGGTTGGCGAACCGCCTGGCGCCGTCCGGCTCCAGGACCACCACCGCCGACTCCAGGGTCTTGAGCGTGATCCGCAGGAGCTCCTCCTGGTAGCGCAGCGTTCTCTCCCGCTGCTGCACCTGCTCGTTCATCGAGCCCACCGCGTCGAGGACCTCGGCGAGGTCGGTCTCGGGCGGCCGGCGCAGCGGCTCCACCGGTTCCCCGTCGACCAGCTTTCGCGCCAGAGCCACGAGCTCGCGCAGCGAGCTGCTGAGACGCTGCTCGATGCGGGTGGTGAGCACCAGCGCCAGCAACGCCGAGAGGAAGGCGCCGGTGAGCAGCCAGTCGACCGCGCCGAGGTCGGACGCGCTGCGCGGGGTGTCGGAGAGGAAGAGGTGGAGCAGCAGGCGGCGCCCCTGGAGATCGACCGAGGCGACCGCGACGACGAGGTCCCGCCACCAGTGCACCGAGGCGTCGTCGCGTCCGAGCAGGTACGGCGGAAAGGTCTGCGGCAGCGGCAGCGACGGCAGAGCGCCCGTGCTGACCAGATCGGGACGCGAGATCGCCGCGAGCGACGCGCCGTCCCACAGCGCGACCTCGCCGCCCCAGCCGGAGGCCAGCCACTTCGCGAACTCGTCGTCGACCGCGAAGCCGCCGCCGAGGTGCACCGCGGTGTAGCGGGCGGCGCGCAAAGCCTCGATGGCGCGCGTCTCCTGGTGGCGGGCCTCCTGGCCGGCGATGCGCTGGTGGAGAAACAGGGTCAGGATCACCAGCGGCAGGACGACGCCGCCGGCGACCAGGAGGCGCAGCCGGCCGCCGAAGGTCGAGACCTGCTGGCGACTGAGAACCGGGGGGAAGGCGATCAGCGAGCCGACCAGGGCCCACAGCGTGGCGATGGCGGTGCGCACGACCCAATCCGCGGCGGACGGACGGTTGGTGACGGCGACCACGAGCCACTCTCCCTCGCGACGCACCCTGGCCAGCCGGCGCTCGCCGTCCACCACGAACCTCGCCCACCCTCCGCCGGCGTGGAAGAGCTCGCCCGCACGGATGGGGTCGAGGCCTTCGATCTCCGGATGGAGCGTCGCCACGATCTCGCCGGAGCGCGTCAGCACCGCATGCCAGACGGACCGCGCGCGCGCCCGATCCGCGGACAGACCCGGCCGCCAGTCGGCCAGCCACCGCCACGGTTCGTCGGCGACCCTGAGCTCGACGGCCCAGCCCTCGGGCTCGTCCAGCGGCCAGCGCCGCTCCACGCGGACCGCGGAGCCGGCGGGCGCGAGATCGCCCCAGACCGAGGCCACCCGATCCTCATCGTCGAGCAGCAACAGCTCCGACGGCGTCGACCACTCCATCAGGCGCCAGCGCTCGGCGAGGACCGGCGCCATGTCGTCCAGCCGGCAGTCGGGGGGATCGGCCGGCAGCAGCCGCGCGGCTTCCAGGTCGTGTCGCGGCAGCGCGACCTCCGGCCCACTTCGCCCGGATCGCGCGAGCTCCACCGGCACTCTGGCGAAGAACGTCGAAAGACCGAGCAGCGCGAGGAGCGAGGCAAGATACAGGCGACGGTCCAGGCTCCTGGAGCTCCGGCGCCACGCCGGCCAGCCGCTGCACAGCCACGCCAGCGCCAGCATCCACACGCCGCCCCACCCGGGCTGCAGGAGGTGCAGCGGCAGCCACTGGAAGGCCTCGCCCGGAGTCGCCGCGACCGACGCGACGACCGCGGCGGTCATCAGGGTGGCGACGAGCAGACGCGCCCTGGCGGGCGACAGCACGGATGCCCAGCGACCTGCCGCGGCGCCACCGAGCAGAACCGACACGCCGAGAAAAATCTCCGCAGCCGGAGGATCGCCCAACGCCACCGAGAGCGCCCCCGAAGCGACGACCAACCCCGCGACCCGAGCAGCGAATCGCAGCGCCAGCAGGGCCAGCAGGAGCCAGCCGAGCCAGCGCCAGAAGCTCTCTCTGCCAGCGGGATCGAGCTGGAACGCCACCGGAACCTCGACCCCGGGGCGGCCCGGGACCCTGATCGTCTCGGCGCCCTCCTGGTGCTGCCCGATGCCGACCCGCCAGCCCGGGGGCGCCCGCATGCCCCAGATCCGGCGAGCCTGCAGCGGGGTGTGGTCGGAGACGATCACCGCGCCCACGAGCCGCCCCTGCAGCAGGAGAGGTTCCCGCAGCCACAGGTCGGCGCCCCCGACCGACCACTCCACCCCCCACTCGCGCTGGCCGAGCGTCCGCACCCCACCCGGAAACGCGTTGCCCTCCCCGCCCCAGGCAATGACGTTGCCGCGGTCGTCGGCGAGGTAGATCGAGCGCCCCTCGGCGCCCCGCGCCCCACGGTCGAGCAGTGCGAACGGCAGCGCCGGGTCGACCGCCTCGCCGGCGGCACTCAGGAGGCGGACCAGATCCTCCTCCGAGGCCAGCTCTTCGGCGGACCGCACCATCCCGCGGCAGTGCTCTTCGAGATCGGCGCTCGACGGCCGTTCGGCGGGCCCGCGACCACCCGGCCAGACCGCGACCGTCAGCGCCGCCGCCGCCGCCGACCACGGCAGCCACCCGCGCCCGCGGGGCCGGGCGAGCAGCAGCAGGCCGCCCCACAGAACGATCAGCGCCGGCGAGGAGGGCGCGAAGCCCGGCCACGGTCCGCAGACCGCCACCGCCGCCAGGGCCAGCAGCCACGACCTCGACTGGGGGGTTCCACCCGGAGGTTCCTTCACCTCGTCGAGTATAGCCTCGCTCCGTTTCGCGTCGTTCGAACGATAAACGTTTGAACGTTGGAACGTTAGAACGTTCGAACGCTAGCTGCCGCGCATCAGCGCTTCGATCGCGTCGGCGGCGGTCGGCAGGTCCGCCGACAGGTTCTCGGCCCCGCCGTCGGTGATCAGGAAGTCGTTCTCGATCCGCACACCGAGCGCCTCGTCGGGGATGTAGATCCCGGGCTCGTTGGTGATCACCATGCCCGGTTCGAGCAGGCGCTCGTCGGCAGCGCCAGGATCGTGGGCATCGAGCCCGAGCTGGTGGCCGAGGCCGTGGATGAAGTACTGCCCGAGCGTCCGTCCCTGTGCATCGCGCACGTCGGAGGACTCGAAAACGCCGTAGGCGATCTTGCGCAGCTCGAACATGGAGATGCCGGGCCGCATCGCGTCGGCCGCCCGGTCGTGAGCTTCGAGGACCAGATCGTAGATCTCGCGCTGGCGCTCGCTGAAGGTCCCGTTCGCCGGGTAGGTGCGGGTGAGATCGCCGCAGTAGTAGCCGTAGCGCGCGCCGATGTCGACCACCACGAGCTCCCCTTCGTTGCAGCTGCCCGCATTCTGGTCGTAGTGCAGGGTGGTGGCGTTGAAACCCGAACCGACGATGGTCGGGAACGCGACGCCCTCGGCTCCGGAGGCGCGGAATGCCGCGTAGACCGCACCATCGACCACGCCTTCGGGGACTCCGGGCCGGATCGCCGCCGCCGCGGCACGGTGGCCCTCGATGGTGGCCGCCACCGCGCGGCGCATGAGCGCGATCTCGCCGGCGTCCTTGATGACCCGCAGGCCGTGAATGGTCTCGCTGACGTCCTTGACGGTGAACGACGGCAGGCGGTCGCGGAGCGCCGCCAGGAAACGGTGGGTCGGTGGCAGCGGCGCGTCCGCACCGATCGCCGCGCAGTCGGTCCACAGCACCGCATCCGCTTCGGAGAGCCAGCCCTGCAGACGGCCCTCGAACCCGGGCACCGGGCGGCGGCGCGCGTCGAGCACGATCTCCGACGGCGCGGTCGACAGCACGTCGTCGAAGCCGAAGGCCTGTGCCGCCTCGTCCCCGGGCCCCCACTTGGGGCCCGTCCAGCGCTCCACGTTCTCGTTGCGCGGCGGCAGGAAGAGCATGTCGCCGCCGTCGCCTGGCCGCAGGACGAGGATCGCGTTCGGCAGCTCGACCCCGGTGAGGTAGAAGAAATCGGAGGACTGGCGGAAGGTCCCCACGTCGCCGTAGCCGCGCTCGTCGCCGGCCCCCCACAGCACGATGGTGCCGCCGCCGGTCTTCTCCAGCAGGCGTTGGCGGCGCTTCCGGTAGCTCTCCGTCGGCTGCAGCTCGGCCGCATAGTTGCCGCCCCTCATGTCGCGTCGGCTCATGGCCACCTCCCGTCGATCGGGGACAGTCTACCGGAATGGGGCTTGGGGCTCGGGGCTTGGGGCGCGGGGCGCGGGGCTCGAGGCTCGGGGCTTGAGGCTCGGGGCTTTGGGCTTGGGGCTCGGGGCGCGGGGCGCGGGGCGCGGGGCGTCGGGAGGATCATTCGGGTCATCGGAGAATCACTGAGATGGCGGCGCGCTCATTTCGGATTTCGGATGTCGGATTTCGGATTTCCCGCCCGCCCACGAATCCCTCCGGTTGGTCCGATCGATCGGGTCGGGCTGGATGCCGAGCCTGGGCCCCGAGCCTTCAGGTCAAGCCTCAGGTCTCGAGCCTCGAGCCTCGAGCCCCGAGCCTCGAGCCCTTCTGACTGCTCTACAATCGTCCCGCCCGGGAAGGCTGTTGACGGGGGGACTGATGAGGCATCTCGCTCGGACGCTCGTGCTCTGGCTGTTGGTTCCGTGCTGGGCAATGGCGGAGGTGCCGGCGCCGGAGACGTTCTTCGGCCACCGGGTCGGCGCGGACCGCAAGCTCGTCCCCTATCCACGGATCCTCGACTACCTGGAGACGGTGGCCGCCGCCTCGGACCGCGTGTCGATCGAGGACGCCGGCACCTCGACCCTCGGCAACCCGATGCCGATCGTCGTCCTCAGCTCGTCCGCAAACCAGGCGCGGCTGCCGCGCCTGCGCGAGATCGCGCGTCTGCTCGCACATCCCGCCGGACTCACCGCCGAGCAGACGGCGGCGCTGGTCGAAGAGGGCGCGGTGATCGCCCTCGTCACCTGCTCCATCCACTCCACCGAGGTCGGCAGCACCCAGATGGTCGCCGAGTTCGTGCACGACTTCGCCACCACCGAGGACCCCGAGAAGCTGGCGTGGATGGACGAGGCGGTCCTCCTGATCATGCCCTCGATCAACCCCGACGGCCAGCTCATGGTCGTCGACTGGTACGAGAAGTGGCTCGGCACCGAGTACGAGGGCGGCCGCATGCCGTGGCTCTACCACCACTACGTCGGTCACGACAACAACCGCGACTTCTACATGCTGAGCCAGAAGGAGACGCGGGTCGTCAACGAGGTCCTCTACCACCGCTGGCACCCGCAGTCCTTCCTCGACGAGCACCAGATGGGCGCCACCGGACCGCGGATGTTCGTGCCGCCGCAGACTGATCCGCTGAACGAGGAGGTGCACTCCCTGGTCTTCCGCCAGGCGGACGTGCTCGGCACCACCATGAGCTTCAGGCTCGAGGAGGCCGGCAAGACGGGCGTCGGCCACAACATGATCTTCGACAGCTACTGGCCCGGCGGCACCCGCAACACCGCGTGGTGGAAGAACGTCACCGGCCTGCTGACCGAGGTCGCGAGCGCGCGCATCGCGACCCCGGTCTTCGTCGATCCGGGAGAGCTCCGCGGCGGCTCCAAGGGGCTGCCCGAGTACGGGCGCCGGTCGAACTTCCCCTCACCCTGGCCGGGCGGATGGTGGCGCCTGCGCGACATCGTCGAGTACGAGCTGGTCGCGACCTGGGCCTTCCTCGAGGCCAACGCCGAAAACCGCGCGTCGATCCTCGCCAACATCGCGACGATGGCCCGCTGGTCGATCGACAAGGGCTCGACCGAGCCGCCGTACGCGTGGGTCATCCCGCCCTCCCAGCACGATCCCGTCGCGGCCGCGAAGCTGGTCGACCTGCTGCTGCTCCACGGCGTCGAGGTCGCCCGGGCGACCGCGCCGCTCGAGCTCGGCTTCGCCGTCTACCCGCCCGGCACGACCGTCATCCCGGCGGCGCAGCCCTACCGGCCGTTCCTGCTGACCATGCTCCGCCCCCAGCGCTACCCGGAGGTCCGGAACTCGACCGATGGCGGCATTCTGGAGCCCTACGACGTCGCCTCGTGGTCGTTGCCGCTGTCCATGGGTGTCGAGGTCGTCGAGGCTTCCGAGCCGGTCGGCGCCTCCCTCGAGGCGCTGGCCGAGGCGCCATGGCCCGAGCCACGCTTCGAGCAGGACGCTGCCGGACACCTGATCCCGGCCGGGGCCGACAGCGCCTACATCGCGGTCAACCGCCTGCTCGCGGCCGGCGCCGCGGTCCACCGTCTCGGCGCCGACGCGACGCCCGGGCGCCGCGGGGATGTGTACGTGGCGGCCGGAGATCTCGGCGCGTCGAAGCTCGCCGAGCTCATCGGCGGCCTGCACGTGCCGGTGTTCCCGGTTGCGGAGGCTCCCGACAGCGAGCTCTGGCGGGTCGGGCGCGCGCGCGTCGGGCTCTTCAAGCCCTGGGTCGCCAGCATGGACGAGGGCTGGACCCGATTCGTCCTCGAGCAGTACGAGTTCCCCCTGACCAGCCTCGCCAACGAGCAGATCCGCTCGGGCGAGTTCGCGGACCTCGTCGACGTGCTGCTCTTCCCCGACGTGGAGCCGTCCGTCATCGCGCGCGGCGCGCCCGACAAGGACAGCGCCTCCAGGCGTTGGTGGTCTCCTCTCCCCCCCAATTACAGTGGCGGTATCGACGAATGGTCCTCCGGAGACGACGACCCGGACGCGAAGCCGGACAGGAAGACGAAGGGCGGCAAGAAGATCAAGACGTGGGTCGAGAACGGCGGCACGGTGGTCGCCCTCGGCGCCTCCACCGGGTACTTCATCGAGCTCTTCGAGCTCCCCGTGAGCGACGCGCTGGCCAAGGTGTCCCGGGAGCGCTTCAACTGCCCGGGCTCGACCCTGCGCGCCTTCACGAATGCCTCGAGCCCCCTGACGTTCGGCATGCGCCCCGAAGAGGCGCTCTACTTCGGCGACTCACCGGCCTTCCAGACCCGGGTGCCGGACGCCCGCTTCGGCCGCACGGTCCTTGTCCGCTACCCCGACGACGACAAGGACATCCTCCTCAGCGGCTACCTCGCAGGCGGCGAGCTGCTGGAGAGGAAGGCCGCCGCGGTCGAGCTCACGGTCGGCGCAGGCCGCATCATCCTGATCGGCTTCCACGCCCAGCACCGGGCGCAGCCCCTGCGCACCTTCAAGCTGCTGTTCAATGCGCTGTATCGCCTCGAGGCTGAAACAGGAGCACGCCACCCCTCAGGGAAATCCTGACGGGGATCGCACCAGACGCCGCGCCCGAGTCCGCGTCCGAGGTCCGGCCGCAGGCGCAGAGGCGCAGAGGGGCAGAGGGGCGGAGGGGCGGAGGGGCAGAGGGGCAGCGACCGCGCCAGCGATCCGCTGTGATGCATCGACGCGGCCGCGGTCGGATCCGCACCATGCCGAGGCGTCCGGACGCCGCCGCTGTCACCTGCCAACTGACCCTGCCGCTGGCAACTGACGCTGGCATCTGACGCTGTCAACCGACGCTGTCAACCGACGCTGCCACCTGCCGCTGCCAACTGACCCTGCCGCTGCCACCTGCCGCCGACACTGCCACCTGCTCGGATAACCGGGCCTCGCCTCACCGAGACTTCACTTGCTTTCCCTA
>CAZMED010000063.1:0-14541 GCA_964565045.1 uncultured Thermoanaerobaculia bacterium
ATCGCATCGAAAAGCTCTTCTGTCCCTCCGCCCCTCCGCCCCTCTTCCCCTCCGCCCCTCTTCCCCTTCGCTCCTCTGCCCCTCGGCCCCTCCGCCCCCTTTGCGGGAATATGACAAGTCTTTACTCAGGTTTCCAATCGTGCCTGCGGAAGAGCCCTTGACCACCGACAGACACGGCTCCATCGTAGGACGTACAGCGGTGGCCTTCCCACCGCAGGAGGTTTCATGTCTGACGTCATCACCCTGCCCGTGATCCCGCTTCGCGAGGCGGTTCTCTTCCCCGAGGTCACGTCACCCATCGCCGCGGGGCGCGCCGGCACTCTGCGCGCCATCGAGGCCGCGCTGCGCACCGAGGACAAGAAGATCTTCGTCGTCTCGCAGCGCGAGAACATCGAGGACGTGACGCCCGACAAGCTCTTCCAGATGGGCACCGTGGCCACCATCGGACCGGTCCAGCGGGGACCCTCCGGCATGCGGCTGCTGCTCAACGGCGACTACCGGGCGGTGGCGGTGCGCTACGAGGAGCAGGATGAGTTCCTGGTGGCCGCCATCCACCCCGCCGAGGAGATGCCGCCGATCGACCCCGAGTCGCCGACCTTCACCGCCCTCTACCGCGAGACCCGCGAACGCGCGGCCGAGCTCGGGCGCCGCGCCGGCATGCCCAAGGAGGCGGTGCAGCAGTTCCTCGCCGAGACCAAGGAGCCCGGCCGCTTCGCCGACCTCGTCGCCGGCCACCTCGACCTGAAGCCCGGCGAAGCCCAGAAGCTGCTCGAGGCGTTGTCGGTGGAGGACCGCCTGCGCTCGGTGCTGCTCCACATCCAGCGCCAGGTCGCCGTCCTCGACGCCCAGGAGGACATCAAGTCCCAGGTCCAGGAGGAGCTCGGCGACCGCCAGCGGGAGATGTTCCTGCGCCAACAGTTGAAGGCCATCCAGAAGGAGCTCGGCGACGACGGCGGCCGCGAGGACCTCGAGGAGCTGCGCGAGAAGCTCGAGGCGCTCGAGCTGCCGGATGCGGCCCGCAAGGAGGTCGACCGCGAGCTCAACCGGCTCGAGCGCATGGGGCCGGAGGGCATGGAGGCGCAGGTCATCCGCACCTACCTGGAGACCATCTGCGAGCTGCCGTGGGCGGAGCGCACGGAGGAGCGCCTGGACATCAACCGGGCCGCCGAGATCCTCGAGGAGGACCACTACGCGCTCGGCGACGTCAAGGACCGGATCCTCGAGTTCCTGGCCGTGCAGATCCTGCGCACCAAGGCGGAAATGGCCGAGTCGGAGCCCGCCGAAGAGGACGAGGCCGCGCCGCCGGAAGACACCGCCATGACGACGGTCCACTCCGACGTCCCGCGCAACCCGATCCTGCTCTTCACCGGTCCGCCCGGTGTGGGCAAGACCTCGGTCGCCAAGTCGATCGCCCGCGCCATGGGTCGGGAGTACGTGCGCATCTCGCTCGGCGGGGTGCGCGACGAGGCCGATATCCGGGGCCACCGCCGGACCTACGTCGGGGCGATGCCGGGGCGCATCATCCAGGGCATGAAGCAGGCCGCTTCGAGGAACCCCGTGTTCCTGCTCGACGAGGTCGACAAGCTCGGCATCTCCTACCAGGGCGACCCGGGCTCGGCCCTGCTCGAGGTCCTCGACCCGGCGCAGAACGACAGCTTCACCGACCACTACCTCGGGGTGCCCTTCGACCTCAGCGAGGTTCAGTTCATCTGCACCGCGAACTTCCTGCAGAACATCCCCGGCCCCCTCCAGGACCGCATGGAGGTGGTCGAGTTCGCCGGCTACACCGAGGCCGAGAAGCTGGAGATCGCCAAGCGGTACCTGACCCCGCGCCAGATCAAACAGACCGGGCTCAGCGACGAGCAGATCGTGATCTCGGACGACGCAGTGCGCGAGGTCATCACGCGCTACACCCGGGAGTCGGGCGTGCGCCAGCTCGAGCGCGAGATCGGCCGGCTGGCCCGTAAGGTGGGGCGCAAGATCGCGGCCCAGGAGCTCGAGTCGGCCGAGATCGGACCGAAGGAGGTTGCGGAGCTGCTCGGCCGGCCCAAGGTGCACCCGGAGCGCGCGGCGGACGCCGACCAGGTGGGGGTCGCGACCGGGATGTACTACACCCCGGTCGGCGGCGACATCATGTTCGTCGAGACCTCACCGATGCCCGGCAAGGGCGAGCTCGTGCTCACCGGCCAGCTCGGCGACGTCATGAAGGAGTCGGCCCGCGCCGCCTGGACCTACGCCAAGGCCCACGCCGAGGAGCTGTTCATCCCCAAGGACGCCTTCAAGCAGGACGTGCACGTTCACGTGCCGGCCGGGGCGATCCCAAAGGACGGGCCCTCGGCAGGCGTCACCATGGCCACCGCGCTGGTGTCGGCCCTGTCGGGCCGGCCTGCCCGCAACGACGTCGCCATGACCGGCGAGATCACGCTCTCCGGCCGGGTCCTGCCGATCGGCGGCGTCAAGGAGAAGGTCCTCGGCGCGGTCCGCGCCGGGATCACCACCGTGGTGCTGCCGAAGGTCAACGAGGCCGACCTCGAGGACCTGCCGAAGGAGGTCCGCGACAAGCTCACGGTCCACCTTGTCGAGGAGCTCGGCGAGGCGCTCGCCCACACCCTGCGCGGCGGCGAGTTTCGCGAGGGCCGGCTGCAGTTCAGCGGGGCCGTGCCGAAGAAGGGCACCTCATCGCGGGTTCAGCACTGAGGTAGTTCTGAGTGTTGAGTTTTGAGTTTTGAGTTTTGAGTTGTCCCCCGCCCGCCCGGGAGCACCGAGGGAGGTGGGCGGGAACTCAGAAATTGAGTCTTGAGTTTTGAGTTCTCCCCCTTCCCGCCCGGGAGCACCGGGGGGGTGGGCGGGAACTCAAAACTCAAAACTCATAACTCGCAACTCGTAACTCACCGCCTTTCTCGACCGCGATCGTGGCTTGTGTCTCCGCGCCTTCCGGCGCACAATGTTCCTCCGCACGGCCGGCGTGCAGGCGGAGGCTTCATGGGCAACGAACGCAAGCTCCTCGACCTCGCCAACCGGCGCGAGCAGTCGCGCCGCGGCGGCGGCGAGCAGCGCATCGCCAAGCAGCACGCCCAGGGCAAGTACACCGCCCGCGAGCGGCTCGACAAGATCCTCGACGAGGGCTCGTTCGAGGAGTTCGACGCGTTCGTCACCCACCGCTGCACCGATTTCGGGATGGATGCCGAGCAGCCGCTGACCGACGGCGTCATCACCGGCCACGGGACCATCGACGGGCGCCTCGTGTTCGTGTTCTCGCAGGACTTCACGGTCTTCGGCGGCTCGCTCTCCAAGGCCTACGCGGAGAAGATCTGCAAGATCATGGACCTCGCGGTGGAGGCCGGCGCGCCGATCATCGGCCTCAACGACTCCGGAGGCGCGCGGATCCAGGAGGGCGTTGACGCGCTCGCCGGCTACGCCGACATCTTCCTCAAGAACGTCCTGGCGTCGGGGCAGGTGCCGCAGATCTCACTGATCCTCGGACCCTGTGCCGGCGGCGCGGTGTACTCGCCCGCCATCACCGATTTCGTGATGATGGTCAGGGACACCTCGTACATGTTCCTGACCGGGCCCAAGGTCGTCAAGCAGGTCACCCGCGAGGACGTCACGGTCGAGGAGCTCGGCGGGGCGGCGATCCACAGTGAGAAGAGCGGCGTCGCGAACCTCGTGGCCGCCAACGAGGACGAGGCCTTCGCCATGCTGCGGCGGCTGCTCGGCTACCTGCCGCAGAACGGCCGCGAAAAACCGCCTATCCAGCGCAGCGATGATCCGGCCGACCGCACCGACCCCGAGCTCAACTTCCTGCTCCCGGACAACCCCAACACGCCGTACGACATGAAGGAAATCATCCGCCGGGTCGCCGACCACGGCGAGTTCTTCGAGGTCCACACCGACTTCGCGCCCAATCTGGTGGTCGGTTTCGCGCGCTTCAACGGACGGCCGACCGGGATCGTCGCCAACCAGCCGCTCGTCCTCGCCGGGGTGCTCGACAACAGCTCCTCGATCAAGGGTGCGCGCTTCGTGCGCTTCTGCGACGCGTTCAATATCCCGCTCGTCACCTTCGAGGACGTGCCCGGCTTCATGCCCGGCACCGTCCAGGAGTACGGCGGCATCATCCGCAACGGCGCCAAGCTGCTGTTCGCCTTCGCCGAGGCGACCGTCCCCAAGGTGACGGTGATCGTCCGCAAGGCCTACGGCGGCGCCTACTGCGTCATGAGCTCCAAACACATCCGCGCCGATGTCAACTTCGCGTGGCCGACCGCCGAGATCGCGGTGATGGGGCCCGACGGCGCGATCGAGATCATGTACCGCAAGGAGATCGACGCCGCCGAAGACCCGCGGGCGAAGGCGGAGGAGCTCAAGCAGCGCTACCGGGACCTCTTCGCGACGCCGTTCGTGGCCGCGCGCAAGGGCTACATCGACGACGTGATCGAGCCCGCCAACACCCGGCTCCGCATCATCAAGTCGCTCGAGATGCTCGACGGCAAGCGGCAGCGCAACCCCGAGGTCCGACACTCCAACATCCCGCTCTGAGAGGGCCCGGATCATGAACCTGCAGGACGCCCTCACCATCTCCGCGCTCGGCCTTGGCGTCGTGTTCGGGGGGCTCACGCTGACGGCGCTGCTCATCTTCATCCTCGGTACGCTGCCCTCTCTGGCGGCTCGGCTGAGGCCCCCGGCGCGACGGCGGTCAGCCTCGCCGGAGGAGGCTCTCCCGCAGCTTCCCATCGACCCCGCGGTCATCACCGTGATCGCCACCGTGCTCGAGGTGGAACGCCGCCTGCACCGGGCGGAGCACGGCGGGCGGCTGACCATCGAGCGGACGCTCTGAACCGAACGGCGAGGCAATCCATGAGCGAGTACGTGCTCAGCATCAACGGCAGAGAGTACCGGGCCGAGATCAAGGAGATCACGCCGCAGCAGGCCCGGGTGCTCGTCGACGGCGTCGAGTACACCGCCGACCTGGTCAAGATCGGCCACGCAGGGCGTGCAGCCGTCGAGATCGTCCGTCCCGCGCCCACCGCGAGGGCGGCCCCGCCCCCCACCCGTGCCCCGGCCCCTGCCGCGCCGGCCGGCAGCCACGGCAACGTGCGCGCTCCCCTGCCGGGGCTCGTGCTCGAGGTCAAGGTCGGCGAAGGCAGCACCGTGCGCGCAGGCGACCCTCTGCTCGTGCTCGAGGCCATGAAGATGGAGAACGTGATCCCGGCGCCGCACAACGGCACCGTGCGCAAGATTTTCGTCGCGGGCGGCGACAGCGTCAGCGAGGGCGACCCACTGCTCGAGCTGCTGCGGCCCGAGATGACCACCCTCTAGGAATGACGATGCACAGGCACGAGATCACCGGCATGCAGCGCCTGTCACGGCTCCATCGAGCGCCGACAGCGGCCGCGGCGGCCGCGGCCCTGATCGCCTCCTGTTTCGCCGCCGTGGCCGTTGCCGGGGAGCGTTCCTTCGCGGTGCGCTTCGACGATGCGATCTACATCAGCATCCCGCGAGGCGCGGAGGATGGCCTGAGCCACGGCCAGGCGGACGGGGGCGGGGACGCGGTCCCCGCGTCCACCGGCACGCTGCGCGATTCGAGCGGCGGGGTGCTCGGGCGCTTCACGGTCGTCGCCGCCGGCGACCGCCAGAGCGTGGCCCGCATCGAGTCCCTCGCACCGGGCGTGCAGCCCGGAGACGCGGACCACGCGGCCATCGACGAGCCCGAGATCCCCTTCGCCACCTTCCGGGAGCTCGAGTCGGACCGCTTCTTCACGATCGAGCGCGGCCTCTCGGATCAAGGCGTCGCTTTGCGGATCGGTGCCAAGGGCGTGCTGCGCGACGCATCGGGAAGCGTCGGCGCCCTCTTCACCGTGGTCGCGGTCGGCAACGACGAGAGCCTCGGCACGATCACCGAGTACCTGCGAGGCTTCTTCAACCGCGACCTGGTCCGCGGCGAGACGCAGGGCTACGTGGAGCAGGTGATGGCGTCGACCGGCGTCGTCAACCTGACCGCCCTCAACGCAGCCATGCTCGGCGTCGGCATCCTGTTCCTCTACCTCGGGATCGCCAGGGAGCACGAGCCCCTGCTGCTGGTTCCGATCGGCTTCGGCATCCTCATCGGCAACATCCCCCTGCCGCCCCAGATCTTCAACGCGGTCTCGGTCTACATGATCGACCCCGCGACCCACGAGTACGTCTTCAACACGACCACCAACAGCGTCATGGGTCTGATCTACTTCGGGGTCCGCACGGGGCTCTTCCCGCCGCTCATCTTCCTCGGCATCGGGGCGCTCACCGACTTCTCGGCGCTGCTCTCGAGCCCGCGCTCGGTGCTGCTCGGCGCCGCCGCCCAGGTGGGGATCTTCGCCACCTTCCTGGGTGCGCTCGGGCTCGGCTTCGCGCCCCCGGACGCGGCCGCCATCGGCATCATCGGCGGCGCCGACGGCCCCACGGCGATCTTCCTCGCGTCGCGGCTCGCCCCGACCCTGATCGGGCCGATCGCCATCGCGGCCTACTCCTACATGGCCATGGTGCCGATCATCCAGCCGCCCATCATGAAGCTCCTCACGTCGAAGAAGGAGCGTCTGATCCGCATGAAGCCGGGGCGCCCGGTGTCGAAGCGCGACAAGATCCTGTTTCCCGTCGCCGGCCTGATCGTCACCACCCTGGTGGCGCCCGGCGGGCTGCCGCTGCTCGGGATGCTCTTTTTCGGCAATCTGCTGAAGGAATCGGGTGTCACCAATCGGCTCTCCAAGACCGCCTCGAGCGCCCTGCTCGACATCGCCACCATTCTGCTCGGGGTCGCCGTCGGCGCCTCGACCACGGCGCAGGTCTTCCTCACCCGGCAGTCGATGCTGATCTTCGTGCTCGGCTGTGTGGCGTTCTCGCTCGCCACCGCCGGCGGCGTCCTGTTCGCCAAGCTCATGAACCTGTTCACCGCCGACAAGATCAACCCGCTGATCGGTGCGGCGGGGGTCTCCGCGGTACCCGACTCGGCGCGGGTCGTGCACGTGGTCGGCCTCGAGGAGGACCCGTCGAACTACCTCCTCCAGCACGCTCTCGGTCCCAACGTCGCCGGTGTCATCGGCTCCGCCATCGCCGCGGGCGTCTTTCTGGGCATCTTCTAGGAGGCAACATGAGCAAGATCATCGCGGTCGTGCCGAACATCTGCGAGGGCAGGGACCAGGAGTTCATCGACGACCTCAGCCACCGGCTGCAGCAGGTCTCGAACCTGATGATGCTCGACGTCGCGGTCGATCACGTCCGCAACCGCACGGTGTTCTCGTTCTCGGGCACCAAGGCGGCGGTCTTCGAGGGCGGCATGCTGCTCTACGAACGGGCGCTCGGCCACATCGACATGCGCTCCCACAGCGGTGAGCACCCGCGGGTCGGCGCGGTCGACGTCTTCCCCTTCGTGCCGCTGAAGGACGCCACCATCGAGGAGGCGACCGCGTGGTCGGTGGAGTTCGCCGAGCAGGTCGCCGAACGCTTCAAGCTGCCCGTCTACCTGTTCGCCGAGTCGGCCCGCTTCCGCTACCGCCGCGACATCGAGAACATCCGTCAGGGGGAGTACGAGGGCTTCGCAGAGAAGATGCGGGACCCGCGCTGGAAGCCCGACCTCGGCCCGGACGCCTTCCCGGAGGACTCGGGCGTCACCATCATCGGCGCCCGCTACCCGCTGATCTCGTTCAAGGTGTTCCTCTCCTGTCCGGAGGAGGAGGTCGCGGTGCAGGTGGGGCGGGCGATCGCCGACACCTCGGGCGGCCAGGTGCGGGCCTACCCCGGCCGCGACGCCCGCAGCGACCTGGCGATGCTCACGGTCTCCATCGTCAACTTCCGCGCCGCTCCGATGTACCGGGTCATCGAGAACCTGCGTCTCGAAGCCGCGCGATTCGGCGTCGACATCCGCCGCGTCGAGATGATCGGGCTGATCCCGGAGATCGTGCTGATCGAGGCCGCCGAGTACTACCTGCGGATCCACGGCTTCGACCACCAGGACCTGCTCGAGCGCAACATCGAGAGCCACCTCGACGAGAGGTTCGTGCTCACGGAGTAGGGTTCAGTTTTGAGTTTTGAGTTTTGAGTTTTGAGTTGTCCCCCACCCTCCCGGGAGCACCTGGGGTTCGAGCGGGGATTCAAGACTTGAGCGCCGGGTTCTGAGGCTTGAGTTGTCCCCCTCCCGGCCGTGAAAAACCGGGGGGGCGGGCGGGAACTCAAAACTCAAAACTCCTCTTCGATGATCTCCACTCGCGTGATCTCGATGGACTGTTCGATCGGATCGACGATCGAGGGCGGCGGGTTTTCGAGCTCGAGGTCGTAGGTGCGGTCGTCGGCGGTACGCACCGGCTCGCCGGCCGGGTCGAAGACGTGGTTGCCGGCGCCCGCGAAGTCCTCCCCGGGCCACACCGAGCCCGCGATCGCGCAGCCCAGGACCCAGAGCTGGTTCTCCGCCGCCCGCGCCTGGAGCAGGGCCCTCCAGATGTGGTCGCGCCGCCACGGCCACCAGGCCGGCACTACGAGCACGTCGCAGCGCGCTTCGAGCTTCAGCGCCCGCGCCTGCTCGGGGAAGCGGAGGTCGTTGCAGTTGAGGAGGCCGATGCGGCGGCCGCGCCAGCCGAAGGCCACGTAACGGTCGCCGGGGTCCCACAGCTCGTGCTCGCCGTTGGGGCGGAAGAGGTGCACTTTGTCATAGGCCGCGAGCTCACGACCGCCGTACCAGGCCGTCACCCGGTTGCGCCGCGCCTCGCTGATGGAGCCGAAGATCAGCAGCGCCCCGGGGGCCGCTTCCGAAACCTCGGCAAAGAGCGCCCGCGCCACCTCGGGATCGAGCGACCGCGTGTAGCCGGTGAGGAAGAGCTCCGGAAAAACCAACAGCTCGGCGCCCGCCGACACGGCGCCCCGCACCTCGTCACGAACCCGTTGCAGATTGCCCTCCGCGTCGAGGCACACCCAGCGCGCCAACCACACCTTCATGTCGCCCATTTCACCACACCCCGTCTCCGTCTCCGTCTCCGTCTCCGTATCCGTCTCCGTCTCCGTCTCCGTCTCCGTCTCCGTCTCCGAATAATCCGGAATTTTTCTTCCGGTTTCATTGTCGTACCGGCTGAGGGAGTCTGGATGCGGATCTCGAAGCACGAAGAGCTCGGCCTGCGACTGGTGGCCAGCCTCGCCCGCGAGGGCGGCCAACTCACGACCCGCGAGCTGGCCGACATCGAAGGCCTGCCCGAGACCACGGTCTCCAAGGTCGTGGCACAGCTCCGGAGAGCCGGCCTGGTCGAAGCGGAACGCGGCCGCAACGGCGGTTACTCACTGATCGGGGCCGCCCACGACATCACGCTCGACCGGGTCGTGGAGGCATTCGACACGCGGATCTTCGACCGCGACTTCTGCACCCGCATGAACGCGGGCGAGAGCTGCACCCACGACGCCGACTGCGGCCTGCGCCCCGTGTGGCGCGGCCTCGGGACACTGATCGGAAATTTCCTCGCCGGACTCACCGTTGCCGACCTCGTCCGGGGGCCGGCGGCGGCACACCGTCTGGCCGAGCAGCCGGGACGGCTGCCGGTCATTTCGGGCGGGGCCGGCTGACCGGCCACCATACGGCGGCACACCGCGCCGCACGCTCAGAGGGATTGATGGCAACTCAGAACAAGATCATCGAAGAGTTCGCGAACCGGGAGTACGAGCACGGCTTCGTCACCGACGTCGAGCAGGACTCGCTGCCCCCGGGGTTGGACGAGGACGTGATCCGCGCGATCTCAAAGCGCAAGTCCGAGCCGGAGTGGATGCTGGAGTGGCGACTGAAGGCCTACCGGCACTGGCTGACGATGGCCGAGCCGCGCTGGCCCAACGTGTCCTACCCGGCGATCGACTACCAGGCGATCTCGTACTACTCGGCACCGAAGAAGAAGGAGCTCGCAAGCCTCGACGAGGTCGACCCGGAGATCCTCGCCACCTATGAGAAGCTCGGCATTCCGCTCGAGGAGCAGAAGCTCCTCGCCGGGGTGGCGGTCGACGCGGTCTTCGACAGCGTCTCCGTGGCCACCACCTTCAAGGACAAGCTCGCCGAGCTCGGCATCATCTTCTGCTCGTTCTCGGAGGCGGTGCGCGAGCACCCCGAGCTGGTGCAGAAGTACCTCGGCTCGGTGGTGCCGGCCACCGACAACTTCTACGCCTCCCTCAACTCGGCGGTCTTCTCGGACGGCTCGTTCGTCTACGTCCCGGAGGGCGTCCGCTGCCCGATGGAGCTCTCGACCTACTTCCGCATCAACGCCGCCAACACCGGCCAGTTCGAGCGCACCCTGATCGTCGCCGACAAGGGCGCCTACGTCAGCTATCTCGAGGGTTGCACCGCGCCGATGCGGGACGAGAACCAGCTCCACGCGGCGGTGGTCGAGCTGGTCGCCCTCGAGGACGCGCAGATCAAGTACTCGACGGTGCAGAACTGGTACCCCGGCGACAAGGAGACCGGCGCCGGCGGCATCTTCAATTTCGTCACCAAGCGCGGCATCTGCAAGGGCGACCGCGCCAAGATCTCGTGGACCCAGGTGGAGACGGGCTCCGCCATCACCTGGAAGTACCCGAGCGTGATCCTCAAGGGCGACCACACGGTGGGCGAGTTCTACTCGGTGGCGCTCACCGCCGGCCGCCAGCAGGCCGACACCGGCACCAAGATGATCCACCTCGGGAAGAACACCTCGTCGACGATCGTCTCCAAGGGCATCTCGGCCGGGCGCGGCCAGAACACCTACCGCGGCCTGGTCAAGGTGGCGAAGAAGGCGGAGAACGCGCGCAACTACTCGCAGTGCGACTCGATGCTGATCGGCGACCGCTGCGGCGCCCACACCTTCCCCTACATCGAGATCGCCAACCCGTCGGCGCAGATGGAGCACGAGGCGACGACCTCGAAGATCGGCGAGGACCAGATCTTCTACTGCAACCAGCGCGGCATCGAGACCGAGGACGCGGTGTCGATGATCGTCAACGGTTTCTGCAAAGAGGTCTTCCGCGAGCTGCCGATGGAGTTCGCCGTAGAAGCCCAAAAACTCTTAGGGGTGAGTCTCGAAGGCAGCGTGGGGTGAGAAGGGAACGCGACTGGAAGCTTCTCTTTTTCCGGTCCGTGTTTTCTCGGAGAAAACACGGACCGGAAAAAGAAGATGGGAAGAGATGATGGATACCAATGAGCTGCTTCGTTTGATGGACCTTCACGTGTCGATCGGTGGCAAGGAGATCCTGAAGGGCATCGACCTGAGGGTCGCCCCGGGAGAGGTGCACGCGATCATGGGCCCGAACGGGTCCGGCAAGAGCACTCTCGCGAGCGTGCTCGCGGGGCGCGAGGACTACGAGGTGACGGCCGGCGAGATCCGCTACGCGGGCCGGGACCTGTCGGAGCTCGGCGCCGAGGAGCGCGCCCGCGAGGGCCTCTTCCTCGCCTTCCAGTACCCGGTCGAGATCCCCGGCGTCTCCAACACCTACTTTCTGCGCACCGCGCTGAACGCCATCCGCACCCACCGCGGCGAGGAGACGATCGACGCGATGGACTTCCTGGAGCTGGTGCGCGAGCGCGCGAAGCTCGTCAAGCTCGACGAGGCGCTGCTGAAGCGTCCGGTCAACCACGGTTTCTCCGGCGGCGAGAAGAAGCGCAACGAGATCTTCCACATGGCGGTGCTGGAGCCGAGGCTGGCGATCCTCGATGAAACCGACTCGGGGCTCGACATCGACGCGCTCAGGATCGTCGCCGACGGCGTCAACTCGCTGCGCGGCCCGGAGCGTGCCTTCGTGGTCATCACCCACTATCAGCGGCTGCTCAACTACATCGAGCCCGACTTCGTGCACGTGCTGATGGACGGCCGGATCGTCCGCTCCGGCGGCCGCGAGCTCGCGCTGCAGCTCGAGGACCAGGGCTACGAGTGGCTCGAGACCGCACCGGCGGCGGCGGGCGCATGACCGGGACCGCGATGACCACCCCGGCGACCACCGGCGCGTTCGCCTCGGTCCTCGAAGCCGCCTCCACGGCGCCGGCCCCGGCCGTACTGCAGGCCCTGCGCGGTCGCGGCCGCGACCGATTCGAGGCCCTCGGACTGCCCGGCCGAAGCCAGGAGGCCTGGCGCTTCACCCGACTCTCGGCACTCGAGGAGATGCGCTTCGAGCCGCCGCCGGTGCTGCCGTCGCGGGTCGGCGTCTCGTCCTGGAAGCGGGCCGGCGTTCCGGCGCTGGTCTTCATCGACGGCGTGTTCTCGCCCGACCTTTCGGAAACCGCAGGGCTCCCCGACGGGGTCGTGGTCTCCAACCTGCTGCTCGCCTCGGCCGTCGAGTCCGAGCTCGTCACCCGGCACCTCGGCAGCCTGGCGGGGCTCGACGACCACCCCTTCGCCGCCCTCAACGCCGCCGTCCTCTCCGACGGCGCCGTGATCACCGTGCCGCCGCGCACCCACGTCGAGGGCCCGATCCAGCTGCTGTTCGTCACCGGTCCGAGCGAGCGGCCGACAGTGTGCGCGCCGCGCGTCCTGGTGGTGGCCGGCGAAGCGAGCAGCGTGACTTTGGAGGAGCACCACGTCGGCAGCGGCGGCGCGGCCTTGAGCTGCCCGGTCGGTGAGATCGTGGTCGGACCGCACGCGGTGGTCCGCCACATCGTGGTGCAGGACGAGTCGCGACAGACCCACCATCTCGCCTCCCGCCACGCTTCCCTCGCCCGTGCGGGCCGCTACGCCGCCCAGGCGGTGTCCCTTGGTGGCGCCCTCGCCCGCACCGACATCCAGGTGGTGCTCGAAGGCGAGGGGGCCGAGGCCAGCCTCGACGGGCTCTCCCTGACCGACGGCGACCAGCAGGCGGGATCCCACCTCACGGTCCGCCACAGGGCGCCCAACTGCCAGAGCCACCAGCTCTACAAGAGCGTCCTCGCCGGTTCGTCGCGGGCGGTCTTCAACGGCCGTATCGTGGTCGCCCAGGACGCCCAGAAGACCGACGCCACCCAGTCCAACCGCAACCTCATCCTCTCCGACGACGCGGTCGCCAACTCCAACCCCCAGCTCGAGATCTTCGCCGACGACGTGCGGTGCACCCACGGCTCGACCATCGGCCGTCTGGACGACCATGCGGTCTTCTACCTGCAGTCGCGCGGGATCGGGCGCGAGGAGGCGCGGCGTCTGCTGACCCTCGCCTTTGCCGGGGAGGTCCTCGACCGCATCCCGGTCGAGGAGCTGCGCAATGAGCTCCGGCAACGGGTGGAGGCGCGGCTCGCCGACATGCAGCCTTCCGGTGCGGGGGCATGACCACCGGCCCGGCCTCCGTCGAGCTCGCGGCCGCCCTCGACGTCGAGCGCATCCGCACCGACTTTCCGGCCCTCCACCAGGAGGTCCACGGCAAACCGCTCATCTACCTCGACAACGCCGCCACCACCCAGAAGCCGCGCCCGGTGATCGACGCCGTGCGCCGCTTCTACGAGCGTGACTGCTCCAACGTGCACCGCGGCGTCCACCAGCTGTCGCAGCGCGCCACCGTGGCCTTCGAGCAGGCGCGGACCGCGGTCAAGGCGCACCTCGGCGCGGCCGACAGCCGCGAGATCGTCTTCACCCGCTCCACCACCGAGGGCATCAACCTGGTGGCCGCGAGCTTCGTCCGGCCGCGGCTCGAAGCCGGCGACGAGGTCCTGATCTCGGCCATGGAGCACCACTCGGGCATCGTCCCCTGGCAGCTCCTGTGCGAGGAGCGGGGCGCCCACCTCAAGGTGATCCCGATCGACGACGACGGCGACATCATCCTCGAGGAGTACGAGCGGCTGCTCTCGGAGCGCACCAGGATCGTCGGCATCGTGCACGTCTCCAACGCCCTCGGCACCGTCAACCCGGTGCGGAAGATGGTCGAGATGGCCCACGCGCGGGGCGTGCCGGTGCTGGTCGACGGCGCCCAGGCGGTGCCTCACCGCCGCGTCGACGTGCGCGAGCTCGACTGCGACTTCTACGTCTTCTCGGCGCACAAGGTCTACGGCCCCACCGGCATCGGCGCGCTGTACGCCAAGCGCAGGCACCTGCTGGAGATGGTCCCGTACCAGGGCGGCGGCGACATGATTCTGTCGGTGACGTTCACGAGGACCACCTTCAACGAGCCGCCGCACCGCTTCGAGGCAGGGACGCCCAACATCGAGGGCGCCATCGGCCTCGCCGCCGCCCTCGCCTACCTCGACGGGCTCGGGCTCGGGGCCGTCGCCGCGCACGAGGACGAGCTCCTGAGGGCCGCCACTGCGGCCGTGCTCGAGGTCCCCGGGGTGCGGCTGATCGGCACCGCCGCACAGAAGGCCTCGGTGCTCTCGTTCGTCATGGACGGCATCCACCCGCACGACATCGGCACCATCCTCGACTCCGAGGGCCTCGCGGTCCGCGCCGGACACCACTGCGCGCAGCCGGTGATGGCGCGCTACGGCGTCTCGGCGACCGTGCGGGCGTCCTTCGGGCTCTACAACACCGCTCGGGAAATCGACGCCCTGGTGGGCGGGTTGCACAAGGTGCGGGAGGTCTTCGGCTGATGTCGGACATGCGCGAGCTCTACCAGGAGATCATCCTC
>CAZMED010000064.1:0-14478 GCA_964565045.1 uncultured Thermoanaerobaculia bacterium
CCGGCGGCGAGGTCTTCGCCGAGAGCTTCTTCGCCTACCGCGAGGACGCCGAGCTGGCGTGGCGGCTGCAGCTGCGGGGCTGGCGGTGCCTCTACGCCCCCGCGGCGCAGGCTGCCCACCGGCGCGGCTTTCGGCCCGAGGCGGGGCGCTCGGGTCACGCCGCGATCAACCGCCACTCGGTGCGCAACCGCTTCCTGCTGCGCGGCCACTGCGCCGACCTCGGATGGCACCTGCGCTGCTTCCCGTGGTGGCTGCTGCGGGATCTTCTCGTCGTCGGCGCCTGCCTGACGGTGGAGCGATCCTCGCTGCCGGCGCTGGCGGATGTGTGGCGGCTGCGCACCGACGTGCGCGAGCGCCGGCGCTGGGTCCTCGGCCGGCGCACGGAGCCGCCGCGACGGATCGCGCGCTGGTTCCGTAGACGGGGGTGGACGGAGGAGGTGGCGGGACCGTGAAGCTGGCGATCATCGGCACCCGCGGGGCCCCTGCCAACTACGGCGGCTTCGAGACCTTCGCCGAGGAGCTCGGGGCGCAGCTCGCGGCCCGCGGCCACGAGGTCACGGTCTACGGCCGCCGCGGCTTCATCGACCCCGGGCTGGGCTCCTTCCGCGGCATGCGGCTGGTGGTCCTGCCGGCGCTGCGCACCAAGCACCTGGAGACGGTCTCCAACACCTTCCTCGCCGCCGTGCACGCGGCGCGCCGCGGCTTCGACGCGGTCCTGATGTGCAACGCTGCCAACGCCCCGTTCATCCCCATCCTGCACCTCGCCGGCACCCCGGTGGCGCTCAACGTCGACGGGCTCGAGCGCAAGCGCCGCAAGTGGGGGCCCGCGGGCCGCACCTACTACCGGCTCTGCGAGCGCCTGTCGGCGCGGCTGCCGGACGCGCTGGTCACCGACGCGGAGGTGATCCAGCGCTACTACCGCCGCGCCTACGGCGTCGAGTCGCGCATGATCGTCTACGGCGGCGACCTCGAGCCGCCCGTCGGCACCTCGTTGCTCGACGAGCTCGGCCTCACCCCCGGCGAGTACCTGCTGTACGTGTCGCGCTTCGAACCCGAGAACAACCCCGACCGGGTGGTGGAGGCCTACCGGCGGGTCCCGGGGGCGCGGCGGCTGGCGATGGTCGGAGGCGCGCCCTACGCCGCCGGCCTCACACGCCGGGTGCGCGAGGCCGCCGACGAGCGGGTGCTGCTGCCCGGACCCGTCTACGGCGAGGGCTACCGCCAGCTGCTCTTCAACTGCCGCGCCTACATCCACGCCACCGAGGTCGGCGGCACCCACCCGGCGCTGGTGGAGGCGATGGGCGCCGCACGCCCGGTGCTGTACTATGACACCCCCGAGAACCGGGAGGTCGCCGGCACCGCCGGGCGTCCCTTCCGCTTCGAGGGCGAGAGCGCCCTGGAGAGAGTCCTGGCGGAGGTCATCGACGCCCCCGATGCGCTGCGGGCGATGGGCGAGAGGTCGCGGCGGCGGGTCGAGGACCGCTACTTGTGGTCGGACGTCGCCGACGCCTACGAGGAGCTGCTGGAGGGCCTGTGCTGAAGGAGCGCGCCAGGGTGGTCGCCTACTGGGTGTGGACCGCGGACCTGGTCCTCACCAGCGCCGCCTTTCTGCTCGCCTGGTGGCTGCGCTCGCACCTCGCGCCGCAGCTCGCGCCGGGGCTGTTCCCCACCGAGCTCTACCCGCTGTCGCGCTACCTCGGCCTGCTGCCGCTGGTGCTCGTCATCTGGACCCTGCTGCTGGTGACCCGCGAGGCCTACACCTCGCGGCGCACCGTCGCCCTGGCCTCCGAGCTCTGGCAGGTGGTGCAGGTGGTGGCGGCCGGCACCCTGGTGCTGGCGGCCGCCGGCTGGCTGCTGCGCCTCGACTTCGTCTCACGCCCCTTCCTGGTGCTCTTCGCGACCCTCGACCTGCTCTTTCTCGCCGCCGAGAAACTGGCACTGCGCCTCGCCGCGCGCCGCGTCCGCGCGCGCGGCTACAACTACCGCTCCCTGCTGATCGTGGGCATCAACCCGCGCGCCGAGGAGGTGGCGCGGATCATCGGCGAGCACCCGCACTGGGGCCTCAAGCTGTCGGGCTTCGTGGCGCCCAACGGCGAGCACGGCGACACCTTCGCCGGCCTGCCGGTGCTGGGCTCGGCCGACGATCTGCCCCGCATCCTGCAGCAGGATGTGGTCGACGAGGTCATCTTCGTGCTCTCGCGGCGCCAGCTCGAGGAGTTCGAGGAGAGCTTCCTGCTGTGCTCCGAGCTCGGCATCCGCGCCCGCGTCGCGCTCTATTTCCCGCACATGAAGGCGCGGGTGGTGCTCGAGGAGCTCGAGGGCATCCCGCTGCTGACCTTCACGAACACCCCCGGAGCGCCGTTTCCGCTGTTCTTGAAGCGCCTCGGCGACGTCACGGTGTCGGCGCTCGGCATCGTGCTGACGGCGCCGTTGCTGCCGGCGATCGCCGTGGCGGTCAAGCTCTCGTCCCGCGGCCCGGTGCTCTACTCACAGCAGCGCTGCGGCCTCAACGGCCGCCGCTTCACCCTGCACAAGTTCCGCACCATGTATTTGGGGTCCGACCGGCGCATGGACGAGGTGGCGCACCTCAACGAGGTCGAAGGCCCCGCCTTCAAGGCGCGCCACGATCCCCGGGTGACGCCCGTGGGACGGCTGCTCAGGCGGCTGTCGCTCGACGAGCTGCCGCAGCTGTACAACGTGCTCCGCGGCGACATGTCGCTGGTCGGCCCGCGGCCGCCGCTCCCCGAAGAGGTCGAGCACTACCAGCGCTGGCAGCGGCGGCGCCTGTCCATGAAGCCCGGCATCACCGGGCTGTGGCAGGTCTCCGGGCGCGCCGGGCTCGACGACTTCAACCGCTGGATCGCCCTCGACCTCGCCTACATCGACCAGTGGTCGCTGTGGCTCGACCTCAAGATCCTGCTCAAGACCGTGCCCGCGGTGCTCTCCACGCGCGGCGCCTCATGAGGAGTGTTGAGTTTTGAGTTTTGAGTTCCCGTCCACCCTCCCGGCCTCCGGGGCTGGGCGGGGGATAACTCAAAACTTAAAACTCAAAACTGCTGCTATTCCTGGTTTTCGAGGGCCTCGAGCTGCGCCGGGTTGATAAACAGGCCCGGCGCCCAGCCGTCCCAGACCGAGCTCTCGATCTTCGTGACGCGGTAGTCGCCGGTCTCCTGGCCCTCGAGCGACAGACCGATCGAAAGGACATGGGCCGGGATCTTCGCCCCCTGAACCTCGTTGTGCGCGAGGATGCCGTAACGCACGCCGACCTTCTCCACCTCGCGGTACTGGACCGGCGGCATGAAGTCCACCGCCAGGATGGCGTACGTGTCCTTGTCGACGACCACCCGCCAGACGGTCTCCAGCACCGGCGACACGAAGAAGCCCTTGGCGAAGGGCAACAGCAGGGCCCAGGCCTCGCGACCCTCCCAGTCGGTCTCGATCACTTCCTTGGCCCACACCCCGTCCATCTCGAGGCTGAAGGGAAGCAGCAGCGTGAACAGGCTCTGGTTGAGGGTCCGGTAGGCCATGGACGCGGTCTGCGGGCGCTCGTCGAGAACACCGTCGGCCGTCGACCAGCCCGCGGCGCCGGCGCGGGCCACCACCACGTTCCCGGGCAGCTCCATGCGGAGGTTGGCGAGCTTCGAGGTGGTGTCGGCGTAGGCCGTGTAGGTTTGGAGCTTGGTGCCGCCCTCGTGGAGGATCTGCTCGGCCGCCACCTCGAGCTTGAGCACGCCGATCTTCGAGAAGGCCTCTCCGCCCGCTGCCGCGATCACTTTCTGCACCAGCTCATCGGGCTCCGGAAGCTCCGCCGCGCCTGACAGGCCGGCGCACAGCGTGATGACGAGGATGAGAGACAGCCTTTGATTCATGGGGGATCTCCTTGCAACCGGTGCCATCTCGGCACACGGCTCGATGGTCGCACAGTATAAAGCAATCTCCGTGCCGCGACAGCCTGGCCCCCCGCAGCAAAAAAACAACGGGGCCGCCCGGCGGCAGCCCCGTGGGATGGTCAGTACAATCCGATCAGCGCGCGGCGCCCATGAACCTGCGCTGTGCGGGGATGAAGATCGCGTCCTGGGTCCGGTTGTCGATCTCGGTGGCATAGGCGGCCACGCCGCCGCCCTCGGTGACCTCGATCCTGAGCGAGGCGGAGCCGGAGACGTCCTCGACGCCGAAGTACTTCGCGAGGTCGAACTGGCGCAGCACGCCGGGCGCGATCAGCAGCTCCTGCGGCTCACCCACTGCGACGCCCGAGACGTCGAGCAGGGTCAGGCGGACTCCGGTCCACCGCTCGCGGTCGGTGTTGAGGAGGCCGAGGTTGGTGCGGAAGCCGAGCTCCTGGTCGGCCGAGTTGGAGACGCCGACGATGAAGCCGGTGTCGCCGGGATACAGCAGGTCGTCCTCGGTGAAGCTGCGCAGGTTGAGGCCGTACGTCCCGCCCGCCACGTCGAGGTTGTAGGTGCGGGCCGCCACCTGCGGCGCGGGCCCGCCGTCCTTACCGGTGAGCACCAGGTAACCGCTGGTCTCCTCGAGGCCGAGCTCGTCGCCGACGATGTCCAGGTACTCGCGCACCCGGTGCGGCTTGAGGTCGGGCCACTCGAAACCGTAGACGTCGCTGGCGTCGTTGCGTCCCACGAACTCGACTGCGCCTTCGAGCCAGCCTTCAGTCGGGTTGTAGAGCCAGACGTCGGTTCGCCACTGCGAGTCGTTGACGCCGGCGTTGTTCGCAGCGCCCACCACCCACACCCGGTTGTCGCCGTTGAAGGAGGACAGGAAGAGGACCGAGTCGCCGGTCAGGTTGTCCACCACGGTGGCGAAGGCCTGCACCTCGCGGTCGGTGACGTCGGCGCGGACCGAGAACGCCGTGATGTCGCCCCCGACACCCAGCCAGCCGGCGATGTCGTTGATCTGCCGCGTGCTGTGGCCCGGCACCAGCGACGCGCGGGTGTCACTGACGGCATTGCCCAGGTGATCGTACATGAAGAGGTTGACCCAGGTGTCCTCGTCGCCGTAGTTGACGAGCCGCAGGTTGGTACGGTAATCGGCGTTGTTCACGAGCCCGGTGAGGTCGAGGAACTCGTGCTCGGCGCGCTTCACCGGCAGCGCCGGCACGAAGAGCCCGAGCGAACCGTAGGGCGTGTTGTTGAAGGTCCGCGACACGGACAGCACCTTGCAGCCCGAGTCGCTCGAGGACTCGATCCGAACCGAGCCCGACAGCTCCTCGCCCGCCAAACCGGGGATCGCCTCGGTGATGTCGGCGAAGATCCGGGTCTCGTCCGGTTGCAGCTGGAACTCGCGGAACACGAGGTTGGCGGCGCTGTTGTTCTCGCCCTCGGGCTCGTACTCGATGAGCACGTCGAGGGGCTCACCGCAGGGATTGTGGAAGCGGAGGTCGGTCTCCCAGTGGGTGTCGTTGACGCCCGTGAGCCGCACCGCCGCGCCGACCACGAAGTCCTCGATCGGCGAATCGGTGACGTTGATGACCATCGAGTTCTCGGACGATCCGACGCAGTTGGAGGCCTCGAGACCGACCACGTACGTGCCCGCCGCCTCGAAGGCATAGCTGAAGTGCTGCTGGTTCGCGGTCGCGACCTGTTGGGTTCCTCCACCCTCTGTCAGCTGCCACACCGTCCACAGCCAGGCGGTCGGCTCGGAGTCGAGGTCTGGGATCGGCGGGTCCTGCCGCACCGTGTGCCGTTGGCCCTCGACGTTGATGACGCCGCTGCGCATGATGACGCCGTCGTACGACGCGGCCGTGTAGCGCACGGTGCCGGGTCCGGTGCCGGCGGTGCCGGTGAGGGTCAGCCAGTCGGCGGTGGTTGTGGCCGTCCAGGCGCATCCGGTCTGGGTGTTGACGGCGAACTGGCCGTCGCCGCCGGCTGCGGTCAGCTGGCTCGAAAGAGGGGACAGCGAGTAGCTGCAGCCGCCGCCACCGCCGCCGTCGCACGAGCCGCTGTTGAGGACGGTGACCGACACCGGTCCGGCGGTCTGCGTGCCGCCGCCGGACAGCTCGATCTCAACGCTCACGGACTTGGTGCCACCGCTGGCGAACTTGAAGGCCCGCGCCTTGCACTCGTCGAACGGACCGGGGGTGCAGATCTGGGTGGCGCTGGCGCCCGCGCAACCCGTGGCACCGAAGTTCCAGGTCGCCTTGGTGATCGTGCCGGTCATGCCCGAGAGGGTGAAGACCGTGTTCTCGCCGATCTCGGGGGTGGTCGGGTTCCAGGTGAAGGCCAACGCCTTGGCCGCCGCCGACTTGCTGCTCAGGTCGGTGAACACCACCGTCTCGCCGACTGCCGGCTCGGTCGAGCTGGCGGTGAAGGAGGCAGTCGGCGCGCGGTCGGCGGTGCAGCACTCGCCCACCGGGCGCACCGTGGGCCCCTTGGTCTGGGTGCGGCCGTCGGCCAGCACCATGGTGATGGCCTTCTCGCCCGAGGTCGGGAAGGTCCACTCCATGGTGTTGCACGCGCCGGGCGCCAGGAAGCTGCAGTTGATCGCCGGGCTCGCGCCGCGGCAGTCGGCCTCGCCGAAGTCCCACGAGTCGACGGTCAGCGCCGGGTCGACGGTGAAGGTCATGACCTCGCCGATCATGGGGTTCGGGTTCGACATCACGAAGTTGGCGGGCACGTAGGGCGCCTGCTGGACGATGGTGAAGAGCTTGCCGCCGGCCGAGATGTACCCGGTGCGCTGTGCCCCCGCGTTCTCGTCGACCCTGTACCTGACCGCGCCGCTGCCGGTGTCGCTGGTGCCGGATGTGATGGTGATCCAGGACGAGCTGGTGTTGGCGGTCCAGTTGCACGACGAGCTGGTGAAAACGGTGAAGGTGCCCGTGCCGCCGGCGGTGCCGAAGGTGGCCGAGGACGCGCTCAGGTTGTAGGTGCAGGTGGGCGTCGGGCCGCCCCCGCCGCCGCAGCTGCCGCTCGCCGACACCGGAACGGTGCGCTCGGCGGCCGGGCGCTCGTCGGTGTAGCTGACGCCTTCGATCTCGACCGTCAGGCCCACCACCTTGCTGCCGCTGGAGGCGTACTTGAAGGCGAGCGCCTTGCACTCTTCGAACGGGGGGCTCGGCGTGCAGACCTGAGTCGCGCTGGCGCCGTCGCAGCCGGTGCCGCCCATCGTCCAGGTCGCCTTGTCGATGGGCACCTCGACGCCCTGGATGGTGAAGATCACGCTGTCGGCGATGTCGGGGCTCGCCGGCGCCCAGGTGAAGGCGGGCTGGATCGCCCCGTTGCCCACCGCCAGGGTCCTGGTGGCCGTCGAGTCCTCGTTGTCGTCGAGGTTGGTCACCGTGAGCTCGACGTTGTACGCGCCCCACTCCAGCGTGTCGGACGGGATCAGGCAGGTGTGGCTGGCCGGGCACCCGTTGTACTCACTCGGGTTGATGCCCTCGCCGCCGCGGTTGGTGGGCCCGAAGACCCGCCAGAAGAAGCTCAAGTTGCCGCCCACCGGCTTGGAGCCGAGGCCGTTGAGGGTGATCTGCTGGGTGTTGAGGGGGCTCGCCGGCGTGATGCTGAAGGCCGCCGCCACCGAGGTCACCGGGATCGTGGCTTCGGCCACCGCCTCATAGAGCCCGTCGCCGTCGGGGTCCGAGGTCGCCGAGCCGTGCAGATAGTTGACCTGGAGCTTCACCAGCCAGTCGCCGGCGGTGCCCAGCACCAGGGCGGGCACGGTCGGCCCGGAGTAGGTCGCGGGAATGGCGGCGCCGGGCGCGAAGACCTCCCACTCGTAGGCCGCCGTGTCCGACGGCCCCGGCGACGGCGTGCCGCCACTGACACTGGCCGCGAAGCTCACCGACTCGCCGACGATGACGGCTTCCGGGGTGACCGTGAAGCTCGCCGTCGGTGTGCGGTTGATGTTGATGGGGGCAGTCGCGGTCGGGGTTGTCGGCGTCAGCTCGTCGCTCTCCACCGAGACTGTGGCGGTGTAGGTCACGCCGGCGGCGATATCCTGAGGAATCGTGAGCTGGAAGCTGTGCGGGTTCGAAGCCGACATGCTCGGGTAGCCGTAGGTCGCGCCGCCGGGCTGCTGGGTGGCCCACAGCGCCCAGCGGTCGTACGATCCGACGGTCGTGTCGGCGATCGTCACCGTCTGGCCCGGGAAGACCGAGCTCGGAGTAACGCTCAGGTTGGCGATCGCGTTGCTGGGCCCGAGGCAGCGCGAGGTGTCGAACACCTGGTGCAGCGTGAAACGGCTCCAGTAGAAGGCGTCGCCGTTGGGCGACAGGGTGCCCGAGGTGTCGAGCACGCAGGCCTGGAACTCGTTGTGGGCCTCCGACAGGTCGGACCAGAAGGCCTTGTCCACCGGCTCCGGCCCCGCCGACTTGATGAGAAACATCTCGGCGGTGTTGATGCCGGCGCCGGCGACCACGGAAAGCACCGGGGTCGCCCCGGCGCCCACCGAGCGCAGCGCCACGTGGTGCGCCCACTTCTTGTCGAACTGCCACCGCACGCTCGGCACGCCGGGGTTGGAGATGTCGTAGATCGTCACCCGGCCGGTGTCCACGTTGGCCGAGGCGGCGAGCATGTTGTGCGGATCGATGGAGAGCGAGTCGCCGTAGGCGCGCATCCCCGAGGGCGTCGACACGTAACTGGCGCTCACCGACGCACCCGTGCCGCTGACCTTGAAGGTGCGGGCGGTCCCGTTGTCGCCGTCGCCGAGGTAGAGGTAGGTGTCGGCGCCCACGGCGAGGGTCTGGCCGCCGTTGAGCCGGAGCCCGGTGCCGTTCACGTCGAGACACTGCACGAAGCCGAGGTTGGAGGTGGAGCTGACGGTGAAGAGCCCGGCGTTGAGGCTGCAGCGGTCGTTGGCGCGGGTCACCAGGTAGCTCTGGCCGCCGTGGTTGAAGACCACGCCGCCGGGATAGGTGGCCTCGTACTTGGTGTGGCCGCTGAACCTCGGCACCTCGGCGGTGCCGAGGTCGACCACCACCGTGCGCACCTTCTTGTGCTCGAGGACTGCGAAGCGGCTGTCGTTCCCGACGTCGAACTCGAGGAGGTCGTAGTCGGAGTCGCCGACGGTGCCGAACTCGAAGGCCGACTCGGCGACGAGAACCGGTTGGGCGGGGTTGTCGATGTTGTAGATCCAGAGCTCGTTGCCGGCGTTGAGGGCGAGGTAGTCGCGGCCCTTCCACGTGAACACCTCGACGCCGAAGGCGCGCTCGCGGCGGGGGTCCGACACGCAGCTGTACGAGGTGTCGAGCAGGACCTGGGTCCACTCCTGGCAGTAGCTCTGCGCGGCCGCCGGCAGAGCGGGGACGAGCGCGGCACACACCAGCGCGCCGGCGAGGATGCGGCTGGAGATCGGAACCTTGAACGGGGAGCGGATCATGCTCACCTCCACCCTCGAAAAGTAGCCGAAAGAGCCCCGGGTGTCAAACCCCAGCGGCTCTTTAGGCCTCATTTATTTCAATAACTTATGATTCCGCGCCGAAGCTGTGACCGCGGTCACCGGGTCATTTTTCCGCAACGCAGCCGCGCCGGCTGCGTTGCGGAAAAAAGAGGCGGCCCGAAGGCCGCCTCTGGGGTTGAACGAAGCGCCGCTTACTCGGTCGGCACAACAGGCGGACCGGCGGGCGGGTTGAACGAGTACTGGCCGAGGTTGAGCACCGGCAGGATCTCGTTGCTGTTGCAGTTGAAGTTGGCCATCACAGCACCCGAGAGCGCGGCGGTGTAGTCGCCGAAGCCCGAGTACTTGACGCCCATCCAGGTCTGGTACCAGTCCTCGGCGTTGCGCGGGTCGACCGCCTGGTTGGTGCCGGGCCACGCGAAGAGCAGCCAGCCGAAGGCGTCGCCGTCGCTCTGGCCGACGAGGAAGAACTGGCTGGCCTCGACCTCCTGGGTCTCAAGGGGCAGCAGGTTCGGGACCGGGCGGATCGGCGCGGCCGGGCCGCCGGACCACGGATCCTCTTCAGAGGTCACGGTGTTCACGTTCTCGTCCTCGTCCCACGCCCAGTAGGTGTAGGGCACGCAGGCGGAGGCGTACAGGGACGCCGGGCCGGCGGACGAGATGTTGCCCCAGTTGTAGTTCGCGTACGCGAAGGGCGACGTACGGGTCGAGGCGAGGTCGAAGACGGTGCGGTTGAAGGTCGAGGCCTTGAAGGCGCGGACCCAGGTGTTGATGCCGAGCTCCTCGTTCACCTGGTAGCGGAACGCCCAGGCGGTCGGCAGCGGCTCGCGGTAGTCGGCGGTGCCGGGCACCAGGTAGCGCTCATAGAAGGTCACCGGGCCGGTGAAGGCCGGGTCGGCCTCGAGGTGGACCGCATTGTCGGCCTCGGAGAACCGGTCCATCGAGTTGAGCCAGATCACGTCGCCGACGAGCACGTTGGCGTCGATCACGCCCTCGGTGTTCGGGCGGTCGGCGTTGAAGTAGGTGATCGCGGCGCCGTCCGGGAGGTCCTTGTTGCAGGCGCGGACCACGTCGGCGGTCACGTACAGCCACACCGGGCCGTCCTCACGGGTGATGAACCACGGGTCGGCCGGGAACTCGTACAGGCCGCCGGTGCAGTTGACGTAGGACTTCGACGCAGTCTGGCTGGCCTTGAGGTAGCCCTCGAAGATGTCCAGCGTACCCTGCGGGATCGGGTCGACGTAGTTCGACGGCGACGCAATGTAGGCCGGGCGGCTGTAGGGCGCACCCAGGGCGAACGGGTTGCAGCGCATGTCGAGGCCGAGCGCGGGGTAGGTGCCCGCGGGGTCGGGGTCCGGCAGGTTGGTGTAGTTGACGGTGGTCTGCAGGAGCTCGTTGTGGCTCGAGTACGGACCGTCGTCGAAGGGGGTGTCGCCGGCGTTGTTGCCGTAGAACGGCGCACTCGAGGTGATCAGGTGCTGCCAGATGTTGTCGTTGCGGCCGGTGGCGGCGTCCTCGGTGGGCAGGAGGCCGAAGCCGAGGATGTCGCGGATGTTCATCCGCGCCACGTCGTAGCCGGTCAGCACGATGTTGAAGTCGAGGATCGCGACCGAGTAGTCGGTCCAGACCGTGATGTGGACGATCTGCGCCTCGGCCGAGACGTTGGTGATCGCCAGCTGGGTGGTCTGGCCGTCGAAGCCGCCCTCGTAGTCGTAGGCGACGAACGGGAACAGCAGCGTCGCCGCCGGCACGGCGTCAAACGAGCAGTAGTTGGCGTAGGCCACGCTGCTCAGGCCGAGGGCCATCACCCCGACCACTGCGAATGTCAGAAACCTCTTCATGCTCAACTCCTTCCTTTCCTCTCGAAATCTCGGTATCCGGACGTGGATGCGCGGCTCAGAACGAGCCGGCATGCGGATCTCTGGCTCCACCGCTGTTCCGCATCACCTCCCGTAAATAATTTACTTTCAGCATTTTGACGATTCAATATGTCGTGACAGCATAAAATATAGCACCCGGTGTCCCCCGCTGTCAAGCACTGCCGGGCCTCCGCGGGCCCTCCCGAACGCTTCCGCATCATCCCATTCCGGGCGGCGCAAGTCAAGCCTCACGATCACAATAGCTTCGCTTGGGGGCCGACGGTGCAGACCACGGCGTCACGAACGCGGCCGGGCCAGCCAGACCCGGATGCCGCCCGGGTTGCCGCCGGCCGGCGCGAGACCGGCGACGATGTCGTCGCGGCCATCGCCGTCGAGGTCGATGAGCTGGATGTCGTAGGCGACGCCGGTGCTCGCGAGCTCCGGCGACCGTTCCTGGTAGAACTCTCCCGACTCGGTCTGCAGGTAGACCTCGAGACCGCCGGACTTGCGGCTCGCCACGACGTCGGTGAGCCCATCGCCGTTGACGTCACCGGCGCCGAGCCTGAAATAGACGTCGACCCGATTCTTGTCCCATGTCAGCGGGATGCCGTTCTTCCACACTTCCTGCGAAAACGACATCGGATAGCGGACGAGACCGTTCCGCGCCTGCGCCTTGTCGTCGATCATGTTGAACTGGATGAAGGTGGCGAAGAGCTCGTCGCCGGCCGGCACCACGTCGTAGTGGTAGGCGGCGCTGAGCACGCCCTTGAAGACCGCCGGCTCCCAGCCCTCGGCGCCGCGGTTCAGGTACACCAACCGGCGCTCGCCCGACGAGTTCGAGGCCACCACCAGGTCCGGCTTCCCGTCCCGGTCCATGTCGGCCGAGTGGATGACGTCGGCGATCAGCCGGTCCGGGAGCCCCTTGGTGTCGAGCACCCAACCACCCTCGGTGTTGCGCACCACCCACACGCACGGGGTGCCCTCGACGGCGGCGCTCGTGGTGAGATCGAAGTCGATCTCGGCGACGAAGGCAACATCGGGCCTTCCATCGCCGTCGAAGTCGTCGACGGTCACTGCGCGCGACGACAGCCGCGGGTCCGGGGACGGCAGCTTTTCGAACCTGGTGAAACGGCCGCCGCCCTCGCCCCAGAGCACGAACTGCGACGAGAAGTGGACCGCGACCACGATGTCCTGGTGGCCGTCGAGGTTGAGGTCGGCGACCGCGACCCCGCCGTAGTCGAGGGACAGGTTGCCGGGCCACGCCACGTCCTCCCACGGCTCGAAACGACCCTCCCCCCGGTTGAGGAAGATGCTCGGCCGGCCCATGAAGCCCTTGCGGGCCGGCGGAAAGACGAGGTCCGGCGCGTCGTCGCCATTCATGTCGGCGACGGCGAAGCCCATCTGCCACCGCCCCCCCTGCGGCAGGCCGCCCGGCACCGGCTCGAAGGTGAGCCCGTCCTGGAACGGCGGCGGAAGCTCCGGGGCCTCGAAGTCCATGAAGTAGACCGCGCCCGGCGTGTTCATGGCCTCCAACTGGTCGAGGTAGCGCGCCTCGTTGGCCTGGGTCTGGGCCCAGATGGGGTAGAGGGGCGACTCCGGGTCCTCGGGAGGGATGCCGCGCAGCCACACGGTGTCCTCGTCCTCGCGCACGATCTCCATCTTGATGCTCGAGGCGATGTGCGGGTACGCGAACCTCTCGTCGATCTGGACCGCGTACTTCTTCGAGAACGGCTGCGGCGTCACCCAATCGGCGACGAACTGCTCCCAGGTCTGCTCGGGCTTGGTCTTCCAGTGCTGGAGGCGCCGCGCCATCTCCTCCTCGGTCATCCGCGGCTGCGGTCCGGCCTCCGGCCCGGCGGGCGCCTGCTTCGTCGGCTCCGGCGGAGCCGGCGCCTGCTGGGCCCATCCGGTCCCGGCGATCACTGCGGCGGCGGTCACGGCCGCGACGATTGTCTGACGCTTCATCGAAAACCTCCGGTCAATCGGTCATTGTTGAATTTCGGTCATCAGGACTACACGAGGTCGGGGATCGAGCCCCGCCACCGATCGAGCGCCGCCGCACCCAGGAACAACGCCAGCCCGCCCCCGACGAAGAGATACACGACGGCGGTCGCGGACGGCGGGGCCGCGCCCACGAGCCCGGCCCGCAGCACCCCGAGCAGCGGCGTGATGGGGTTGGCCTCGATGAGGCCGCGCACGGCCGGCGCGCTCACCAGGGCGAGAGGATACACGATCGGCGCCGCGTAGAACATGATCTGCAGGGCGAGCCCGATGACCTCGGCGACGTCGGGGAGCAGCGCGCCGAGCAGACTGACGCACAGCGCCAGGCTCACGATCCACAGCACGAGCGCCGCCAAACCGAGCGCGACCCACGGCACACCGGCGAGGCCGAGGTGGCCCCGCCACGCGCAGAAGACGATCACGAGGGCGAGCGAGATGGCGTGGTGAAGCAGGGTGCCCAGCGCATCCCCCACCACCAGGACCTCGGCAGGCATCCGCACCCGCTGGACGAGGCTGGCGTGAGCGCGAAACAGCCGCGCCGCGCGCAGCACGACGTCGTTGAGGGCGAGGAACGGCACCAGCCCGGTGATCAGAAACACCCCGAATCCCACGGCGGGACGCCTAGCAACATCGATGCCAAGCCCCTCGACCTTGATCTCCAGGATCGCGGAGAAGACCACCATGTAGAGCGCGAACTGGACGGCGGTCGCAACCGGGGTCCACAGCCAGCCGAGGAAGGAGCCGGCGTGCCGGGCGGCGAAAGCCCGCCACGCCAGCTGGCGGAGCAGGAAGCGATGCCGGAGCATCGTGCCGGGAAGGCGGAAAACCGCCAGCAGGCGTCCTTTCATGACTTCGGTGCCACCTTTCCGGTCGCCAGGTCCCGGTGGACATCGGCCGACGGCGACGGGTCGGCCCGGCTGCCGGGGTGAGCCGGTCCTTGACGCTCTTGCTGCAGCGGCATATGATAAGGAACGTCTGGCAAAACTGCGCCCGACGCCGCCGCGGGATGGTACTACAGGCCGCGGAGGAAGGCCAATCAGAGTGGCCGAGAAAACGCAGCAGGGCACGCCGCAGGTGGCCGCCGTCGGCAGCCGCCTGCGGAAGCTGCGCAAGGAGCGCCACCTGACGCAGGCCGAGCTGGCGCGCCAGATTGGCATCCAACAGTCGGACCTGTCCCGGATGGAGCAGGGCGAGTACCGGGTCTCGCTCGACAATCTTTTCAAGATCCTCGCCGTCTTCGATCTCGAGCTGGCCGAGTTCTTCGGCACCCAGC
>CAZMED010000065.1:0-10178 GCA_964565045.1 uncultured Thermoanaerobaculia bacterium
TTTTCCCAGGGCCCGTCGATCGGCTCCGAGCTGCGGCGTGGCCCCGTTGGCAGTCCAGTCGTAGTACACTGCCGGCCGTGATCGCTCCGGAAGGCTGGCCCTTCGTTCTCGTGCCGATCGGCGTCGGCAGCCTGCTCTGGCTCGCCGGCTGGCCGCGACTCGGTCTGGTGGTCATTGCGTTCGGCCTGTTTTCGCTGGCATTCTTCCGCGACCCCGAGCGCAGCTGCGAGGCTGACCAGCTGACGGTGTGCTCGCCGGCCGACGGAAAGATCGTGTACGTCGGCGCGTCGCCGCCCGAGCTCGCCGAGCTCGGGCTTCCCCGCCAGCTCAGCATCTTCATGTCGGTCTTCAACGTCCACGTCAACCGCGCGGCCATCAGCGGCAGGCTCGTCGACTACAGCTATCACGAGGGCCGCAAGATCTCGGCTTTCAAAGACAAGGCCTCCCTCGAAAACGAGCAGAATCTGTCGCTCTGGGAAGGGCCTGCGGGCCGGGTTGCGCTCAAGCAGATCGCCGGCCTCGTGGCGCGGCGGATCGTCTTCGATCACCGGCCCGGCGACGAGGTCGCGCGCGGCGAGCGTATCGGCCTGATCCGCTACGGCTCCCGGGTCGACGTCTTCGTGCCGGACGACGCCGCGATCCTGGTCGCGCTCGGCGACACGGTGCGCGCCGGCGCCACTCCGGTCGCCCGTTTCGCAACGGCGGGCCAACCGTGAGGGCGCCCCGCGTCCGGCGTCGCCGCGCCGCGGAGTCCATGCGCCGCGGTTACTACCTGATCCCGTCCCTGTTCACCGTCGCCAACATGTTCTTCGGCTTCCTGGCGATCATCGCCGCCACCCGCGGCCAGTACGAACGCGCCTCGGTGATGATTCTGATCGCCATCTTCGCCGATGTCCTCGACGGCCGAATCGCCCGTCTCACGGGAACCACCAGCTCGTTCGGGGAAGCGTACGACTCGCTCGCCGACGTGGTTTCCTTCGGCGTCGCGCCGGCTCTCCTGGCCTTCCACTGGGGCCTCTCCGACGTCCCGCGGGTGGGCATGGCGGTGGCCTTCCTGTTCCTCGTCGCCGGGTCGATTCGACTCGCCCGTTTCAACACCACCAGCCACGACTCGGTCAATTTCACCGGTTTGCCGATCCCGGCCGGCGCCGGGGCCATCTCCATGCTGGTCCTGAGCTCGCCGTCGCCGGTGACGGTGCCCGCCTTCGTGCCCGTCGTCGTCGCCTTCGTGCTCGGGCTGTCGCTGCTGATGGTGTCCAATCTGCCGTACCGTTCGTTCAAGGACCTCAACCTGCGCCGCAAGTGGCCGGCGCCGACGCTGTTCCTGATCGCGGTCGCCTTTTCGCTGATCACCCTCACGCCGCACTTCCTGTCGGTCCTTGCGGCCATCTACATCCTCTCGGCTCCGGTCGCGGTGCTCACCGGGAAGCTGCGGCCCGCACGAACCGGGGCCGGGGATCCGCCATCGAAAGGGGAACACGCTGATGATGCCGGCGAAGCTGCTCATCCTTGACCCCCTGACACTGATGGGCAAGGAGCTGCTCCGCTGCATCGCGGAGAGCCCGGAGGTTTCGCCCGAACTCGAGTTTCGACACACTGGGGCCGACGAGGAGCACCAGATCACGGAGTTCGGGGGCCTGCCGGCGCTCGTACCGCCGCTCGACAGCGCCGCCGACCTCGAGGGGTTCGACGCCGTCATCGTGACCTCGGATGCGCAGGGCTCCCGCCACGACCACCTGGTCGAGTTCGCCTGCAGCGACCCGGACGCGGCCCTGCTGGACCTTTCGCGACTCGCCTGCCTCGTCGAACGCACCGCCGTCACGGCCGGCGGAACGACCGGCACGTCACGGCACCTGAGGGTCGCCCACCCGGCCCTGGTGGGTGCCGCCCGAGTGCTCGAGGTCCTGACCCACCTCGGGCGTCCGCGCGGGACGCTGGCGGTCTTCGACCCGGTCTCGGTCTACGGCCAGGAGGCGGTCGAGCTGCTCGCCCGGCAGGGAGTGCTCCGCCTCCAGGGAGCGCCTCCGGCCGAGCTCATCTACGGCAACGTCCGCGCCTTCAACACGCTGGCCGTCGACCCCTCCCTCCTCCAGGACGAGGCGTCGCAGGTTCTGCCCGGTCTGCCGCTGGCCATCAGCCACTGCCTCTCCGGCATGTTCCACGGCCATCTCGCCCACCTCGGGCTCTGCTTCGATGAGCCGCTGGCACCTGAGCTGGTCCAGGAGGCGCTGCTGCAGGCCGAAGGATTGGAGCAGGCGGAGCTTCCGTTGGGCCTTGACACCGTCGTGGATCACGACAGTGTGCTCGTGGCCCCGTTTTCGTTCTCGCCCGATGGGCGGCAGGTTGCGGTGACGATGATGCTCGACGGGCTGCGCGTCGGCGGGGCGCTCACCGGTCTCGAGATCCTGCAGGACCTGCTGTAACCCTGCCTCGTCCCGTCAGAGATCCGGTATCATGTCTCGGCCGGTCGCGCCGGCCCATCCCGCCGCGTCACAAGGAGGTCCCGACATGAGCAGTCCCCTCGCAGCCCTCGAACCCGAGCTACTCTGGCGACACTTCGACACGATCCGTCAGGTGCCGCGGCCCTCCAAGCACGAGGAGAAGATCATCGCCACCGTCACGAGCTGGGCGGCCGAGCGCGGCTTCGAGGTCGTGCAGGACGGCGCGGGGAGCCTCAGCATCAAGGTCCCGGCAACCCCCGGGCACGAGAACGCGCCGGTCGTCATTCTCCAGGGACACCTCGACATGGTGTGCGAGAAGAACTCGGACGTCGAGCACGACTTCATGACCCAGGGCATCGAGGTCGAGGTCGCCGGCGACTGGGTCCAGGCCAGGGGGACGACCCTCGGCGCCGACAACGGCATCGGCGTCGCCGCGGCGATGGCGATCGCCGACGACCCCGAGGTCGTGCACGGCCCACTCGAGATCCTGTGCACGGTCGACGAGGAAACCGGCCTCACCGGCGCCAAGGAGCTCGATCCTTCGATCGTCAACGGGAAGATCATGCTCAACCTCGACACCGAAGAGGACGGGGCGGTTTACATCGGCTGCGCCGGCGGCGCGGACTCGCTCGCCACGCTCCCGATCTCCCGCCGCGGCGCGCTGATGGGCTCGGCGCCGGTGAAGATCGCCGTCCGCGGCCTGCGCGGCGGCCACTCGGGGCTGAACATCATCGAAAACCGCGGCAACGCCATCAAGCTCGCCACCCGCACCATGCTGGCGGCGCTCGAGGGGGGCCTCGAGCTCGACCTCGTCTCGATCGACGGCGGCTCCAAGCACAACGCCATTCCCCGCGAGTGCTTCGCCGTCTGCCGGGTCGACGAGCGTCGGATCAACGAGCTCGAGAAGGTGGTCGCCGCCTGCACGAAAAACTTCATGGAGGAGTTCGAAGCCTCCGACCCGGATCTCGAGATCACGGTCGAGACGATCGAGGACGACGACGACAGCCGTCAGGTCCTCAACGTCCACTCGCGCGACCGCCTGCTGCGGATGCTCGACGGTCTGCCCCACGGCGTGCTCTCCATGTCGCGCGACGTGCCGGGCCTGGTGGAGACCTCCAACAACCTGGCGGTGGTGAGCACCGAAGCGGACAAGGTGGTCGTCAACGTCTCCTATCGCTCGTCGGTCATGCCCGCCCTGTACGCCGTCAGGCGGCAGGTCGACTCGATCTTCCGCCAGGCCGGTGCCGACGTGCACGTCGAGGACGCCTATCCCGGCTGGAAGCCCAACCCGGGCTCGGCCATCGTCCAGCTGACCAGCCGGGTCTACGAGCGCCTGTTCGGCGCCAAACCCGAGCTCAAGGCGATCCACGCCGGCCTCGAGTGCGGCCTGCTGGTCGAGAAGGTCCCGGGCATGGACGTCGTCTCCATCGGGCCGCAGATCGAGAACGCCCACTCCCCCGAGGAGCGGGTCCAGGTCTCCTCGGTGCAGAAGTTCTACAAGCACCTCACCGCGGTGCTCGAGGAGCTGGCATAGCAAAATTCTCAATTCTTAAGTCTTAATTCTCAATTCCCACCCGCCCCCTCGGAGCACCGGGAGGGTGAGTGGGAATTCAAAATTGAGAATTGAGAATTCAAAATTGATTCCGTTGTTTGCGCCATAATCCCCTCGTGACCTCTCCACAATCCGTTCGCGACGCGCGGAGGTCCGTGCTGCTGCTCGGCTTCGCGGCGGTGATCGCGCAGGCCCTGCTGCTGCGCGAGGCGATGGCCGCGATGGGCGGTTCCGAGATGGCATGGGGCGTCGTGATGGCGCTGTGGCTGGTCGGCATGGCGGCCGGGGCCCGGCTCGGGATGGGCAGCGGCAGCGCGCGGGCCGCCGCCTGGGCGCCGGCTGCGATGCTGGCGCTGGCAGCACTCGGCGTCGTCGCCCTGCGGGCTGCGCCGGCCCTCACCGGGGCCGCCGCAGGTCAGTCGCTCACGACGATCTCCGCCGCCTGGCTGTGGCTGGCTGCGATCGTGCCGGCGGCCTTCGCGGGCGGTTTCGCGTTCCCGATTCTGGCCCACGAGCTGGGCTCGGGAGGGGGCGGTCGCGCCTATGCACTGGAGGCCGCCGGTTCCCTGATCGGGGGTGCGCTGCTCAGCGCCGCCCTGGTGTGGGCCGGCGCCGCGACCACGCTCTGTCTGGCCCTCGGCGGGATGGTCGCCTGCCTTCTCTGGCGGCGCAGCCGACCCGCCGCCCTCGCAGCGGCCGCGCTGTCGGCAGCGTTCGCCTGGCCCGCCGGCGTCGGGCTGGCGCGTGCCTCCTGGGAGTGGTCGGGCGTCCCCGGAGAGCTCGGCGCGTGGGCCGAGACCCGCCACCAGGAAATCGCGGTCAGCGCCGGCGATCCGATCGCGGTCTACGCGAACGGGCGGCTCGTCGCCTCCTACCCGGACCCCTACGGCGTGATCCCGAAGGCCCATCTCGTGATGCTGCTCCACTCCGACCCGCGGCGCGTGCTCGCAGTCGGGTGCGTGGTCGACGGCAGCATCGAGGCGATGATCCGTCACCCGGTCGAGCGTCTGACGGTGGTCGAGGATGACCCGGATCTGCTGCGGCGGATCGGCTCCTGGTACGGCCCCGCCATGCGGGCCGCGCTCGCCGACCCGAGGGTGCGTACGGTCACCACCGATCCCGGGCGCGCGGTTGCGGACGGCGGGCCCTGGGACCTCGTCATCCTGCGCGATGCGGACCCGACGACCCTGCGGAGCAACCGCACCCGGACGCTCGAGTTCCTGCGTCGCTGCCGCTCGAACATGGCGCCCGACGGGATCCTGGTCCTGCGCGTGGGCGTTGCGGACACGTATCTCGGCGGCGCAGCCGGGCGCCTGCTGTCGATCCTCGCGAGCACAACGGAAGCCGTCTTCGGCGCGCCCCGGGTGCTGCCCGGTGAGGAGGTCCTCCTGATCGCGAGCGGACCCGATGCGTCCGTCAACCTCGACCCTGCGGCCCTCGTGGAACGGCTCGAGCGTCGCGGCCTCGGCGAGGTCGAACTGATTCCGGAGATGATCCCGCTGCTCGTCGACGCGGATCGCGCCGCCGATGTCGGAGAGCGGCTCGACTTCAGCGCACCCCCCAACACCGCCCGTCAACCGCGCGCGGTCCTGCTCGCCGCCGCCCTGCACGAGGCGAGGGAGCGGCCCGACCTGCTGCACCTGGCCCGCACCGTCGACGAAGCCGGAAGGCTGCCGCTGGCAGCGGTGCTCGCGGTGCTCGCCGCCGCCGTGCTGATCTCGACCCGCTCCCGCCGCCTGAGGGTGCCGACCAGCGCGGCAGTCGTCGGCTGCTGCTCGATGGGTTGGTGGCTGCTGCTGCTCGCCGGATGGCAGGCGGCGCGAGGCTCGGTGTACTCCGAGATCGGCGCTCTGAGTGCGCTCTTCATGGCCGGCATCGCCGGCGGCGCTGGCGTCGCGAGCCGCTGTGCCCGCTCCAGGAGTTGGCTGCCGTCGATCCTCGCGGCGGGCTGCGCCCTGTCGCTCGTCCTCGCGAGCGGGGTGGCCCTCGTCGCGCCCCTCGCGACAGTGCCGATCCTCCTCGCGGCCGCCGGGCTGCTCACCGGCCTCGCCTTCCCGGGTCTCGCCGCCCTCGCTTCCCGCACCGCCCGCCGCGGCGCGGGGATCGCATTCGCCGCCGACGAGGCCGGCGCCGCGGCCGCCGCCCTCGCGATCGGCCTCTTCGGCATCCCGTGGGCCGGCTTCACCGCCACCGCCGCCGCGCTCGGCCTGCTCCAACTCGCCGCCATCTCGCCCGTCCTGGCGGCACTCAGGTCGATCGAGCCTGTGGAAGTTTGAACGTTCACAGGTTCGGAACAGTCCGGCTTGCAGGGGATGGCTGCCGTCGATTCAGAATTTCGGATTTCGGATTTCGGATTTCGGATTTCCGCCACACACCTGCTCCCGGGCGGAGGGGCAGAGGGGCGGAGGGGCGGAGGGGCGGGGCACGGAGTGTCGTTTTCTGCTACACTGACGGGAGACAACCCGAACACAGCGTCGAACGTCGAGATGGGCTCGACCGACGAGACACAGGACTGCGAAGGAGGAGCAGATGTCGCTCTTCGCGGATCGTGTTCGGCTCATCGACACCGAGAATGCATTCAAGATCGGCCCGTGCATCGAGGAGGTCGAGGCGGCGGGCCACCGGGTCATCCGCTGCAACATCGGCGAACCGGACTTCGAGCTCGCCGACGACATCCGCGACGAGGTCAAACGTCAGATCGATGCCGGCAACACGCACTACAGCGATCCCCAGGGCAGCCCCGGGTTGCGGCAGGCGATCGCTCGCCAGCTCAGCGAGTCGCGCGGCCTCGAGGTGACGCCGGACCGGGTGGTGGTCTTCCCCGGCGCCAAACCGCCGATCGGCCTCTGCCAGCACGCCTACGTCAGCCCCGGCGAGGAGGTGATCTACCCCTCCCCCGGCTTTCCGATCTACGAGAGCTTCACCGGTTTCGTCGGCGCCGTCCCCAAGCCCCTCCACCTGTGCGAGGAGCGCGGCTTCACGCTCGGCGCCGACGACCTGGCCGAGCTCATCAGCGACCGGACCAAGCTCATCTACCTCAACTTCCCGTCCAACCCGACCGGCGGGGTCGCCACCCGGCGCCAGCTCGAGGACCTCGCCACGGTGATCCTCGAACGCGCGCCGCAGCACGTGCGCGTGTTCTCCGACGAGGTCTATGAGCACATCCTCTTCGACGGCGCCGAGCACCTCTCCATCGCCTCGGTGCCGGGGATGGAGAAAATCACCATCATCGTCTCCGGCGCCTCCAAGAGCTTCGCGTGGACCGGCGGGCGCGTCGGCTGGGCGGCGTTTCCGAGCGCCGCCGAAGCGCGCGAGTTCCGCAACCTCAACATCAATTACTTCTCCTGCGTCTCGGCCTACAACCAGGAGGGGGCCCGTTTCGCCATCGTCTCGCAGACGAGCAGGGATCGCTTCCGCGTGATGGCTTCCGCCTTCCAGGAGCGGCGCGACGTCGTGGTGCCGGCCCTCAACGGCATCGAAGGCATCAGCTGCCAAACCCCCCGCGGCGCGTTCTACGTGTTCCCCAACATCGCGGGCGCCTGCGAGCGGGTTGGCGCCACGGGCGCTTTCGACTCGCTGCCGGAGCCGCAGCGCGCCCACACCAGTCCCTCGACCCTCTTCCAGCTCTTCCTGCTCTACCGTTACCATGTGGCGACCATGGACCGCCGTTCGTTCGGCCGCATCGGCGCCGAGGGCAAGCACTATCTCCGCATCTCGATCGCCACCGCCCTCGCCGACCTCGAGGAGGCGGTGCACCGGATCGCGGCCGCGGCCGTCGACCGCGCAGGATTCAGGGATTTCTTCCGCGAGGGCCGGCACGTCTATTGACCACGGACGAGGGAGGCATCATGGGTTTCGAGCACGGGCGGCGGGCGCAGATGATCGAGGTGGGCGGAGAAATGGCACGGGCGGAATCACCGCTGTCGGAAGCCGAGCTCGCCGCCTTCACCGACCTCGACGAGATCTACCGGTCCCTGTGCGCCCTGATGTTCAACTACGTGCCGACGTCGGGGCACCCCGGCGGTTCCATCTCGTCCGGCCGTTTCGTGGCCTGCCTGCTGTTCGACGGCCTCGACTACGACCTTGCAGACCCCCTGCGCCCGGACGCCGACGTGATCTCCTACGCCGCCGGCCACAAGGCCCTCGGCCTGTACGCCATGTGGGCCCTGCGCACGGAGATCGCCCGCGCCGGAGCGCCCGAGCTTCTGCCCTCGAAGCTCCGCCACCAGCTGCGTCTCGAGGACCTCCTCGGCTTCCGACGCAACCCGATCACCGACACACCCCTGTTCCGCGAGATGGAGGCGAAGGCCCTCGACGGACACCCGACGCCTGCCACCCCATTCGTCCGCCTCGCCACCGGCGCCTCCGGCGTCGGGTTGCCCTCGTCGCTGGGCCTCGCCCTCGGTGCGGCCGACTTCTACGGCGCCGACCCGCCTCGGGTGCACATCATCGAAGGCGAGGGCGGCCTCACGCCGGGCCGCGCCGCCGAGGCGCTGGCCGCGGCGGGCACCGCCTCGCTCGGCAACGCCTTCCTGCACGTCGACTGGAACCAGGCCTCGATCGACAGCAATCACGTCTGCCGCGAGGATGACCGCCCGGGCGACTACGTCCAGTGGACGCCGGCCGAGCTCGCCGCCCTCCACGACTGGAACGTCGTCACAGTGCCCGACGGAACCGACCTTCAGACCATCATCACCGCACAGCGGATCGCTCGCGACCTCGACAACGGCCAACCCACCGCGGTCGTCTACCGCACCGTCAAGGGCTGGCGCTACGGCATGGAGGGGCGCGCCTCGCACGGCGCCGGCCACACGCTCTGCTCGGCCGACTTCTACGATGCCGTCAAGCCGCTGGAGGGTCTGGCGGAGCTCGAGATCCCGCGCTGCGACGCCGACGACCCGCCCTGCCGCCGGGGAGACGACGAGACGGTGGTCGAGTCGTGCTACTGGGAGGCCCTGCTCGCGGTGCGCCGCGCCGTCGTGACGCGCGCCGGCATGGTCGAAGTGCTGGCGGATCGCCTGCGCCGCGGGCGCGGGCGGCTCGCGGCGCGCGGGCGCGGCCCGCGCCCCGGGGCGCCCCGGGTGGAAGCGGTATTCGAGAACGCCGCGGCAGTCACCGCCACGCCGCCCCACCTGAAGCTCGAGCCCGGCTCCAGGACCACCCTGCGCGGCGAGCTCGGCAAGGTTCTCGGCCACTGCAACCAGGTCAGCCACGGCGCGCTCATGATCGCCGCCGCCGACCTCCTCGGCTCGACCAGCGTCGCCGCCGGCGGCAGGGGGTTCGCCGAAGGATTCTGGAACGCGCGCTCGAACCCCGAGGCGCGCCTCATCACCATCGGCGGCATCTGCGAGGACGCCATCACCGCGGTCATGTCGGGGCTCTCCACCTACGGCCACCACATCGGCGTCGGCTCCTCCTACGGGGCGTTCATCGCGCCCCTGGGCCACATCGCGTCCCGCCTGCACGCGATCGGCAGCCAGGCGAGGCGAGCCGTGGCGCCCGGCCCGTTCAAGCCGTTTTTCCTGGTCCTCGCCCACGCCGGGCTCAAGACCGGGGAGGACGGCCCCACCCACGCCGACCCACAGGCCCTGCAGCTGGTGCAGGAGAACTTCCCGGCCGGCACCCTGATCTCACTCACGCCGTGGGACCCGCAGGAGGTCTGGCACCTGGTGTGCGAGGCTTTGAAGCTGCGCCCCGCAGTGATCGCGCCGGTGGTGACGCGGCCGGCCGAGACGGTGCTCGACCGCAAGGCCCTCGGCCTCGCGCCGCCCGAGGCTGCCCGCCGCGGGGTGTACAAGCTGCGCACCGCCTCGGGCAAGGCCGCCGGAACCGTCGTGCTGCAGGGCTCGGAGGTGGCCTACGCCTTCGTCGAGGGGGCGCTGCCGCTGCTGGCCCGGGATGGGATCGACCTCGATGTGTTCTACGTCGCGTCGGCCGAGCTCTACGATCTGCTCCCGGCCGACGAGCGGGAAGCGGTCTTCCCGGAGGAACGCGCCGCCGCCGCGATGGGGATCACCGGCTTCACCCTGCCGACCATGTACCGCTGGGTCACCTCGGCGCGCGGCCGCGCCGCGACCCTGCACCCCTTCATGAAGGGCCGCTATCTGGGCAGCGGCCCCGGCAACCGGGTGCTCGAAGAGGCCGGCCTCGACGGCAAGAGCCAGTACGAGGCGATCAAGAAGTAC
>CAZMED010000065.1:10278-14367 GCA_964565045.1 uncultured Thermoanaerobaculia bacterium
AATTTTGAATTTTGAATTTTGAATTCCCGCCCCAATCCCCCGGAGTGCGGATTGGGTGGAGGGGAATTGAGAACTGAGAATTGAGAATTAAAAATTGAGAACTGCCAGGATTGCCAGCCACGTGACCGCGAGGAAGTGCCAGTACATGGCGAGCAGGTTCACGCCCTCGTGGTCGGCAGCGGTGTAGCGCCCGCCGGCCGCCCGCACGAGCACGAAGACCAGCGGGACCAGCCCGAGCAGAACGTGGACTGCGTGCAGCACGGTGAGGATCCAGAACCCGAAGGCGGCGAGGCTCTGCTGCGGCAACGTGTTGTCGGCCGCCATCTGCATCCAGTTGCCGAGCTGCGCCGCGAGAAAGGCGATCGCCAGCCCGAGCGCGAGCGCGAGGAGCCGGGTCAGGCCGCGGGCCCCGCCGGCGCGGATGGCGCGCTCCGCCATCACCAGAACCCCGCTCAGCAGCAACACCAGCGCCGTGCTGATCCAGAGGCCCGCCGGCAGGGCGGCCGCAGGCCACTCCGGCGCCCGCAGGCGGATCACCAGATATCCCACCAGGGCGCCGCCGAAGAGCATGCCCAGCGAGGCGAGGAACAGTCGCATGCCGAGGCGGCGCGCCGACGCGGAGGGACGGGGCGGCTTCACGGCCCGCCCTCCGTGGACCGCGGCTTCCGGTGTCTCGTTCCCGTCCGCCGCCATCAGCCGCCCGCGGGGCCCGCGAAGTCGGGGATGATGAACGGCTGGTACTGGCCGCTGTCCATCATGGTGATGCCGATGAACAGGGCCAGCAGCAGGAAGGCGCCCAGAAACACGAACGCGTTGAAGGGCTTGTCCCACCGCAGGTGCATGTAGTACAGCGCGACCAGGACGACCTTGCCGGTGGCGATGGCGAGCCCGACCCAGATGTTGAGCCAGCCGAGATCGACGTTGGACGCGGCGACCGTCAGCCAGGTGCCGATCATGAGGCCGATCCACACCACGACCAGCAGCCTGACCGAGGCCACGTGCACGCCTGGGGTTTGGTGCTCGCTCATGTCCAGCTCCTAGTCGATGAGGTACAGCAGCAGGAAGAGGTAGATCCAGATCAGGTCCACCACGTGCCAGTAGAGCGCCACCAGGTCGACCCGCGTGAAGTGGCCGCTCGCGAAGATCCCCTGCCGCACGCCCCACAGCAGCCACAGCATGGCGGCGATGCCGCCCAGGACGTGGATGCCGTGCAGGCCGGTCATCAGGAAGTAGATCGAGAAGTAGATGCGGGCGTTGGCCGGTTCGGCCAGGATGGGATCCTCAGCCGCGGGCGCAACCGCCGGATCGGCGAGTCCGGCCGGGCCGGACGCCGCCGGCGCGATGGTGGACCGCTCGACCGCCGCGGACGGCTCGCTGCCGGGCGCGGGCAGCGCCGATGCCTCGCCTGCCTCGGTCGACAACGACGCCGAGTCTGCCGGCCCCACCGCCTCGGCGGCCGGTTGGCCGGGCACATCTTCTCCGTGTCCGCCGTGCGCCGTCTGCGGGTTGAACGCGCCCGCCCACAGCAGGCCGTCGTGCCACTTGTGGCTGTACTCCACGTACTTGACGCTGAGGAATCCGACGGCGCACGCGATGGTCAACCACAGCATCAACCTGAGGATCTTCATCTGCCTCAGCTGCGCCGCGCGCACCGCCCAGGCGATGGTGAACGAGCTGCAGATCAGGATCACCGTGTTGAGCGCGCCGAGGTTCTTGTCGAGGAAGTGGTGCCCGAAGACGAAGATCTCGGGGTGGTTGGCGCGATAGACCGCGTAGGCACAGAACAGGCCGCCGAAGAACAGGATCTCGGTGGCGAGGAAGAGCCACATCCCGAGCTTGGCCGACTGGTACTGCTGGTCGGCGTTTTGGAAGTGGTGGTCGACGCGCAGGCCCTCGACGGTGCCGTGGGCGTGCCCGGCCATCAGTGGGCGCCCCCACCCGACGCGAGAAGCGCGCCCGGGTCGCGCCGCGCGTAGGCCGCCGTCGCCGGGTCCCGCTCCACGGAGGGGAGATCGTACGGATCACCCGCCTGCAGCTCGCGGTCGAAGTTGAAGTACGGCGGCGGTGAGGTGGTCTCCCACTCGAGGGTCGCCGCGCCCCACGGGTTGGCCGGCGCGCGCTCGCCGCGGAACAGCGAGTGCAGCAGGTAGCCCGCCATGATGAAGAATCCCGCGGCGAGGATGAAGGAGCCCACCGTCGAGGCCTGGTGGAAGGCCGTGAAGCGCTCGAGGTAGTTGTAGTAGCGCCGCGGCATGCCGTGGCTTCCCATCACGAACTGGGTGAAGAAGGTGAGGTTGAAGCCGACGAAGATGAGGAGGGCCGACAGCTGCGCCCAGCGCTCGGAGTACATGCGCCCGAACATCTTCGGCCACCAGTAGTGGATGCCGCCGAGGAATGCGATCACCGTGCCGCCGAACATCACGTAGTGGAAGTGCGCGACCACGAAGTAGGTGTCGTGCAGGTGGATGTCGACCGACAGCGAGCCGAGGAAGAGGCCGGTGAGGCCGCCGATGGCGAACAGGAAGAGGAACGAGAGCGCGTACAGCATCGGCGCCGCGAGCTGGATGGAGCCCTTGTACATGGTCGCCAGCCAGTTGAAGACCTTGACCGCGGACGGGATCGCCACCGAGAAGGTGAGGGCCGAGAAGATCATGTTGGTCAGGCTCGACTGGCCGCTGGTGAACATGTGGTGGCCCCACACCAGGAAGCTGAGCAGGGCGATCGCGATCGACGACCACGCGATGAAACGGTAGCCGAAGATGTGCTTGCCCGAGAACACCGAGATCAGCTCGCTCATGATGCCCATCGCGGGCAGGATCATGATGTAGACCGCGGGGTGCGAGTAGAACCAGAAGAAGTGCTGGTAGAGGACCGGATCGCCGCCGAGCGCGGGATCGAAAATGCCGACGCCGAGGACCCGCTCGGCGACCAGGAGCAGCAGGGTGATGCCGAGCACCGGCGTCGCCAGCACCTGGATGATGGCGGTGGAGTACAGCCCCCAGAGAAAGAGCGGCATGCGGAACCAGGTCATCCCCTCGGGGCGCATCTTGTGGATGGTGACGATGAAGTTGAGGCCGGTGAAGATCGACGAGAAGCCGAGAATGAAGACCCCGAGCGTCATCGAGATGACCGCGGTGCCGGTGGTGGTGGAGTACGGGGTGTAGAAGGTCCACCCGGTGTCGACGGCGCCGACGACGATCGACACCACCGAGAACACGGCCCCCGTCAACCACAGCCAGAAGCTGGCCAGGTTGAGCCGCGGCAGGGCCACGTCCTTGGCCCCCAACATCAGTGGGAGCACGAAGTTGCCCAGGGTCGCCGGGATGCCGGGGATGATGAACAGGAAGATCATCACCGCCCCGTGCAGCGTGAACATCTTGTTGTAGGTGTCGGCGGTCATGATCGTCTGGCCGGGCGTGAAGAGCTCGGCCCGCACCAGCAGGGCGAACACCCCGCCGAGGAAGAACGAGGCCAGGATGGCGGCCAGGTACATGATCCCGATGCGCTTGTGGTCGAGCGTGAACAGCCAGGAGAGGATCCCCTTGCCGTGGCTCAGGTAGTTGTCGGGCCCCAGCGCGCGGTCGGGATCGACGACTCCGACCGGGGTTGCGAGTGCTCCAGCCATCAGCTGCTACTCCCCCTGGGAGGCCCCTTCCGGGGCCTTCAGGTACTCGATGATCGCCATGATCTCCTCGTCGCTGAGCCGCCCCTGGTAGGTCGGCATGACCGGCTCGTAACCCGCCACGACGACCGCGTTGGGCTCCAGGATCGACTGTCGGATGTAGTTCTCGTCGGCCGTCACGGTGCCGCCGGCGGCGGTGTTCTCGACCCTTCCGAACACGCCCTGAAGGGTCGGTCCGGTCTTGGCGGAACCGTCCATGCTGTGGCACTGCTGGCAGCCGCGCACCTGGAAGAGCTTGCGGCCGGCGTCCACCGGCGACATCGTTTCGAGGAAGTTCGACGCCTGCTCGAGCCACGTCTCGAAGCCGCCCGGCGGGTGGACGATGACGTGGGCCAGCATGTCGGAGTGGCTCGTGCCGCAGTACTCGGCGCAGAACAGGTCGTACTCGCCGGGCTCGGTGGCCTCGA
>CAZMED010000066.1:0-14324 GCA_964565045.1 uncultured Thermoanaerobaculia bacterium
ACGTACTCGGGGTTGACCTCGTAGCGGTGGCGGTGGCGCTCCCAGACCTCGTCGCCGCCGTACATCTTCCACGCGCTCGAGCCCGGCGTCAGCCGACACGGGTACTTGCCGAGACGCATGGTGCCGCCCATCTGGTCCACTCCCACCAGCTCCCGCATCTTGTAGATGACCTTGTAGGAGGGCTGGCTGACGAACTCGGTGGAGTGCGCGCCGGCGAGCCCGCAGACGTTGCGGGCGAACTCGATGATGGCGGTCTGCAGGCCGAGGCAGATGCCGAAGAAGGGGATCTTGTGGCCGCGGGCGAACTCGATGGCGCGGATCATGCCCTCGATGCCGCGCTTGCCGAAGCCGCCCGGCACCAGAATGGCGTCGACCTCGAAGAGCTCGCCGGGGTAGCCCGAGCCCTCGAGGGACTCCGAGTCGATGAACACCAGGTTGGTCTTGACCCCGTTGGCGAGGCCGCCGTGGATCAACGCCTCGTTGAGGGACTTGTACGAGTCGGCGAGGTCGACGTACTTGCCGACGATGCCCACCGACACCTCGTCGGTGGCGCTGCGCACCGCGTCCACGACCTGGCGCCAGCGCGTGAGGTCGCGCTGCCCCTTGGGAAGGTTGAGGAGCTCGAGGACAATCTCGTCGAGGCCTTCGGCGGCGAGCTTGAGCGGCACATCGTAGATGGTGTCGGCGTCTTCGGCCGGGATCACAGCCCGCGCCTCGACGTTGCAGAAGAGCGCGATCTTCGCCCGCAGCTCCGGTGGCAGCGCGCGGTCGCAGCGGCAGAGCAGGATGTCGGGCTGGATGCCGATCTCGAGCAGCCCCTTGACCGAGTGCTGGGTGGGCTTGGTCTTGAGCTCGTCCGAGCCCTTGATGTAGGGAACGAGGGTGAGGTGGATGTTGAGGACGTTGCCGCGGCCTGCGTCGGAGCGGAACTGGCGAATGGCTTCGAGGAAGGGCAGCGACTCGATGTCGCCGACCGTGCCGCCGATCTCGACGATCACGAAGTCGACGTCGCCGCCGAGGACGCGGATGTTGTCCTTGATCTCGTCGGTGATGTGGGGAATGACCTGGACCGTCTTGCCGAGGTAGTCGCCGCGGCGCTCCTTCTCGATCACCGACGAGTAGATCTTGCCGGTGGTGAAGTTGTTCTTCTTGGCCATGGTGGCCGAGGTGAAGCGCTCGTAGTGGCCGAGGTCGAGGTCGGTCTCGGCGCCGTCGTCGGTGACGAAGACCTCGCCGTGCTGGAACGGCGACATGGTGCCGGGATCGACATTGACGTAGGGGTCGACCTTGAGCATGGTGACGGTGTAGCCGTGGGCCTCCATCAACGCCCCGAGCGAGGCCGCGGAGATGCCCTTGCCGAGCCCCGAAACAACACCTCCGGTGACAAAAACGTACTTCGTGGCCATCTCGTCCTCCTAGTCGGGTTGCCCGGGTTGCCGATCCATGAACTCTTCGACCCGCTTCAGGTCCTCCGGCGTGTCGACCCCGAAAGCCGGGTGCGGCGCGTCGAGGACCAGGATGGGGATGCCGTTTTCCAGCGCCCGCAGCTGCTCCAGGGCCTCGGCCCGCTCCAGCGGCGACGGCTCGAGGGCCACGAAGCGTGCCAGCCCCTCGCGCCGGAAGGCGTAGATGCCGAGATGGAGCCGCCACAGCGGCGCGGCGAGCTCCGGGTGGCGCGGATACGGGATCGCCGAGCGCGAGAAGTAGAGCGCGTGGCCGCGCGAATCGGCCACCACCTTCACGGCGTTGGGATCGTCGGCGCGCTCCGGCTCGAGCGGCCGGCACAGGGTCGCCATCGGTGCCTCGTCGTCGGCCAGCAGGCCGCGAACCAGGGTATCGATGTTCGCGCCCGCGAGGAGCGGCTCGTCGCCCTGGACGTTGACGACGACGCCCCACTCGTCGCGGCCGGCCACCGCCGCCGCCACCCGGTCGGTGCCGGACGGATGGCTGCCGGTCATCACCGCCTCGGCGCCGGCCGCCGTCGCGGCGTGCGCGATGCGGTCGTCGTCGGTGGCCACGATGACGTGCTCCACCGTCGCCGCCTCGGCGGCCCGTCGCACCACGTGCGCGATCATCGGCTCGCCCGCCAGCTCGGCCAGCGGCTTGCCGGGGAACCGCGACGAGGCCCAGCGGGCCGGGATCACGGCCACCACGCGGTCGTTCGACTGTCCCATCCTGTAGAACGATGCTAAACACCTCGGCAGCCGGCGTCAAGCAGCAACGATCAGATTCATACATACGTTTGTTACGAATTTGCAAGTCTCTAGAAATTATCGCTTTAGATCATGAACTCGTGATCCTCTCTCGCTGGATGGAGGGTCGGCGGGCTTTTCGGGGACATGATCGACTGATCAGACGGAACTCTCTTGCCAGGCTGCCGGGAAATTGATACAAACGGGTGTATGAATTTGACCACCCGCGAGCGACTCCTGCAGGCCGCCACCCGCCTCTTCGCCGACGAGGGTTACCGCGGCGCCTCGGTACGCGACATCTGCAACCAGGCCGGGGCCAACCCGGGAGCCGTCTCCTACCACTTCGGCGGCAAGCGGCAGCTCTACCGCGCCGTGCTGCGGCGCGCCGCGTCGGAGCTCGCCGCCATCGCGCCCCCGGACGATGGCGGCGACCCGCCTGCCGAAGGTATGGACGCGGTGGCGGCGCTCCGCCGGCTGCTGCGCCGCCTCGCCGGGGATGACGCCGCCGTCCGACTCCTGTTGCGCGACCTCGCCGACGGCGGCGCGGTGGCCGTCGAGGCCCTCACCCCGCCCCTCCGCAGCTCTTTCGAACGGCTGGCGACCCTTCTCGGGGAGGGCGACACGCCGCGCGGCAGCGCCCGGGGTCGCGCCCTCTTTCTCGGTCTCGCGGCGCCGGTCCTCCTGCTCGCCGCGGCGTGGCCGGTGGTGGCGCGCGCCCTCGACCTGCAGAGCGAGCAGCGCGAGGCCCTCCTCGACGAGCTCATTCGCGGCGCGCTCCGCGCCCACGGCGGCGCCGAGTCGTTCGAACGTTAGAACGTCAAACGTTTGAACGTTCCAACGTTTCCTCGGTGACCTCGAATCGGATCCCGCGCTCGGCGAGGTAGTCGAAAACGAAGTCGGAGCAGCGGGCATCGCGGCCGACGATCTCGGGCGGCGAGAGACCGGGCTCGGCGAAGAGCCCCTCGGCGAGGACGTGGACCATCGCGGTGCAGGTGTAGCCGGTGGTCCTCGCCATGGAGGTGGTGCCGGTCCCGCGGTCGTAGCGGTCGAGCATTTCCCAGCGGCGGAGCGTCTTCTCGCCGTCGACGACCCCCTCGACCTCGACCCGCATCACGGTCAGGTCCTCGTCGCCCTCCTCCATGTGCCAGGCCGGGATCAGGAGCTCGGCGGTGAGGTCGATGGGCCGGACCTCGACGCCGCCGACCGTGACCGGCTCCTCGTCGAAGAAACCGCTGTCCCGGAGCATCGCCATCTGCTCGCAGTGCCCGGGGTAGCGCAGGGTCTTCTCCACCATCTCCGGAACCTTCGAGGTCTCGATCAGGCTGCGCAGGCCGTCGGTGTTGAAGGCCTCGACCGTGCCGACGCCGGCGAAGTCGAGGGCTTCGACCTCGGTCAGGGCCGGCCGCACCACCACCTCGCCGCCCTCCACCAACCGCGCCGGCCGCGTGTACTCGGCGATCACGTCGATGGGCGAGAACCCGGCCTTGTACTGGTACGGCCAGTGCCGCGCCACCGGCAGCCCGCCCACGTAGCAGCGGAAGGCGTCGATCCGCTCCCAAGAGGCGAGCGCGCGGCCGAGGATCAGGTTCGAGCAGCCGGGCGCGACCCCGCAGTCCATGACCGCGGTCACGCCGCGCTCCCTGGCGATCGCATCGAGGGGCCATGGGGACTCCTCGAAGAAGGAGATGTCGACCACATCGACGCCCGCCTCGATGATGCGCCCGAGCGTGGCGTACCCCATGGGGCCGGGCACCGCACCCACGGCCAGGTCCTGTCCCTTCACCAGCCGCGCGATCTCCCCCGCCTCTGCGAGGTCGGCACGCTCGGTTCTCAAGCCGCCGACGCCGTTCAGCCTGTGCAGCGCCGCCTCGGAAACATCGGCGACGGTGAGCTCGAATCGATTCGCCGCCGCCAGGTCCCTGGCGATCGCCTGTCCCACCCTGCCGGCCCCGAGAATCACGACCTTCATGGCCACCTCCGGGGCGGAAGGGTACACCAGACCGTGGGGTCGCCGGTGTGGGGCCGTTTCAGGCAGTTGGTTCGAGTAATCCGGGATCGGGCGCGACGACCGGGTTGATTTCGGATTTCGGATTTCGGATTTCGGATTTTTCCCCCACCCTCCCGAATCACAGAGGCCCCCTCCAGTCAATCGGCGTGAACGACCCGACTTGGCCATGCGGCGGTCGTGAAACCTGCCCGCTGCCGCGGCCGCTGCCCTCTGAACCTGCAGCTGCCACTGAACCTGCCACTGCCATCTGCCGCAGTCACTGAACCTGAATCCGGGCACGGAGACGGAGACGGAGACGGGCACGGAGCACACCCGTGTCGTCCATCTCATGTGTTACAGAAAGAGCCCATGACGTTGATCCCCGGATGACTGGTAGGATCTCTCGGTGCTGCACATTTTCGTCGATGCCGACGCGTGCCCGGTCAAGCAGGAGGTGTACCGCGTCGCGAAACGCTGCGGGCTGCGGGTGACGCTGGTGGCCAACTCGTGGATGCGGACCCCGGAGGATCCGTCGGTCGCCCTCGAAGTGGTGGGCGGCGGCTTCGACGCCGCCGACGACTGGATCGCGGACAACGTGGGGGCGCAGGACATCGTGGTCACCGCCGACATCCCGCTTGCCAGCCGCTGCCTGAAGCAGGGCGCCCACGTTCTCGGTCCGACGGGTAAGGCTTTCACGAACGACAACATCGGGCAGGCGGTCGCGACCCGGGACCTGCTCTCGGAACTGCGCGGCGCGGGCGAGATCACCGGTGGGCCTCCGCCGCTCGAAAAACGCGATCGCTCGCGCTTTCTGCAGGCGCTCGACACCATCATCCAGGCCATCCGTCGCGAGCAGACCCGGAACGAGCCGTGACAATGGCCCCGGACCGAACCGGTGATCGGTCGCGGACCCGCGTCACAAGGACGGCGCCCGACTTCGATGTCCTCCTGTTCGACATCGGCGGAGTCCTGGTCCACTTCGCGGGCTTCGAGGAGCTGCCGGCGCGGCTCCCCCACCCCATCGATGCAGCATCCGTCCGCGAGCGTTGGATCCGGTCGCGTGCGGTCCAGACCTTCGAGCGCGGTGACATCGGCCCGGACCGGTTCGCAGAGCTCTTCATGGCCGAGTGGGGCCTCGACCTGGCGCCCGAGCAGCTGCTCGGCGACTTCGTGTCGTGGGTCCGCGGACCCTATCCCGGGGCCACCGAGATCCTCGACCGCCTGCGGCCGCGTTTCCGCGTCGCGTGCCTCAGCAACTCCAACGAGCTCCACACGCACCTGCACAGAAATTTCCTCCGCGAGCACGTGGACGAGTTCTACTTCTCCAACGAGCTCGGGCTCGCCAAGCCCGAGCCCGCGATCTTCGCCGCCGCCATTCGTGAGCTCCGGGTGCCCGCCGCCCGCATCGCCTACTTCGACGACACCGCCGCCAACGTCGACGCGGCTGAGGCCGCCGGCATGAGTGCCCACCTCACCGACGGCGTCGACGATCTCGAGGCCTGCCTGGTGCGCCTCGGGCTGCTGCCGGGCTGAGCTCCGGATGCCGACCGTTCCGCGGGCCGGCGGATGTGAGAACATCACCCGGGAAAGGGCGGACCCATGACCGACACGGCATTTCAGGATTACTACCCGGACGACCTCAGCTACTGCTACGGATGCGGCCGGCTCAACGAAAAGGGCCTGCAGCTCAAGAGCTTCTGGGACGGAGACGAGACCGTTGCGACCTTCACGCCGCGGCCCGAGCACATGGCCATCCCTGGGTACGTCTACGGCGGCCTCATCGCGTCGCTCATCGACTGCCACGGCACCGGCTCGGCGGCGGCGGCGGCCTACCGCGCGGCAGGGCGCGAGATGGGCACCGAGCCGGCCTTCCGCTTCGTGACCGCCTCGCTCAAGGTCCAGTACCTGCGGCCGACGCCGCTCGGAGTGCCGCTCGAGGTGCGCGGCCGGATCGAGGAGATCAAGGGGCGCAAGGTGGTGATCAGCGCCTCCGTCTCCGCGAACGGCGAGGTGTGCGCGTCGGGCGAGGTGGTCGCGGTCCAGATGCCGGAGAACATGGTGCCCCCGGGGCCGGCGAGCTGAGGCATGAGCCTGGAGCTCCGCATCTACGCGCCTGCCGCCGGCGAGCCGCCGATGGAGGACATCTCGAAGCTGCTGGGGCTCGCCGGCTGGCGTTGGGTCGCCGTGTCGGACGGTCCGGCACCGCGACGGGCCGAGCGCCTGCACCGGGCCCGCGGTCTGGGTTGGAAGTCCGCAGACGGCATCGGCGCCGCCGTGAACTCCGCGCTGGCCATGGCAGCAGCCGAAGCGTTGGCCGAGCTGAGCGAGCGATTGAGCGTTGTCGCGGTCGAGGTCGAGACCCCCGTCAGACCGGACGCGGACGCCATCTCCGAGCTCCGCGAGGAGGGCCATGAGCCCGAACTGGTGACCCGCATCGAGGACGCGGCCGCCTGCTTCCGATTCTTCACCGACGAGCCGGCGACCGAGGAGACGGTGGACTTCCTGTGGGCCTTGGCGTCGGCTGTGGGGGTCCTCACGGACGGCGTTCTCGAGGACCTCGAGGACGGCTCTCTCCTCGACTGCACCGAAGATTCTGATGATTGACTGGTGGAGCGTGGAAACCGGCGGCGGCCGGATTTTCGATCAGCCTGGCGTGGCCGGACGAACCAGGTTCAGCGAAAGGACAGTTTGAGGTCGTTGCAGTGAGGGTTTCATATTTCGTCGCGTGCACCATCGACGGCTACATCGCCGACTGCAACGGAGGCGTCGCATGGCTCGACCCCTTCATGGCCACCGGCGACGACTACGGCTACTCGGAGTTCATCGCCTCGGTGGATGCCCTCGTCATGGGACGGGGAACCTACGAAAAGGTGCTGTCGTTCGGTTCCTGGCCGTACGGGAAACTGCGCTGCCTCGTGCTCTCGCACCACGCCCTGGAACCTGCCACGCCGGAGGTCCGCACCCGAAGCGGCGAGCTCGGATCCATCATCGACGACCTTCGCGCGGAGGGCTGCACCCATGCGTGGCTGGTCGGTGGCGCGGTTCTCGCGGGCGAGTTCGTGGCTCAGGGTCTGATCACCGACTACGTGATCTCATACGTGCCCGTCGTACTGGGAAACGGCATTCCACTGTGGCGGTGCACCGACAGCCTGCAATCGCTCGAGCTCGCGAGCCTGCAGCGTCATGAAAACGGCGTCGTGACGATGCACTTCCGGGCTGGCGGGGATTCCCGGAGGGGCGCGGACCCACCAAGACCGTCGTGATCGCAAGGGACGCCGGGCCGGCTGCGCCGTGAGAGACTCGGAGCAATGAAGGCGTTGATCCGACCCGTGCGTGCCAGCGACTGGGCGGCGGTCGCATCCATCTTCAATCACTACGTGACCGAGAGCTTCGCGGCCTACCCCGAGCGCCCCGTCGGCGACGACTTTTTCCGCGAGCGCGCCGCCGTCGCCCCCGGATACCCATTCTTGGTTGCCGAGGTGGACGCGGAACTCGTGGGCTTCGCCTACCTCGCGCCGTTCCTCCCCGTACCGACCCTGCGGCGCTCCGCGACGCTGACCTACTTTCTCCACCCCGAGCACACCGGGCGTGGGCTGGGCGGGCAGTTCCTCGAGCGCCTCCTCGAGGCGGGCCGGCACCTCGGAATCGTCAACTTCCTCGCCCACATCTCGTCGGCCAACGAGGGCAGCATCCGTTTTCACCTCGCGCACGGATTCGCCGAGTGCGGACGGTTCCGCGAGGTCGGCGAGAAGCACGGCCGTCTCTTCGACATGATCTGGATGCAGCGCCTGGAGCGATGACCGGGCGCCGCCGGTCGCCCCTATAATTGCCGCCATGCCGGGCGGACACCAACGCTCTCCTGGAGGAACGATGGGTGCATTGATCATCGTGGTCGCGGTCGGTCTCGCCGGCGGTGTCGCCGCAGGTCTGCAGGGACCGTTGGCCTCCGTCATGGGCCGGTCGGTGGGGGTCATGGGCAGCGTCTTCGTCATCCACCTCGGCGGAACCCTCGCGGCGGCCCTGCTGCTCGCAGTACCGGGCGCCGCCGATCTCTCGGCCTGGCGGTCGGTGCCCTGGTACGCCCTGACCGCCGGCTGGCTCGGCCTGCTGCTGGTCGGGGCCTTCGTGTACTGCGTGCCGCGGATCGGCGCCGCGGCCACCATGACCCTGATCATCTGCGTGCAGCTGACGGCCGGTCTCCTGCTCGACCACTTCGGCCTCCTCGTCGAGCACTCCAGATCGCTCAACCCGTCGCGGCTGCTGGGAGTGGCGGCGCTTCTGATCGGGACCTGGCTGGTGGTGCGGCAGGGTTGAGATGACGTGCGCTTCTGCGTCCGGCGAGCTCACCCCGAGAATGCCGGGGAGTCCTCAGCTGTTCCTGAGGAGGATTCCAATGCGCGGTATCCGCGCTCGACACGGAGGACGCCGATGATCGGTTACGTCACCCTGGGGACCAACGACGACGGCAACAAGCTCAACGCCTTCACCATGGGCTGAGCGGTGGCCGGGGACCGTCCCACCGTCGTCCTCAGCGGCGCCACCCGCGGCCTCGGCCGCGCCCTCGCCGACGAGCTCGCGAAACGAGATGTCACGGTGGTCGGATGCGGCAGATCCGAAAGCGGCGTGGCCGATCTGCGGCGCTCGCTGCCCGCGCCGCACCGCTTCGACGCCGTCGACGTGGCGGACGGGCCGCTCGTCCGTCATTGGGCCGAAGGTGTCCTCGCCGAACTCCCGGCCCCGGACCTCCTGATCAACAATGCCGGGCTCATGAACCGCCCTGCACCCCTTTGGCATGTGCCGGAGGAAGAGCTCGCGGCGGTGATGCGGGTCAATGTGGAAGGCAGCGCCAACCTCATCCGCGCCTTCCTGCCGGCGATGATCGGGCGCGGCCGCGGGGTCGTCGTCAACATGAGCTCCGGCTGGGGCCGCTCGACAGCGCCGGAGGTGGCGCCCTACTGCGCCAGCAAGTGGGCGGTGGAGGGCCTCACCAAGGCCCTCGCCCAGGAGCTGCCGGCCGGCCTCGCCGCGGTGGCCGTCAACCCCGGTATCATCGACACCGACATGCTGCGCACCTGTTGGGCAGAGGAGGCGGGCGGCTTTCCGGCGCCCGCCGAGTGGGCACAACGGGCGGCACCCTTCCTGCTCGGGCTGTCGGAGCATGACAACGGGCGCTCCCTGACGGTGGACTGAGCTATGGTAGGCCACGGCGGTGGACGGGACACCAACGCCCACCTGCACGGGAATGAGGGCTCATGCTGCAGATACAATGTGTGAAAATCCGGATCATCGACGGCAAGAGCGAGCGCGTTCGCTCCTGGATCGCGTCGCTCGCGGCGCGCCGGGACGAGGTGGGGGCGGCGCTCGCCGCGGAGGGCATCGCCGACGAGGCCGTGTTCTTCGCCTCGGAGAGCGCGGGCGACTTTCTCTACCTTTACAGCCGCGCCCCTGACCTGGCGGGCGCGGCGGCGGCGTTCCAGAGCTCGAGCCACGCGGTCGACGTGGAGTTCCGCGGGATCATGGCGGAGTGCCTCGACGCGGCGACGGCCGCACCGCTCGAGCTCCTGTTCGCGGCCGAGAACCCGGGCCGGAGTTGATGAGGGCGTCGCGCGAGTGCGGGCGCGGGACCGATTCGCCGTGAGCTACGGTTGGGTCCTGCTCGATGCCGACGGCACGCTCTTCGACTACGACTATTCGGAGGCCGTCACTCTGGCCGGCACGTTTGCCGAGTGCGGGCTGCCCTTCGAAGCGGGGCACGTCGAGATCTACCGCCGCATCAACGGCCGCCTGTGGCTCGAGCTCGAACGCGGGACCACCACCCAGGAGCGGATCCGGAGCGAGCGATTCGCGAGCCTCTTCGAGGCCATCGGCGTGGATGCGGATCCGGCCGACTTCAGCGACCGCTACCTCGCCAACCTCGCGCGGCGGTCCGATCTCATCGACGGCGCGGCCGGGGTGGCGGCGCGCCTCGCCGCGTGGGCGCAGTTGCTCATCGTCACCAACGGGCTCGCCGAGGTCCAGCGGCCGCGACTGGCGGCGTCGGCCATCGGCCCCCACATTGCCGGCATCGTGATCTCGGAGGAGGTCGGCTCGGCCAAGCCGGACGGCGGCATCTTCCGGGCCGCCTTCGAGGCCATGGGGGGCCCGTCGAAGCGGGACGTGCTCATGGTCGGAGACAGCCTGACCTCGGACATCGCCGGCGGCCGCGATTTCGGGGTCGACACCTGCTGGTTCAACCCGGCGCGCCACCCTCGCCCCGCGGATGTCGAGCCCACCTACGAAATCACCCGACTCCAGGAGCTCCTCGAGATCGTTTCGGACGGCACCGCCCGGTGAGCCCCGACCGCACGCAACGCGGCGAGTCGAGCCCCCCGAGCCAACCCGGAACCGGAAACCATCGTATTCTTCCTGGGACGCACACGGGCGCCGGCCTGCTCTGCGAATACCGCCGGACGCACCGGCGCCGGAGAGAGCGATGATCTGCCCATCCTGTCAGGCGGAAATGACGGAGGAGGCCTACGGCGGGGTCCGCCTCGATGTGTGCCGGGTCTGCCACGGTGCCTGGTTCGACGGGGGCGAGCTCGAGGCCTACCAGAACGGCGAGGGCTCGAGCCGGCTCAACGGCGTCCCCGGCCCAGAGGACCGCTACCAGCCGACCGGCGAGTCGACCCACAAACGCTGCCCTCGCTGCGAATCGGACATTCTCCGCACGGGGAGGATCCGCAGGTACCGGGTCATGCGCTGCACCTCGTGCCGGGGGTTGTTCCTGCCGCTCCCCGACCCACGCACCAACTCGGGCAACGAAAAGGGCCTGCTCGAGACCGCCGTCGGGGCCCTCGAGAGCATCGTCGGTGCGCTCTTCTGATCCTGCGGCCGCAGGCGGTGCTCCACCCACCCTCCACCGTGCCTGATCCCTGGGGCGCGCCCGGGCGCACCGGCCTCACGGTGTGCTGCATCGCGAGCGTTCATGGCGTCGCCGAGTGCTCCGGGCTGCGCGGCAACGGTCGGCTCGAGAGGCGCTCGCTGGTGTCCTTCGTCTCTCGGATCCGGCGGGCGGCGTACGGGAGCTCGACACGTACATGACCCCACGACCCTCGCCTGCCGGTCGGTAGCGCGATCCCGAGCGCTGCGATGCTCGCGCACCTCCTCGCCGACGCCGTTGTCCTGCTCCACCTGGGCTTCATCCTCTTCGTCGCCTGCGGCGGGTTCCTCGGCCTCCGCTGGCCGAAGGCGGCGTGGGTGCACGCGCCGGCCGCGATCTGGGGCGCGCTGGTGGAGCTGGCCGGCTGGGTCTGTCCGCTCACGCCCCTCGAGAACAGACTGCGGCTCGCCGCAGGCGGGGACGCCTACGCGGGCGGTTTCATCGACCGCTACATCGTGCCCGTCGTCTATCCGGCGGGCCTCGACCGCGAGCTGCAGGTGGCCCTCGGGCTGGCGGTCATCGTCGGCAACCTGGCGGTCTACGGCTGGCTGCTTTTCCGTTCCCGCCGCCGGGAGCCGTGAAATGGAAACAACCGGCACCCTGTTTTACCGCACAATATGGTGCTGACCGCTCTCAAGATCGTCGCCGGGGTTGTCGTCGCCGGCGTCATCGCCATGCTGATGCTGGCGGTGTTTTCAGGCCTCGCTTCCTCGGCGAGAGCCCTGCGCCGCACCCGAAAGGCGGACGACGATGATCGAGCCTGAGTTTCCAAAAGGAGCGTTCGCCAGGGAGGACGAGAACGACGACGCCGTCTTCTACGCGGACGACCGCTTTGTGAGCCACCTCGACACCACGGCGCTGTCCACCGTTGAGAATCTCGTCGGAGGGCTGGCCGGGCAGCTCGCCGGGCAAGCCGGCGCGGCCGTCCTCGACCTCATGGCGAGCTGGGACTCGCACATCCCCTCGTCGGCGGTGCCCGCCCGCGTCGTGGGCCTTGGGCTCAACCGGAACGAGCTGGCGCAGAACCCCATCCTGACCGACCGTCTCATCCACGATCTCAACCGTGACCCGAGGCTGCCCTTCGGGGACGACACCTTCGATGCGGTGCTGTGCACGGTGTCGGTGGACTACCTCACCCAACCCGTGGAGGTCTTCCGCGACGTGGCGAGAGTGCTGCGACCCGGCGGGCTCTTTCTGGTGGTCTTTTCGAATCGCTTCTTCCCGCCCAAGGTGGTCCGGATCTGGCGCGACGCCGACGACGAAGAGCGGATCCGGCTCGTCGAGGGGTACTTCCGGCGCACGGGCGCCTTCGAAGAGCCCCGCTTCTTCATGTCGCGGGGCAAGCCGCGCCCTTCCGACGATCGATACGCCGGGCTGGGCGTCCCCAGCGACCCGGTCTATGCCGTCTTCGCAGACCGGAAAGGCGTTCCCGGCGGCTGCACGCGTCAGCTGCCCGAGAGCCTCGCGGTGAACCGTCCCGCCGTGCCGGACGAGCCCCGCGCCCGGCGCCGGTGGGTCGGCGCGACCCGTCGTTGCCCCCATTGCGGCGAGCCGCTGGCGAAATGGCAGGTGCCGCAAACGCCCTTCACCCAGTGGTCGAGCCCCTACCAGTTCATCTGCTTCAACGACGACTGCCCGTATTACGCCGGAGGCTGGGGCGCCCTCGCGCGCCAGGGCAACCCCGGCTCCTACCGGTTCATGTACGATCCTGACTCCGGGACCTGCCACGCGGTCCCGGTGCCGACGCCGGGAGCCCTGCGCGACAGCATCGTGGAGGCGGAGGAGCGATCGTGACCAGTAAGGCAGCCATCGAGGCCTTCCTCGCCCAGGACACACTGGCCCTGGCCGGCGTCTCGCGCAGCGGCAGGGGCTTCGGCAACACGGTCCTCAAGGACCTCTCCGGCAAGGGCTACGAGATGCTTCCCATCCACCCCGAGGCGGCGGAGCTCCGCGGCGTGCGCGCCTATCCGTCGCTCGGCGAGCTGCCGAAGCAGCCCGGCGGTCTGGTGCTGGTGGTGCCGCCGGAGCAGACCGAGAAGCTCGTCAGAGAAGCGCACGACAACGGTATCCAGCGGGTGTGGATGCAGCAGGGCGCGGAGTCCGAGGCCGCCATCCGGTACTGCGAGCAGCACGGCGTCGAGGTCATTCACGGCGAGTGCATCATGATGTTCGCCGAACCGAAAGGCATCCACCGCGCGCACCGCTGGCTGCAGGGCGTTCTCGGCAGGTTGCCGGAGGACGGGAGCTGAAGAGGAGGAGCGCATGAGCGAGTCGACGTTCCGCGGATCGTGTCTGTGCGGGGCGGTAGGCTTCGAGATCAGCCCGCCCTTCGTGTTCTTCCACCACTGTCACTGCAGCCGCTGCCGCAAGAGCTCGGGCTCGGCCTTCAGCGCCAACATCCTGGTGAAGGCCGCTCAGTTCCGCTGGAGCCGCGGCGAGGAGTTCGTCAGGCGCTGGGAGCTGCCCGAAGCCCAGTTCTACTGCACCGGGTGGTGCTCGGCCTGCGGCTCCGCGCTGCCCTGGCAGTCGCGCAACCGCAAGGGCTATCTGGTGCCGGCGGGAAGCCTCGACGACGACCCCCGCGAGCGGCCCGACCGGAACATCTACTGGGCCCACCGCGCACCCTGGTTCACAAACCCCGGGGCGCTGCCCACCATCGACGAGGGCCACTGACGGAATCCCCGCCGCCGAGGCGCGTAGGATGTGAATAGGAGGCTCTCATGGACCGCGATCTCGAGCACCTCAAGCTGCTGTCGATCTTTCACTACGTGGCGGCGGGCATGGCGGCCCTGGTCGCCTGCATCCCCTTCCTCCACTTCTTCATGGGCCTGGCGATGGTGCTCGGCGCCTTCGACGAGGGCGACGCGGCGACGCGGCCCGTCGGCCTCGGCATCATGGCCTTCGCCGCGCTCTTCATCGCCGCCGGCTGGACCCTCGCCGCGCTCATGGCCCTCGCCGGCCGCAGCCTGGCGCAGCGCAAACGCTACACCTTCTGCCTGGTCATGGGAGGCGTCGAGTGCCTCTTCATGCCCGTGGGTACCGTGCTCGGCGTCTTCACCATCATCGTGCTGGTGCGGGACTCGGTGAAGGAGCTGTTCAGGGGCGTTTGAACGTGCACCGTGTCCGCGGTGAAAGTGGAACAGAACGCCGAACGGTCGGGTTCACGGTTTTCATGTGGGACGAGCGATTCTCCGAGCCCGGCTACGCGTACGGCACCGAACCCAAT
>CAZMED010000067.1:0-8538 GCA_964565045.1 uncultured Thermoanaerobaculia bacterium
CAGATGTGCGAGCTCAGAAAGCGGAGCCCCCTCCCCCTCTTCGCCGACGAGAGCGTCGCGCGCGCCGAGGACATCCCCCACCTCGCCGAGGCCTTCGACGGCATCAACATCAAGCTCATGAAGTGCGGCGGCGTCGGCGAGGCGCTGCGCATGATCCACGTCGCCCGCGCGCACGGGATGCAGATCATGCTCGGCTGCATGGTGGAGTCCTCCCTCGCCATCACGGCGGCGGCCCACATCGCCCCGCTCGTCGACTTCGCGGACCTCGACGGCAACCTCCTGATCCGCAACGACCCCTTCGTCGGGGCCGGGGTCGAGAACGGCCGGCTCGTACTGCCGAAGGGACCCGGGCTCGGCGTGCGCGAGCGGACGCCGGGCGGAGCCGGGAGCCTTTAGGAGCCTCAGTCATGCGCTACGTCATCGGAATCGACGCCGGCGGGACCAAGACCGTGGGCCTGCTGGCCGATGAGACCGGGAAGGTGCTCTCCAAGACCATCTCCGGCAGTGCCAACCTCGTCATGAAGGGCGAGCTCGCGGTCGAGAAGGTCCTCTTCGACGTCATCGATTCGCTCGAGGCGCCCGAGCCCATCGCCGCCCTCTGCCTCGGCATCGCCGGCGTCGGGCAGCCCGGCGGCGAGCAGCTGATCCGCGACATGCTCCGCCGGCTCGGCCAGCGGCAGGCGGTCCGGGTGGTCAACGACGCCCTGGTGGCCCTCGTGGCGGGGGCCCCGTCGGGCATCGGAATCGTGATCGTGGCCGGCACCGGCTCCATCGCCTACGGCGTGGACCCCGAGGGACACGAGGCGCGCGCCGGCGGCTGGGGCTACCTCCTCGGCGACGAGGGCTCGGCCTTCTGGCTCGGCCACTACGCGGTGCGCCACGCCATCCGCGCCGCCGACGGGAGGGGCGTCGCCACCTCACTGTACCCGCTGATCTGCGAGAAGCTCGGCGTCTCGAAACCCTCGGAGCTCGTCGACTGGTTCTACGACCAGGAGCTGTCGCGCAACCGGGTCGCCGACCTGGCCTCCCTGGTCGAGACCGCGTGTGCCGACGGCGACGAGGCCGCCGAAACCCTCATGGACCAGGCCTCCAAGCACCTCGCCCGGGCCGGGCGGGCGGTCGCCGGCCAGCTCGCCTTTCACGAGAGCTTCCCCGTCGTCCTTTCGGGAGGGGCCTTCAAGGCCTGCCCGAGCCTGGTGCCGCGGGTCGCGGCGCTCCTCGAGGACCTGCCCGGCGCCGAGGTCCGGCTGCTCGAGGTCGAGCCCGCCGTCGGCGCCGTCACCCTCGCCCTGGAGCTGCTGCAGTGAGCCCCCACGAGGCCAGGCTGCTGATCGTCAACGCCGACGATCTCGGGCGCACGGTGGGCATCAACGACGGCATCTTCGAGGCCCACCTTCACGGCCTGGTCACCAGCGCGACCCTGATGGTGGCCTACCCCGCAGCGGAGGACGCGGCCGCCCGGCTCGGCGAGCTCCCGAACCTCGGCGTCGGGCTCCACGTCGCCCTCACCGGAGGCCCCTCGATCCTGCCCGCGGACCGCCTGCCCAGCCTCACCGGCGCCGCCGGGCGGTTGCCGGCGAAGCCCGAGGAGTTCGTCGACCCCGTGCTCGAGGAGGTGCTCCTCGAAGCGAAGGCGCAGCTCGCCCGCTTCCGCGAGCTCACCGGCCGCCTCCCCACCCACCTCGACAGCCACCACCACTCGCACCGCCACCCGGTCGTTTGCGAAGCGCTGATCGCGCTGGCCGGGGAGCACGGGCTGCCGGTCCGCAACGCCTCGGCGGACGTCGCAGCGCGGCTGCGGCGGCGCGCGGTGACGACCACCGATGCCTTCGTCGAGGACTTCTTCGGAGAGGACGCGCGGCTGGACGTGCTGGCCAAAATCCTGCGCGCGCTCGGCCCCGGCATCACCGAGCTCATGTGCCACCCCGCCCGGGTCGACGACGAGCTGCGGTCGACGAGCGGGTACGCCGCCGAGAGGGAGTTCGAGCTCGCGGTGCTGACCTCGCCCGAAGCCCGGCAGGCCGTCGAGGAGCTCGACCTCCGGCTCGTCCACTTCGGAACGGCATGGCCCGGCTGAAACCGGGGGTTCCGGGCCACGCCGCGGCGGGCGGCCGATGAGCATCGGCGCACTCGACCTCGGGATCCTCGCGGCCTACCTCGCCGGGGTCGTCGCGCTCGGCCTGTGGATCGGCCGCAACTCCGGCACGGTGTCCGACTACGTGGTGGGCGGGCGCGACCGTCCCTGGTGGCTGATCCTGTTCTCGATCGTCGCCACCGAGACCAGCACCGTCACCTTTCTGAGCATCCCCGGCTTCGCCTACTCGCGGGACATGACCTGGCTGCAGATCCCGCTCGGGTTCCTGCTCGGGCGCTTCGTGGTCGTGTTCCTGCTCCTGCCGCAGTACTTCACGGGCTCGTTCTACACGGCCTACGACGTGCTCCACAAGCGCTTCGGGGGCGCGACCCAACGGGCGGCTTCGGCGCTTTTCATCACCACCCGCAGCCTCGCTGACGGTCTGCGTCTCTTTCTCTCGTCCATCGTGCTCCAGGAGATGACCGGGATCCCGCTGCACTGGGCGGTGATCGTCATGGGTGTGGCGACCATCGTCTACACCTTTTTCGGCGGCATCCGGGCGGTGCTCGTGACCGACCTCGTGCAGTTCGTGATCTACATCGGCGGCGCCGTCGCCGCCCTCGCCCTGATCGTCGGTCGGCTCCCCGGCGGCTGGGACCAGCTCATCACCGTCGCCGGGGCGGCCGGCAAGCTGCGTGTCTTCGACCTCAGCTTCGACTGGAGCCAGCCCTACTGTCTGTGGGCCGGTCTCGTCGGCGGGCTCTTCATCACCCTGGGCTCGCACGGGGTCGACCAGATGATGGTGCAGCGCTACCTCTGCGCGCGGAATCTCCGCGATGCGCAGCGCGCCCTGTGGGTGGGCGGCTTCGTGGTGGTGGCGCAGTTCGCGCTCTTCCTGCTGATCGGCGCCGGGCTCTTCGTCTTCTACCAGACCTTCAGCCCGGACGCGGCGTTCGAGCGCCCCGACCGGGTCTTCGCGCGTTTCATCCTCGACGAGATCCCGGTGGGGGTGCTCGGCGTCCTCCTCGGCGCCATCTTCGCCGCCGCGATGTCCACGCTCTCGAGCTCCCTCAACTCGTGCGCCACCGCCGCCGCCAACGATTTCTTCTACTCCGGCAAGGGCGCCGGCGCGCCGGCCGGTCGACAGCTGCGGGTGGTCCGGGTCCTCACCGTGGTCTTCGGCTGCATTCAGATCGCGGTCGGCATCGGCGGACAATGGGTCAAGGCGTCGGTCGTCAGCAGCGTGCTGGGGATCGCGGCCTTCACCACCGGGATCGTGCTCGGTGTCTTCTTCCTCGGCATCTTCGCCCCCCGGGTCGGCGAGAAGGCGGCCCTGGTCGGGTTGGTGGTCGGCCTCTCGTGCATGAGCCTCATCTTCTTCGCCACCCCTCTCGCCTGGCCGTGGTTCGCCCTCGTGGGCTCGGCCATCACCTGTGCCGCCGGGCTCGGCGCGAGCCTCGTCTGGCCGCGGACCGGCGCTGGCGCGGGCCCGGGCTGACGCCATGAAGCGAATGAGCTCGGCATTCGTCCTGCTCGCCGCGTTGGCCGCGGCCGCAGCCGCACCCGCCGGAACGTGCCCGCAACCCGAGACCGTCGCGCCGGGCCTGCGGTACTCGGTGCTCTGCCGCGGCTCGGCGGCCACCGGCACCACCTACCGCATCCGGCTCGGGACCTTCGACCGCCAGGCCGAGGCCGATGCGGCGCTGGCCGACCTGCGCGCCGGCGGCTTCGCGGTCGCCCTCGAGGCCACCGGGTCCAGCTATCGGCTCTTCAGCGAGGGCGTGGCGACCCCCGAGGCGGCGGAGGACCTGAAGCGGCGCCTCGCCGAGCACGGCTGGGAGGCCGCGGCGGGAATCGAAGCGGTCGGGCAGGACCTCACGAACCCCGGCGGGCCGTGGCGGGTCCACGTGCTCGAAGCGGACCCCGCGCGGATGAGGCTCGAGGTGGCCCACGCCTATGACGCGGCCATCGGGCTCGAGACCACCGCCGAGCTGGCCGAGCGCCGCGGCGCGTTGGCCGCGGTCAACGGAGGGTACTTCCGGATGACCGGGCTGCTCGCCGGAGACAGCCAGGGCGCGCTCCGCATCGACGGCAACCTGCTGTCCGAGCCCGACCGGGGCCGCGGCGCGGTCGGCTTCTTCACCGCCGGCGGCGCCACGCGAGCGGTCTTCGGCCGGCTCTCCTTCCGCGGCGAGGTCCGCGTCGGGGACGGGACGTCCTTCCCTCTCGACGGCGTCAACCGCCCGCGGGGGCCCTCCGAGCTCATCCTCTTCACGCCGCAGTTCCACCGCACCACCCTCACCTCTCCCGGAGGCGCCGAGATCCTCGTCGCGGACGGGCTCGCCGCCGAGGTCCGGGTGGGAGACGGAAGCTCGGTGATTCCGGCCGGAGGCATGGTGCTGTCCGTCGGCCGCGACCGTCTGCACCTGGTGCTCCCGCACGCACTTCCCGGGACGCCGGTGTCGGTCGAGACGAAGATCGTGCCCCTGCTTCCCGATCCCGACCACGAGTGGGACCGGGCCGAGGACATCGTCGGCGGCGGCCCGCTCCTGCTGTGGCGGGGCAACCGGCTCGAAGAGCCCGGCAAGGAGTCGATCTCCGAGGTCTTCTTCCTCGCCCGCCACCCCCGCACCGCGGTCGGCGTCCGCGCCGACGGCACCCTGCTCCTCGTCACCGTCGACGGCCGCCGGCCGGCCGAGAGCGTCGGCATGTCGCTGCCCGAGCTGACCGACCTCATGCTCGAGCTGGGGTGCGTCTCCGCCCTCAACCTCGACGGCGGCGGCTCGACCACGATGGTCGTCAGAGGAGAGATCGTGAACCGACCCTCGGGACTGTCACCGCGCCGCAACGCGGATGGGATCCTGGTCTTTCCACGGCTCCCGGCACCTGCCGGGGAAGCTGCGGAACCCCGTTAGGAGAAAGGTGTCCGCATGATCTGCAGTGTCGTCGCGCGCCTCCCGTTGCCGCACCTCGTGGTCGCCGGCGTCATCCTGCTGGCTCTCGTCTCGTGCCGCGGTGAAAAGCCGCCGCGTGACGCCCGGGACGGCTCCCTGGCCGGGAAAGTGATCTGTCTCGATCCGGGCCACGGAGGAACCGCGGCAACCGACGCGTTCAGGGTCGGCCCGGGAGGAGAACGGGAAGAGTGGATCAACCTGCGGGTGGCGCTGCTGCTCCAGGAGATGCTGGAGGCGCGCGGGGCCCGGGTCGTGATGACGAGGACCGCGGACGTGCCGGTCGAGTTGAGCGCCCGCGCCCGGTTGGCCGTGGAGAACCAGGCCGACGTGTTCCTGTCGATCCATCACAATGCGACGGCGGACCCTGAGGTCAACTTCCCGATCGTCTACTTCCACGGCAACGCCTCGGAGAACGCCGCCAGCATCGCTCTCGGCCGCGTCGTCGCCCGCAACCTCCGAACGGCCCTGTTCGACGGTGAGGGCCCGGCCAGCCTGGTTTCCGACCACGCGATCTTCCCGGGCACCGGCGCCAGCGTGCTCCGAAACTCCTACGGCATCCCCGGCGTGATCGGCGAGGCGTCCTTCTTCTCCAATCCGCAGGAGGAAGAGCGTCTCAAAGACCCGGACGCCAACCGCCGGGAAGCGGAGGCATATCTCGTGAGTCTGAGAGAGTTCTTCTCCGCTGAGATCCCGCCGATCGCCGAGAAATACTCTCGGGGCGAGATTCCTCCGTTTCCGGTCCTGGAAGAGGACGAGCGGATGCTCGACGAGGCCCGGTCGTGGCGCGAGTTCTATCGCCGCGGCGTGGAGCTGCAACAGAGGAACGACCGCGATTCTCTGGCCGCGGCCTACGACCTCTTCACGCGATCGGCGCGGGCCTTCCCCGATTCCTACCTGGCGCAGGATTGCCACCGGCGCCGGGCCGAGATCCTGGACGCCCTGGACGATCAGGAGCAGGCCGAGGTGGCGCGCCGCCGCGCCGAGGAGCACTACGTGGCCGTCGACTGACCCGCGAGATTCGGCGCCGAAGCTCACCCCGCCACGTTCACACGGCTCGGCTCGGATCGCAGGGATGTCTGCTGAAATCCGTTGGATAGGCACTTGTCGATTTCGGATTTCGGATTTCGGATTTCGGATTTCCGCTCACCCGCCGAGTTTGCGGCGTTGAAGGTCCACACAGTCGGCAGTGGCAGTGGCAGTGGCAGTGGCAGGGGCAGTCACAGCGACCGGGGCAGTGGCAGCGGCAGTGGACGGCGACAGCGTCCTCCCGGGCGCGCGGGTGAGCACGACCCCGATCATCCCCTCGGGTAGAGCAGCCGCCAAGTCATGGCGCGCACCTCGTCGAAGGTCGCGAGTACGGCAGCAATGCCAGGCCCATCGACGACCCCGGCGTGAGCCAGCAGGCGGAGATGGGTGTCCACCTCCTTGGCCGAGCCATAGGCGATCCTCCAGAAGTGCTGGCGGTCTCTTCCGGAGCGACCGTGGCCTTCTGCCAGGTTGGCCGGCACCGAGCTCGCCGAGCGGACCACCTGATCGGCGATCGACTTGAGCGGAGCCGGCACTCGCATTACGAGCTTGATCGCCGTGCCTGCGGCCTCGAGGGCCTTCGAGTGGGCAACGAGGTCGGTTGTCGTGAGGGCGTCGAGCATGGCTACCTCCGGGTCGTTACTGGCGCGCAGGGCGCGCCGTGACTCACCCCCGCCAGCGAGCAGGCGATGGCTGACCCCCGCCCACCCTTCCATCTCAGCCGTCGCCTGCGGATCGCTGCCGGCGGCGAGTTCATGCCACCCCTCGAAGCCGTTGGGGCAGACTGAGGCGAGGGTGCTTCGCACCGGGCCCCGGGCCCGGCTTGCCCTTGACTCCGGCTGCCCCACCGGCTATCTCTCAACCTGAACGACCCGGATGTGGCCATGCCGCGGCCGCGATGCCCGCTCGCCGCCCCGGCCGCTGGTTCCTGCCCCGGCCGCTGCCGCTGAACCTGTCCTCTGTCGCTGTCGCTGTCGCTGAACCTGCTGACTGGAACGTCCGAACCTTCAGACCACCGCCGGTTCCATGAGCCGGATGGTTCCCGCGTCGGCGTCGATCTCGGCCTCGATGCCGAGCGGCACGGTGAACTTGTCGGCGATGTGGCCGATCATCGAGCCGTACCAGGCCGGCACGCCGAGCGAGCCGATGTGGTCGGCCAGGACCTCCATGAGCGTCAGCGAGCCGTAACCCCTGCCAGGGTCGCAGTTCTTGCAGTCTCCGAAGACCACGCCGGCCACCTTGCCGAGGACGCCGGCCAGGGCGAGCTGGGTCAGCATGCGGTCGACCCGGTAGATCTCCTCGTTGAGGTCCTCGAGAAAGAGGATCGAGCCCTCGAAGTCCGGCAGAAAATCCGATCCCATCAGCGCGGTCAGAACCGTGAGGTTGCCGCCCAGAAGCGGGCCGCGGGCCGTACCGCCGGTGATGGTCAGGACCCGGTTGTCGACCTGGACCAGGCGATCGGCGGTACCCACCTTGTTGCGCATGGTCATCGCTTCCCCGTCGAAGAGCACGCGCCTGGCGTTGGCGGTCGTGAACTCGTTCCAGCTCCCGGCGGTCGGACCGTAGAAATTCACGAGGCCCGTCTTCGCGTGGATGCCGACCAGCAGGCCGGTGATGTCGCTCATCCCCATGAGGACCTTGGGGTTCGACCGGATCACCTCGTAGTCCAGGAAGGGCAGGAGCCGGTTGCTGCCCCAACCACCCCTGAGCGCCAGCACGGCGCTCACCTCGGGATCCGCAAAAAGGGTGTTGATGTCCGCGGCCCGGTCCTCGTCCTGTCCGGCCAGGTATCCGTAGCGGTCGAACAGGTGGTCGCCGAACACCGTCCGCAGACCGAGGGCGGCCATCGCCTCGCGGGCGATCTCCGCGCCGTCGCGATCGAACGAGGCCCCGGCAGGGTTGATGAACCCCACCAGATCGCCCTGTTTGAGGCGCTTCGGTTTGACCACCGGCGGCCCGGCGGCCTTCGATTCGGCGGACAGGGGCAGGGCGGTTGCGGCGATCGCGGCACCTCCGAGCTGCAGCATGTGGCGTCGGGTCCAGGTCATCGATGAACCTCCTCGTCGGGTGTGATCTCGGTCAGTACAGCAGAGCCGGCGCGCGGTCGCGTCGCCAGGCTTCGTGCGCCGGCGCGTCCGCCGCCACGATCTGCTCCGCGGTCAGCCCGGCGCGCAGCCCCTCCCGCAGGCTGGGAGTGCCGACGAGCCGGATCAGGGCGGCACCGTTCTCGTTCAGCTCGAAGTCCGGCCGTGTCCGAAGGGCCGCCAGCAGCTCGACCCCGAGCCGGTAGCTGTGGGCCGATCCTGCGTCGGTCACGCTGATGCGGACGCCCAGGCACTGCTGGTCGAGGTACGCGGGATCGGGCGCAGCCGGGGAAGCGGCCGGGGTGAAGCTCGCCGGCTCGAGGGCGAAGCCGGGTACCACCACCTGGATCTCCTCCGGACGGAGCCACGGGGCGCCGAGCAGGAGGAAGGGCGTGTCCGT
>CAZMED010000067.1:8638-13858 GCA_964565045.1 uncultured Thermoanaerobaculia bacterium
GGGGCCATGTTGACGAAGCTCACGGGAACCACGTCCCGGGGCGCGCTCACGGGGCCTTCGACGCGCTCGCCGCCGAGCGGGTTGGGGCGGTCGAGCACCACGAACTCGAGGCCGGCCTCGGCCGCCGCTTCGAGGGCGAGCATCATCGTGCTGACGTAGGTGTAGAAGCGCACGCCCGCTCCCTGGAGGTCGAAGACCAGCGCGTCGAGGCCCTCGAGGTCCTCCGGCAGCGGCTTGCGGTGCGCGCCGTAGAGGCTGACGACGGGCAGTCCGCTCACCGGGTCCGTGCCGCCGGCCACCTCCTCGCCTGCCGCCGCGCGGCTCCACAAGCCGTGCTCGGGGGTCATCAGGCGCACGACGTCGAGACCGGCCTCGCGCAGCACGTCGACGGCGTGGCGTCCATCCACCGCCACCGAGGCGGCGTGGACGATGAGGCCGAGCCGCTTGCCCCGCAGCCCGAGGTCCTCGCCGGCCGCGATGCGGTCGAGCCCCACGCGGACGATTCCGTCGTCGGCGAGGGCCAGCACCGCGGCGTCCGCGACCGCCGGCCTGGCCTCGCGGATGAGCTGGTTGTCGCGGGTCGGGTGGACGCGGTTGGTGAGCAGGACGACGAACAGCTCGCGCTCCGGATCGATCCAGATCGAGGTACCCGTGAAACCGGTGTGGCCGAAGGAGCGCGCGGAGAAGAACGAGCCGGCCGACGATTTCTCGGGCGACTTGGTGTCCCACCCCAGGGCCCGCATCGAGTCGTCGGTGCCCGCCCGGCGCGTGAAGAGCTCGACCGTCGCTCTCGAGACGATCCGCCGGTGCTCGAGCACGCCTCCATTGAGCAGCATCTGGCAGAAGCGCGCGAGATCGCCGGCGGTCGAGAACAGCCCGGCGTGCGGTGCGACCCCGCCGAGGGCGAACGCGTTCTCGTCGTGGACCTCACCGCGCACCAGGCGGCCCCGCCACTCGTCGAGCTCGGTGGGGGCGATCCGCGGCAGGAGGTCCTCGCCGGGGCGATAGAACGTGTCAGTCATCGTGAGCGGCCGGAACACCCGCTCCTGCACGAAGTCCTCCAGCTCCTGCCCGGCGACCCGCTCGAGGATCTCGCCGAGCAGGATCATGCCGAGGTCGCTGTACAGGTACTCGGCGCCCGGCTCGGCGACCAGGTCCATGGCCTGAATGCGCGCGAGGTAGGCCTCCGGACCCTCGAGCTCCTCGTACAGCGGCGCCCACCAGTCGATCCCCGAGCGGTGGGTGAGCAGGTGGCGGACGGTGACCGCCTCCTTGCCCGGGCCCTTGAAGAGCGGCAGGTAGTCCTGCACCTTCTCGTCCAGATCGAGGCGCCCTTCGTCGACCAGGATCATCGCCATCGTGGTCGTCGCCACGACCTTGGTCAGGCTCGCCAGATCGTAGATCGTGTCCGCTTCGACCGCCGGCGCGTCCTCGTCGTAGGTCAGCCGCCCGAAGGGACGGAGGTGCGCCAGCATGCCGCGGTGACCGACCGCGACGACCCCACCCGGGAAGGCCCCCTCCTCGACGAACCGATCGAGCACGCGGTCGAGCTCCTCGAGCCCCTGCCTCCGGAACCCGGCCTCCTCGGGCGGCGCGTCCGCCAGGCCCATGGCGCGCCGCGGGAGCCCGATGCCGTGGCCGAGGGTGTACTCTTCGGAGAGCGTGACCGGCAGCCTGCCCCGGACGTCGATCTCGCCGAAGATCGCGGGCGCCGCCGCACGCCGGCTTCCCTCCGAGGTCCCGAAGGTGCAGAGGGAGGCCGCCACCTCGGGCAGATCGCGAAGCACATACGGATCGCCGAACGAGGCCACGATCACCGGTACGCCGGTCGCCGCGAGCCGCTCGAGGAGCCGCCGCACGCTCTCCGAGACCTCCTCGCGGTAGTAGGTGGCCGACACCAGCACGTGCGTAAAACCGCGCACGCCGCCCACGATCTCGTCGGCCCGCCCGGCGGTGATCTCGCGGCCCGGGGCGATGGTCGTGACCTCGATGCGCCGCGTCTTAAACTCCGAGCCCGGAATGCCGTCGTCGCCCGGCACGACGAGGTGCAAAATCCGCAGGGGACGCTCCGCCGCGAGCGGCAGCACTTCACCGTCGTTGCGGACCAGGGTGACCGAGGCCTCGAAGATCTCCCGCGCCCGCTCGGCGTCCTCCGGGCGCCCCACCTCGAGGGCCCCCGCCTCGACGTCGACCAGGGCGTTCTCGTGCAGCCCGAGGCGCGCCTTGGCCTCCAGGATGCGGCGCACCGAACGCTCGAGGCGCCGCTCGGTGAGCAGACCCTCCTCGACACCGCGGACCAGCGACTGCAGCGCCACCCGCAGGTCGGGGGGCATGAGGATGACATCGGCGCCCGCGCGCACCGCGTCGACGGTTGCCTCGCCGACCCACGCCTCGCCGACCCCTTCCATGTCCATGGCGTCGGTGACGATGAGACCGTCGAAGCCCATCTCGCCGCGCAGGATCTCCTCGTTGAGGGAGGGGGACAGCGTCGCGGGACGGCCGCTCGAGTCGAGGCCGGGCATCGCGATGTGGCCCACCATGATCGAGTCCACCCCGGAAGCGATCGCCGCCCGGAAGGGCGGCCACTCCACGAGCTCGAGGCGGCGGCGGTCGCCGTCGACCAGGGGCAGGTCCTTGTGGCTGTCGACGGCGGTGTCGCCGTGCCCCGGGAAGTGCTTGGCCGAGGTCATCAGCCCGCCGCCGCGCGCACCCACGATGAAGGCGGCGCCGAGCCGCCCGACCATCTCCGGGTCCTCGCCGAAGGAGCGGATGTTGATCACCGGGTTGTCGGGGTTGTTGTTGACATCCACCACCGGCGCGAAGGCCCAGTGGATGCCCAGCGCCCGGCCTTCCCGCGCCGTCACCTCGCCGACGAAGCGGGCGGCCTCCTCGGAGCCGGTCGCGCCGACGGCCATTGCGAAGGGCAGGTCGACGGAGCCCCTGGCAACGCGGAAGGACAGGCTACGCTCCATGTCCATCGCCACCAGGAGCGGCACCCTGGCCTCCTTCTGGAGGCCGTTGAGGAGACCAGGGATCGTCGCCTCCTCGGAGCGCATGAGGATCACGCCGCCGACCCCGGTGTCCCGGACCGCACGGACGAGGTCGAGCGCCGCCGCCGACCGCGGGTGCCGCGGGTAGCCGGTCTCCGCGACCATGATCATCTGCGCCGCCTTCTCCTCGAGGGTCATCGAGGCCAGGGTCTGCTCCACCCAGGCCCGCTGAGCCGCGGACAGCTCAGCCTGCAGGGGTCCGGGGCCGGATCCGGCGGCCGAGGCGGAGAGTAGGACGAGGCCGCAGCCCAGCAGACGGGCGGCGCCGGCGCGACACCGCGGACGGCGGGTCATCGCGGCTCTCCAATCACCTCGCGGCCGTCGAGGAAGACCGTTTCGATGCGGGTGGTCGCGGGATCGATCGAGCCGTCCGCGCCCGGCCCGAGCACCACGAAAGAGGCCGGCTGCCCGCGCCGCAGGACCGGCCGACGGCCGCCGCCATCCGCGGCCCGAAACAGCCGCTGCAGCACCTCCTCTCCGGGTTCCGCTCGCAGCGGGCTTCCGTTCAGGGCCTCGATCACGTCCGCAAGCACGCTCGAGCGCGGGGCGCCCGGTGGACCGGCGAGGCGCAGCCACGGCAGGGTGTCCCGCGTCGACACGACCTCGAGCCGCGCCCGTCCCACTCCCGCGAGCTCGCCGGCGCGGGCCCTGGCGTCGGCGGCCCGGCGCGGGGGAACCCGCCACACCACCGTGCCGACGCCGAGCCGTGCCGCCTCTTCGAGCACCCCGTCATCCAGCCAACGCCGCGCCTTCCAGCCCTCGACGCCGGCCGCGAAGGGTGCGGTGAGCACCTTGCCGGAGGCGTCCACGGTTCGCCCGGCGCCCAGGAAGCCCGCGTCCCCGACCTCGGCGATATACGAGCTCGGCGCGCGTCCGGTGGGGCACCCGGCGCGATCGCGATCGTCCACCTCGAGATTGAACGCCAGATCGGCCCGGTACGGAGACGGGTTCTGCGGCTGTCGGATCGAGCCGCCGAGCACCACCACATCGGCCCACCCGTCCCTCCGATTGCGCTGCAGACCCTCGTAGACCTCGGGTTCGTAGTCTGCGAGGTCGTTGCGCACCAGCTCCTGCATCACCGTCAGGATCGCGACGAAGTTGAGCCGGGTCAGGTCCGTGATGTCCCGTCCGGGCGGCAGGCCGCCGCTCTCGATCAGCACCACCGGAGTTCCCCAGGCGGTGATGTTGTCGCCGAAGGCGCGGGGGTTCCAGTCCTCGTCGAAACGCGCCACGCCTCCCGGTATGAACGGATCCAGCGTCTGGACGATGGCCGAGCAGGCGCGCTTGGCGAGCAGGCGTGCGGGGGTGACGGTCCCCGCCTCGTCGCCGGCCACGGCGAGCACCGAGGTGGTGGCCAGCACGCCGGTGTCGCCCACCGTCATCCTCCAGCTCTGATCGTGCAGGTTGAACCCGAGCATCGGCTCGTGGAGATCGCGGATCCTCTTCAGGATGCGACCCTCCGGAGTGGCGAGGTGCAGGGCGTCACGGTTGATGTCGATCGCCTGCAGGTTGCGGCGCTCGTAGATCTCCGACCCGTCGGGGTTCAGCATCGGGATCATGAGCAGCGTGAGTCCGTCGAGGATCGCCGCCGCCGCCGGCTCCTCGGCGCGGGCCAGCAGGACGTGGGCGATGTCGAGCAGGGCGGGGGTCGCCGAAGGCTCGTCCCCGTGCATCTGGGACCACAGCAGGACCGTGCGCGGTCCGCGGCCCAGAGTGATCATGTGGATGGGCCGCCCTTCGACCGAGCGGCCGATCTCCTCGAGCTCGAGGCCCTCGGGATAGCGAGCGGCCAGTCTCGAGAGCTCGGCCTCGAGCGCGGCCGGGCGCAGGCACGGCGCCGCGGCCTCGACGAAGCGCTCCTCGGGCCAGCTTTGCCAGAGCTCTTCGGGGGCGAAACCGGACGTTGTTGACTGCAGGGCGAGGGTGAGCAACGCGGTGAGCACCAACATGAGGGACATTGTAGACGCACACCCAAAGACGAGTTTTGAATTTTGAATTCTTAATTATTAATTCCCGCCCATCCCCCCCGGTGAGTTGAGGGGCGGGCGGGGGATTCATTCAAAATTCAAAATTCAAAATTCAGAATTGGGTGGGTGGGTGGGCGGCGCGCTGATCGCGTATACTCCATCGTTCGAGGCCCGGAACGGGCGAAAAGGAGCCCGATGATGCG
>CAZMED010000068.1:0-13734 GCA_964565045.1 uncultured Thermoanaerobaculia bacterium
CGTACATGATCGCCATCCAGCGGGTGGCGACCGCATGCCACCTGCGGGGGTGGGCGTGATCACGAGTTCTCATTTTTGAATTCTTAATTCTCAATTCCCACCCTCCCCCACTCGAAACGTGAGGGTGGCGGGGGATTCAAAATTGAGAATTGAGAACTGAGAATTTACATCGGGTGTGTGGTTGACCGAAATTGATCGGTTGCTATAATGCCCGTTCCTGCTGGGGTGTCGTCCAATGGCAGGACATACGGCTCTGGACCGTAGAATTGGGGTTCGAGTCCCTGCACCCCAGCCATTTCAATTTAAGAAAACCGGCGGCCGCCGGTTTTTTTAAATTGAGGCGTCATGCTGCCGCATGACGATGACAGCTCCGCCTTCGGCTCGGATTCTCACCTCGTGTTGAATGGCCATGTTGGAGATCCACTTGGTCATGCCGGCAGACATCACCGCGTATTCGAGCGGCCAGTGGACGCCTTCGATCGAGGCTCGAACTGCCGGGTCAAAGGTCCAGAACGACCAGACTTCTCCTGGCTGTGCGGCCAGGGTTGCCACGTCGGCAATTGCCATCACCCTCTCTTGACCGGTTTCGAAGACGAGCCGATCGCCCAGCGCCAGACGGGCCAACAGGCCGAGGTTGGCGAGAATGTGGTCGGTGCGCCCTCCCAGGGCCGCCAGTACCGTCAGCCGCTCGAGACCGAGCTCCGCGAACGCGAATTCGAGGGCCTTGTCGAGATCGGTGCGCTCCTGGTCGGGCCGCGGCACCATGGCTTCCTCGCCCAACCAGGACCTGGTGGCGGCACTCAGCGAGTCGAGGTCGCCCACCACCGCGCTCGCGCGCAGGCCGAGGCGCGCCAGGTGGTCGGCGCCCGAGTCCGCCGCCAACAGCGGCTCGCCGGCGGCCGCGATCGCCGCCAGCCCGGCGGTCCAGACGAGCGGCGCTCCGGCGACGAGGACGGGCCTCGGCTGGTCCATCGCCTCATGGTACAGGAGGGCGCTGCATCCGGGTGAGGCTCCAGGTTCGATGGTAAACTGATCGTCGATGCACAGCACCACCAGCGGCCTTTCCGGCACGGTGTACATCCCGGACACCTCGGCCCTCATCGAAAACCCCGACGCGCTCGACCGCCTCCTGACCGGCGGCAACATCGTCGTTCTCTTGCACCAGGTGATCGAGGAGCTCGGCCGCCTCCAGGCCTCGCGCTCCAAGTCCGACGGCGTGCGCCACGCCGCGCGGTTGGTGATGCGCAAAATGCTCGACTACCGCCGGCACCAGCTCATCCACCACAGCGTCGAACGGTTGTTCACCCACGAGTCGGCCCCCGAGTCGTTCCCGCGGACGCCGGCGGGCGGCATCCTCGCCTGGGAGCCCGACGGTGTGCTCGTCGAGCCCTACTCTCAGGAGTCCGGCGACAACCACATCCTGGCGAGCGCGCAGCGGATCGCCGAAGTGGCGCGGTCGAACGGCCACCCGGGCTACGACGTGGTGGTCATCTCCGAGGACTCGAACCTGCTCTTGAAGTGCGATGCGCTCTCGATCGCGGCCGAGAACCTGCGCTACGGCAAGGTCAGCCTCGACAGCGTCGAGGAGATCTACCGCGGGGTGGTCGACGCGGAGATCGATCCCCGCGCCGCGCAGCGGTTTCTCGACAGCGGCGCCCCCGGCGAGCGCTCGCTGCCGCTCGCCGATGTCGCGCTGCCCGAGGGCGTCGAGCCCCTGTGGAACATGGGCGTGGTGATGCGGTTCGGCGACGAGCTGCTCATCGGGCGGGCCAACCCCGAGCTGCAGCGCGTCGAGGACCTGCGCTTCGCGCAGTACTGGGACCGCAAGCGCGCGGCCTACAAGCCCCGTCCGATGCTCGGTTTCACCCCGCGCGACCCGCAGCAGGTGCTGGCGATGGAGTTCCTGCTCGACCCCGACGTGCAGCTGGTGGTTCTGGACGGGCCCGCGGGCTCGGGCAAGACCCGGATGATGGTCGCCACCGGTCTCTACATGCTCGTCGGCCAGCCGACCACCTGGCGGGTGGCGCCGCAGTCGCAGCCTCTGACCCCGGACTACGGCTACGACCACGGCCTGCTGTTGCTGCGTCCCGAGCACGCCTCGAGCCAGTACGACCTCGGCTACCTGCCGGGCGACTACGAGAGCAAGCTGTCGCCGTGGCTGGAGCCCTTCTTCCAGGCGGTGCGCTCGCTGTCGTTGTCCAACGAGCACGACTTCATGGAGGAGCTGCGGTCCTCCGACCGGCTGACCATGGTCTCCACCTCGATGCTGCGCGGTCTCGACATCGAGCGTTCGATCGTGCTCGTGGACGAGCTGCAGAACGGCGACCGCCACCTCGCCAAGACGCTGATGAGCCGCTTCTGCGCCTCCTCCAAGGTCGCGCTCGCCGGCTGTCTCGACCCGGTGCAGATCGACAACCCCTACGTCGACTGGAGCTCCAACGCGCTGACCCGGATCAAGGAGGCGTACAAGGGCTTCGGTCCGCAGGTCGCGCAGGTGCGCCTCGAGCACAACTACCGAGGACCCATCTCCACCCGCGCCGACCAGCTCTGACGGCGCCGAGGGCCGAATTCTCAATTTTGAATTCTCAATTTTGAATTCCCCCCCACCCTCCCCTGATCGTGGGGGGATGGGCGGTAATTGAGAATTGAGAATTAAGAATTGACCACGGTTTCGACCACGAAGTCGGGTGGGCTTTCGAGGGTCTTCTTGACCGCGCACTGGTTGGCGGCGCGCACGAGGGCGTCGTGGTACTTGGCGGGGAACTCCGGCGGCACCTCGATGGCGATGCGGATCGTCGCCAGACGCTTCGTCTGCCCGTCGCGCTCCCAGCTCTGGGTCAGCCGGATGCCGCCGTGCGGGATGTTCCGCTTCTGGCAGAACCTCAGCACGTAGATCCCGGCGCAGGTGGCGATCGACGCCAGGAAGAGGTCGAAGGGCTCCGGGGCCGAAGCCTCGCCGCCCGAGTCCCTCGCCTGATCGGTGGCGATCTCGAACCCGTTGTAACCGGCGTCGACACGCGCACCGCCGGGAAAGCGAACCGTCATGGAGTTCTCACCCATCGACTCACCTCGTCGGTTGCGATTCTACCTCTTCGCGCGCCCTCCGCCAACGTTCTAACGTTTGAACGTTCAAACGTTTAAACGACTGTTCGAAAAGCCGCCAGCTCCTCGAGGTTGCCCTTCTGGCCGCGGATCGGCGACGGCACCAGCCCGACGACCTCGAGCCCGAGGCCGGCCAGCGCCGCGACGGTGCGGTCGATGACATCGCGGCGCACGCCCTCGTCGCGGACGATGCCGCCCTTGCCCACCCGGTCGCGCCCGGCCTCGAACTGCGGCTTGACGAGGCACACCAGCCACGCCCCCGGCAGCAGGTGTGGCAGCAGGGCGGGCACCACCAGCACGAGCGAGATGAAGGACACGTCGACGGCCGCCAGGCCGACCGCAAAAGGCAGCGCGCCGGCCTCGAGGTGGCGGGCGTTGACGCCCTCCATCACGACCACCCGCGGGTCGGAGCGCAGGCGCCAGTCGAGCTGCCCGCGGCCCACGTCGAGGGCGATGACCCGCCGCGCGCCGCGCTCGAGCAGGAGGTCGGTGAAGCCGCCGGTGGAGGCGCCGACGTCGAGGCAGTCGACGCCCTCGGCGGAGATTTCGAAGCGGTCGAGCGCGGCCTCGAGCTTGAGTGCCCCGCGGGACGCAAAGGGGTGGTCGGGTTCGTCGACCTCGAGCTCGGCCTGCTCCTCGACCTGGGCGCCGGCCTTGCTCTCGATCCGACCCCCGACCCGCACCTTGCCGGCGAGCACCAGCGCCTGCGCGCGGGCGCGCGACGGCGCGAGCCCGCGTTCAGCGAGCAGCACGTCGAGCCGGACCTTCTTCGTACCCACGATGTGATCCTAGTCCGAAATCCGAAATCCGAAATCGAACACCGATCGTGGCCCCCCTCAGGGGCCGCCGGCATCGGAGTCGACGATCGCCACCTTGACCAGACGGTTCTCCCAGGTCAGGGAAACCAGGAACTCGCCGGACGGCAGCCGTGCGATGCCCGTCACCCCGGGCAGGCCACCGCGCAGCAGCCGCGGCGGCTCGGCGCCCGTGGGGGAGAGGTGCCACAGCTCGCCTGGCGCCGGCGCGCTGGCGACCAGCCCGCCCGACGGCAGCGCCACCAGGTAGCCCTCCTGCTGCTCGCGGCTGCTCCAGCCCGGGACCTCGAGCCGGCGCACCACGGTTCCCGACGTCGGGTCCACCACCGCGACGGCGCCGGCGGCCGGGAGGGCCACGGCCACCAGGTCTCCGAGCGCGGCGAGGCCGACGACCGGAGCGTCGAGCTCGGTGAGCACCTCCTGCCGCCAGTCGGGGGGATTGAAGCGCAACAGCCGGCGGTTGCCGGTGTCGGCCACCAGCAGGCTGCCGCCGGCGGTCCAGAGGGCCTCCCGCGGGCCGAAGAGCCCGGATCCGACGACCTCGGTGGTGCCGTCGCGGTCGAGGAGCTGGACGCGCCCGTTCCAGGTGTCGGTGACGGCGAGCACGCCCGTGTCCGAGAGGGCGAGCCCGGACGGCTCGCGGAAGCTGCCCGGAGCGGCGCCCTCCGAACCCGCGACGTCGAGGCAGGCCCCGGTCAGGGCGTACCAGGCAATGCGGTGGTTGCGGGTGTCGGCGAGCGCGAACCAGCCGTCCTCCGAGACCGCGAGGTCCCGCGGCTCCTTCAACTGCGCCGTTGGGCCGCCGCCATCGGCTGCCCACGGCGAGGGGCACGCGCCCTCGATCGTCTCGACGATCACTCCGTCGTCGCGCACCAGCCACAGCCTCGGCCCGTGGCCCGCGGCGGCGGCGATGGTGCCGATGCCGGTCATGAAGGGGCGCCACGGCAGCAGGGCGCCGCCGCTGCGGTGGACGCCGGCCGCGTCGACCGCAATCAGGCCGCTATCCGTCCAGGCCAGCGCCCGCACGCCATCGAGGCTGCCGCCGACGGTCTGCGGCGCACCGGCACCGCCGACCAGGACGGCGGTGCCGTTGCTCCAGGCGATCCGCTCGCCGCTCGCCGCCGCGGCGACCACGCCGCCCGAGTAGAGCCGCCGCCAGGTCTCGCCCTCGCGGCGCCACAGCCCCGCCGCACCCCACGCCCACAGGTCGTCGGCTGCCGCCAGGTTGAGGCCGGCCGCGATGCGGCCGGCGTCGGTCCACCCTTCGTCGCGACGCCGCAGGACCCTTCCGTCCGGGCAGGTGGTCCAGGTGCCGCCTCGCCAGCGCACGACCGAGGCGATCTCGCAGCCGGGGTCGGGAAGGGTGCCGGCCGGGCGGCCCGCCGGGTCGAGCTCGAGGATCGAGCGATCGCGCAGGAGCGCCAGGGCGCGGTCCTCGTCGAGGGCGAGCGACCGCACCACCTGGGGGCGGGGGTCCGGAAGACGGCCGAGAACGGCGGCCCCCGCCGGAAGCTCGAGCGCCGGCACCACCGGCGGCGGGTCGGAGGACTGCCGGGGCCGCACCAGGTACAGCGCCGCGCCGTTGCTCTCGGCGACCTCGACGAGGCCGGGCACGCCGCGCAGGTTGGCGCCTGGCTCGAGGCCGTACCGCCGGCGCTCGAGGTCGGCGAGCACCACCCACGCCACCCGGTAGCGGTCGAGGACCGCCCGCCGCGCCTGCGGCAGGCGCCCGCTGTACAGGGTCTCGAGGTCGGCGGCGCGCGCGCCGATCTCCTCTACCGACTGTCCGCGCTGGCTCAGGTGCCACTCCCATCCAACCACCGTCGGTTGGCCGGTGTGCATGACGATGCGCGTGTGCTCGCTGTAGTAGGGCCCGGCCGATTCGGCCACCACCTCGCCGGGGGCCGCGGCACCCTGCAGGGCGCGGACCAGGAACCAGGTCTGCGGGTCGCTCGTGGCCAGGAACGCCTGGCCGTCGAGGCTCGGCCGCGGCGACGCGATCCGCGGCTGCCGCCAGCCCTGGGCGACGCCGAGCGGCAGGTTGACCGCGGCCACCAGCTGCAACGGCACCCAGGCCGCCACCAGCAGACTCCTGCTGCGGCCGCGGGCGCGCAGCAACGCGGTCGCGAGGGCGAAGGCGAGCACCACCCAGACTCCGTTGTAGATCTTGAACAGGGTGTTCATGCGGTCGATCAGGGTGAAGCGCTCGCAGGCCGCCACGGCCAGCGTGCCGAGCGCCGCCATCGACCAGCCGAGGCGGTCCAGGCTGTGTGGGCTGAGGATGGTGGCGGCGGCGAAGAGCGCCGCCGCGGCGAGCCCCAGCGCGGCTGCCGACGAGCCGAAGGCGAGCCCGGTGACGACGCCGAGACCGGCGGCCGCCAGGGCGGCCCACCAGCGGCGGCCGACCCGCACCGCGGCGAGCACCGCGAGCGGCGCCAGGAAGAGGCCGAAGTGGCGCAGCACCGCCCACGCAGGGGCGAAATCCGCCGTGGTCAGGAAGAGGCCTCGTCCGCCCGCGCCGGCGACGAGACCGTCCACCAGCTCGACCACGAACGGCGCTGCGGCGATCAGGCTCAAGGCGGCGGCCGCCGCCAGGCGGCCCAGCCCGTGCACGGGGCGCCGGGCGGCGGCCAGACAACCGAGGCCGAGCGCGCCGGTGAGCACGAACAGGTCCCACGGGTTGGTGGCGACGAGACAGGCGGCGGCGAGCCCGCACAGCGCGGCGGCCGCCGGCCACCAGCGGTTCGCCGTCCGCACCGTCAGCCAGCCCCAGCCGAGGGTCGTCAGAAGCACCGGCAGGGCGATGAAGTGCCCGTGGAGGTCGGCGAACAGCGTGGTCCACAGCGGGTACTCGTCGATCGCGAAGCCGGGGATGACCCGCGACGTCGCCCACCACAGGTCGAACCACTTGCCCTGTCGCGCCAGGTTCAGCAGCCACGGCCAGGCGAGGTTGCCGGACAGCAACACCAACAGCGGCAGCAGCACCGCCGCGAACCAGCCCCTGCGCCGCGCCACGGCGAGCCCGAAGCCCGCGAGAATGGCGGCGCCGATGGCGGGAATGGTGCCGGCGACCAGGTTGTAGCCGACGCCGGCGCTGCAGCCAGCGGCGAGGATCGGCACCGCCGCCAGGACCTCGCCGAAGTAGTAGTAGTGCAGCGGCATCCCCGCCATCCAGGGCTCGCCGGGCGGCCACTCGGGCGCCCTCAGGAAGGCGTTGAGGAAGGCGAAATCCATCGGCTTTTCGCCCCAGTAGATGGCGGGGTTGCCGGCGCGCACGGCGGTGAAGAGGAGCCAGACGAGGCCGGCGACCGCGACCACCTTGAGCATCGAACGGCGGCGGTGGAGCAGGACGTGTGCGATCTCGCGCCGCCGAGCCCGGGCCACGGCGACGGCGGCCGCGAGCAGGGCGAGGAAGAGCCAGCTCGCGGTGGCCTCGCCGACCGGCCACAGCCTGAGCTCGCTGCCCAACCAGACCAGCCACGCGAGCCCAACCCAGCCGGTGCCCAGGGCGAGTCCGATCCCGGCGTCGGGCAGGGGCCTGAAGAGGGGCAGCAGCAACACCCAGCTCGCGAGGCCCAGGGTCGAGAAGACCGCGAGCCAGATCGCGACGTCGGCGAGCTGGCGGGCGACTGTCGGCACCGCGGGTACGGCGGACAGGGGCGCCAACAGGGTGCGCTCAACCTCCGGAAAGTCGAGGGGCTCGAGGAAAGGCAGCGGGCGCTGGACGCGTTCGGCGAGATCCGCGACCGCCACCTCCGACGTGCGGCGCAGGATCACGACCTGCGGGAAATCGTAGTTGACGAAGCTCTCGTCGGCCAGCTGCACCGGCCAGCGCAGACCGAGGATCCGGGGGCCCCTGGCGATGCGCGCCAGCGGCTCGAAGCCGGCCTCGCCGGCGAGCAGCAGGCGGTAGAGCCGCGCGGTGCGGGGGAAGCGCTGCGGGTTGGCGAGCACGGTCCGCACCACCCGGTTCGAGGTCAGCACCACCCAGTCCGCGCGCTCGAGCTCGGCTGCCCAGCGCTCGACCTTGGCCTCGTCGTCGGGCAGGTCGTACGACGGGAGAGTCAGGCGTTCGATGCGTCCGCCGGCGGTCTCGAGGGCCAAGGTCTCGTCCCAGCTCTCGAAGGCTACCGCCTGCCCGTCGGCGAGCATCGGGCCGAGCCAGCGCGCGGCGGTGCGGTGGGGGTGGGGCTCGATAAAGGCCCACAGATAGGCCGCGCCCCAGAGCACGGTACCGCCGACGACCGCGGCCGTGACCCAGCGCCGGGCGCGCCCGCGTAGCCGGGCCAGCCACCACGCCGCGACCAGGACCGCCGCCACCACCAGCGGCTGCCAGTAGCGCAGGTACTTCACCTGCAGCGTCCCCAGCCGCAGGGCCATCGGCACGAGCCAGGCGAGCAGCACCAGGAGCAGCACGGTGCTCCGGCTCGGGCGGCCGTCGATCGCGCGCCGCCAGCGCGCTTTCAGGCGCCAGACGCCGGCCGAGGCAGCCGCGATCGAAGCCGCCAGCAGCGCCGCACCCCAGCCCCAGATCGCGAGCTCGCGCAGCGGGTAGAGGAACGGAAGGGTGTGCGCGTAGACCCGCACGTAGGGCAGGTCGGCCTCTCCCATGACCATCCGCACCTGCTCGCCGACGCCGCGCAGATAGGCCGGGTTGAGGCCGGAGCCGGCGAGCTGCGCGATGCCGACCCCGGCGAGGGCGAACGCCGCGAGGCCGGCTCCGATCCAGGCAAGCACGCCCGCTGCCGCCAGCGCGAGGCGGGCGCCGCCGCTCCTGGACGGCGCGAGCGTCAGCGCGAGCGCCGCCGCGCCCAGGGTGCCGAGCAGCAACAGCGGCGGCCGGCCGGCGGCGAAGGCCCACGGCTGGCTGAGCCAGAACGCGGCGGCGCCGGCGGCCGCCGCGATTGCCGCGAGACGTGAGAGCTCGAGGACGAACACTCCGCCGGGGGACGCGGCAGGCTGCGGCGGTCCAGGGCCCAAGCTGCGGGCCCGCGCCGCGAGCAGCAGCGCGAGTGCCAACGGCAGCCCGAGAGCGAGCGACGCCACTTTGACCGCCAGCGAGGCGCCGACCGCGCCGCCGGCGGCGGTGGCCGCCCACCCGCGGCCGCCGGTGGCGAGCCAGTAGCAGGCGCCGAGCGCCGCCGCCACCCACCACGCGTGGTGGGCCTCGACGGTGGCGTAGTGGGCCTGCTGCAGATCGAGCGGCACCCAGGCCGCGATCAGGAGAAAGAGCGTCGCCGTGCGGCGGCCCCAGGCGTGGCGGGCGAGCAGCCAGGCGAGCGCCAGCGCCAGCATCGAGGCGAGCACCGACACGCCGCGGCCGCCGAGCACCAAACCGCGCAGCGAGTCGCCGGTACCGAGGATCGCGGCGCCCGCCCGCACCGCCTGAAAGTGGAGCGAGCCGTAGGCGTAGAACTCGGGATCGGCGAACCAGCCGCTCAGTTTCTCGGTGACGAAGCCGACCTGGCGTTCGTCAGGGTGGAGGGCCGAGCCCGAGGCAGCGGCATCCCAACCCTGCGTCAGGACACGCAGCGCCAGTGCGAGCAGGAGGAGAAGCCAGGGGTGCCTGCGCAGCATCGATTCCAACAGTAGCGGAAATTTCACGAAATCGTCCACTGCGCGGCGACTCGGGACCTGGTTTGGGCGCGCAGGGGAGAGGCTCGCGGATGCCGCCGGTCACGACCGACGTCGGCAGACGTAGGCGGCGAGTGCGGCGAGCGCGCCGTCGGGCCCCTCGAGCTCGCGCGCCTGCTCGATCAGCGCCGATTCGAGTCCGGCGAGACGGCTCCGCGCCTCGTCGAGTCCGTGCAGGCTGACGTAGGTGAGCTTGAGCGAGACCTCGTCCTTGCCGGGGGACTTGCCGAGGTCGCGGGCGGTCGCGGTGGCGTCGAGGACGTCGTCGGCAACCTGGAAGGCGAGCCCGAGGCCGAGGCCGAAGGCGGCGAATCGCGCCTGCACGGCCCCGTCGGCTCGGGCGAGCAGCGCGCCGAGCTCGACCGAGGCTCGCAGCAGGCAGCCGGTCTTGTGGCGGTGGATGCGCTCGAGACGGTCCTCGAGCCCTTGCCGGTCGGCCCCGGACCCGACGCCGGCGCCGGTGCTCGCCATGTCCTCGGCCTGGCCGCCCACCATGCCGCGCGACGACACCGCCTCGGCGACCAGCTCGACGGCCCGCGCGCGCAGATCGGCCCACCCGGCGCCCTGCGGGTGGCGCGCGAGCAGCAGCAGTCCCTCCGCGAGCAGGGCGTCGCCGGCCAGGATCGCGGTCGCCTCGTCGAAGGCGACGTGCACGGTCGGCTGGCCGCGCCGCAGCACGTCGTCGTCCATTGCCGGGAGGTCGTCGTGCACCAGCGAGTAGGTGTGGATGAGCTCGAGCCCGCACGCGGCCTCGGTGATGGTGTCGGGATCGCCGCCGGCCGCGCGGTGAGCGAGCCGCGCCAGCACCGGACGTACCCGCTTGCCGCCTGCGAACACCGCGTGCGCCATCGCGCGGTGGAGTCGCGACGGCCAGGCATCGGCGGCCGGCAGCAGCCTTCGCAGGGCGGTCTCCACCGCCTCGCGCTCGGCGGCGAGCAGCTGCTCGAGGTTCAATCCCCGTCCTCGGCGCTCTCGACGACGGCGTCGACGGGCCCGTTCTCGGCTTCGAGCAGCTGGCTCACCCGCTGCTGGACCTCCTCGAGCCGCTCGCGGCATCGCCGCGCCAGCGCCATGCCGTTCTCGAACAGGCCGAGCGCCTCCTCGAGCCCGACCGACTCGTCCTCGAGCCGGGCGACGATCTCCTCGAGCCGGGCCAGCTGATCCTCGAACCGCTCGGCGTCCTGGTTCTTCTTGGTCATGGATCGCTCCGATCTCCTGGCGTCAGTGCATCGTCCGAAGGGTCCTCGAACAGCGAGGCCTGCGCCGCCGGGTCCCGTGACGGGCTGCGAGGCTCGACCGTGGCGCCGCTCACCAGGGAGCGGATCTCGCCGCGGGCGAGGCGGGTCGTCAGGGTCTGGCCGCCGTGCACGCGGGACGCGTCCTTGAGCGGCGAGCGGCTGCCCTCGAGGGTGGTGATCGAGTAGCCGCGCTCGAGCACACCGAGGGGGCCGAGGTGCTTCAGCGCCCGCGCGGCGGCCTCGAGCTGCGCGCGCCGCCGCCCGATTCCCGCCGCCATCAGCTGGCGCAGCTGCTCGTCGCGGCTCGCGAGCAGGCGGCGATGGCCGCCGGCGGCGATGCGCCCCGGCAGCCGGTGGAGGCTCTTCTGCGCGCGCTCGAGGTCTGCGACCGCCGCCTCGTGGACCCGCCGCAGCAGCGGCGTCAGCCGCGCCGCGCGGCGCAGCCGCTCGCGGTAGAGGCGGACCCGCTGCGGCACCCGTGCCAGGCCGGAGGAGCCGACGAGGCCGGAGAGGCGCGCCCGGGCGAGCTGGAGCTGGCGGTTGAGATCTCGCGCCAGCATCAGGCGCGCCTCGCGCAGCCGGCGCGCCTGCTCCTCGAGGCGGGCGACCACGAGCTCCGCCGCCTGGGTCGGCGTTGCGGCGCGCACATCGGCGACGAAGTCGGTGATCGTGAAGTCCACCTCGTGGCCGACGCCGGAAATCACCGGCACGGCGCAGGCGGCGACGGCGCGGGCCACCACCTCCTCGTTGAAGGCCCACAGGTCCTCGAGGCTGCCGCCGCCGCGGCCGACGATGACGACGTTGACGAGGCCGGAGCGCGACAGGCGTGCGACGGCGGCGGCGATCTCTGCCGCGGCGCCCTCTCCCTGGACGGTGGCCGGAGCCACCACGACCTCGAGGTGGGGGTGGCGGCGCAGCACCTTGAGCATGTCCTGCAGGGCCGCGCCCGAGGCCGAGGTGACGATGCCCACCCGGTTGGGCAGGGCCGGCAGCGGCCGCTTGCGCTCGGCGGCGAACAGGCCTTCGGCCTCGAGCCGCTTCTTGAGCTGCTCGAAGGCGAGCTGCAGGGCACCGACGCCCTGCGGCTGCACGTCGTCGGCCACGAGCTGGAAGCGCCCCCGCTGCGGGTACACCGTGAGCGCGCCGCGCACCAGGACCGCGAGCCCGTCCTCGAGCCGGAACTTGAGGCGCTGCGCCCTGGTCGACCACAGCACGCAGTCGACCGCCGCTGCGTCGTCCTTGAGCGTGAAGTAGAGGTGGCCGCGCGCCGAGCGGCTGACATTGGTCAGCTCGCCCTCGACCGAGACGCCGGAGAAACCCTGCTCGAGCAGGCTGTTGACCTCGGCGATCAGGGCCGCGACCGTGTACACCCGCTCGCTCATCCGGACACTCCCGGGCTCGACCCGGCTCCCGTTCGGGGAGTCGACGCGAAGCGCGCGGATCGGCTCAGCCCTCGATCTCCTCGCGGGACAGGGCGTCGTCCACGAGCATGACGGGGATGCCGGAGACCACCGGGTAGACCCTGCCGGCGGCCGACGCGAGCCCCACCTCCACCACCGGTTCTTCGCCCTTGAACTGCTCGCGGTACTTCTCCACCAGGCGTCGTCGCACCGGTTCGGGCAGCTCGACGACCTCGAGGGGGGTCTTGTCCACCGGGCAGACCAGGATTTCCAGCAGCTTCGGGTCGACGGCCATGGCTCGGTCCTCCGCCGTCGAGTCTACACGAGGCCGAGGCCCGGAATCGACCGCCGGGCGTCGGGGGCCGGTTGCCCCCGTTGCGGCCGGAGGACGCGCTCAGTCGTCGGGCGCGTCGGACGGAGGCGACGGCGGCGCGGCGGGAGGCTCCACCGGGTCCGCTTCCTCGTGGCGACGCCTGGTGCGCTCGATGCGGTGCTCGATGACCCGCTCGGTTTCCCTGCGCGCCTCCTCGATGTACCCGGGGTGCTCGTGCTCGTACATCTCCTCCGGCATGTGGCCGGTGATCCAGCTCGGGTTCATGGGGTAGACGTGCGGGTGGAAGACCACCGAGTACATGTGCCAGACCAGAATCGCCAGCGACGCCAGCCAGGCCTCCCAGAGGTGGATCACCAGCGCCACGTCGAGCACGCCCTTGGGGAGGTACTGGATGATCCAGTTGTCGAACCACAGCATGAGGCCGGTGACCACCATCACCGCGGTGCCCCACACCAGGGCCCAGTACTCGGCCTTCTCGACGTAGTTGAAGCGCTGGATGCACTCCATCTTCTTCCCCAGGCCGAGGTTGTAGAGCGTTCGGCGGAGAAAGAAGCGGAAGTCGCGCTCGATGGGCATCATGTCCCTGAGGAAGCGCCGTCCGCGCGGCGACAGCAGGAACAGCGCGTGCCACACGACCGTGCCCATGAAGAGGATGGCCGCGACGCGGTGCAGGGTGCCCCGGACCGCGAAGCCGCCTTCCCAGCCGAAGAAGAAGGTCGCCACGAAGCTCTGGTCGTAGCGCAGGGCGAAGCCCGAGATCACCAGCGCGATGAAGGAGATCGCCAGCAGCGCGTGCTGGACGACCTCGTCGATGTGCATGCGCAGCAGCTGCGGGCGCTTGTTGGAGATGTTCACCAGGTGGCGGATGAGGTCGATCAGCCAGTGCAGGACCATCAGGCCGATGATGATGGTGATGGCGATGATGTAAATCTTCTCGATGACGTCCGCGACCGGTGTCCGCAGACCCTGGCCGCCGACACCGTGGATGGGGGTCGCGGCCATCGCCTCGGAGATGTTGGGGTGGCACTCGCCGCAGGTGGAGCTCAGGTTCGACGGGTGGATGGTGGAGGTCGGGTCGGAGGAGGGGAGGATGCGGTGCACGCCGTGGCAGGAGGCGCAGTTGGCGACGTGGGTGTCTCCGGCCTTGGACTTGAGCCCGTGGTAGGAGTCGATGAAGGTCGTCAGGCGGCCGGTGCGGATACCGTACTTCT
>CAZMED010000069.1:0-3071 GCA_964565045.1 uncultured Thermoanaerobaculia bacterium
CGGTGCCGTGCGTGACCGTGATCGCCATGTTCATCATGATCTTCGGCGGCTGGGTCGCGGGGGTGACCATCGTCGGCGTCGAATCGAGGATCTACATCGAGGAGACGGTCCGCGCCCTGGCCGAAAAGGACCTGTTGACGGGGCTCACCAAGAGCTTCTTCTTCGGCATCGCGATCTGCTGGGTCGGCATCTACCGCGGTTTCCAGGTCGAGGGCGGGGCCGAGGGCGTCGGTCGCAAGACGACGTCGTCGGTGGTCACTTCGATCTTCCTGATCATCATCATCGACCTGCTGTTCACCGTTCTCTTCTACTATCTGTGACATGAACGGCGAAGGCGAGTCGATCATCGAGGTCCGGAACCTGGTCGCCCGTTACGGCGAGCGCACGGTGCTCGACGACGTGAGCTTCGACGTCCGGCGCGGCGAGACCTTCGTCATCGTCGGCGGCTCCGGCTCGGGGAAGACCACGCTGATCCGCAATCTCGTGGGTCTCATGCGGCCCGCCGAGGGGCACATCCGGATCGCCGGCCGCGCCTTCAGCGAGATGTCGGAAGACGAGCAGACCGAGCTGCGCACCCGGATCGGCGTCTGCTTCCAGGGCTCGGCCCTTTTCAAGTCGATGACGGTGGGCGACAACGTGGCCCTGGCGCTGCGCGAGCACACCGATCTCGAGCCCTCGACCATCGACATCATGACCACCATCAAGCTCGAGCTGGTCGGCCTCGGCGGCTTCGAGGACTACATGCCATCGGAGCTCAGCGGCGGGATGATGAAGCGGGCGGGCATCGCCCGGGCGATGGCGATGGACCCCGAGATCATCGTCTACGACGAGCCGTCGGCGGGCCTCGACCCGATCGTCGCGGCCGGAATCGACCAACTGATCCGCAAGCTCCAGCACACCTTCGAGCTGACGAGCATCGTGGTGACGCACGAGATGGAGAGCGTCAAGCTGATCGCCGACCGGGTCTGTATGCTCGAGCGGGGCCGGGTGGCCGGCATCGGCACCCTGGAGGAGCTGCAGCGCTCCGAGCATCCGTACATCAAGCGCTTCCTGGCCCGGGAGGCGGAGGACGAGCCCGCGGCCGACGGGTCCTACGCCCGTTCGCTGACCAGGCCCGACGGAACCGGGGAGGACGATGGCCGCCACGAAAACTGAGTTCACTGCAACCGAGATCAAGGCCGGCCTGCTGGTGCTGGCGAGTCTCGTCATCCTGGTGGTGTTCATTGCCGCCATCCGGGGCTGCCGCCCGCAGGACGAGAACGTCAAGCGGTACGAGGCCGCGTTCACCGATATCGGAGGGCTCAATCTGCGCGCCGACGTGAGGTTCGGCGGCGTCCAGGTCGGCCGGGTCGTCGGCATCGAGCCGGACGCCCGGGACCGGCGGATGATCCTGGTGACCGCCGAGGTCGGCGCCGACGTCCCGGTCAACCGGGCCAGTGTCGCCTCGATCCAGCAGGTGTCCCTGACCGCCGAGAAGCACCTCGAGATCTCCACCGGCACGGCCGACGCGGAGCTCCTCGAAGACGGCGACACCATTCCCACGCGCGTCGGGGGCAACGGTTTCTTCGACGTCCCGGACCTGAGCGGCGTCACGACGCGGCTCGAGACCCTGCTCGACAGCGTCATCATGCTCGTCGGCGCGCCGCCGTCGGAGCCGGGAGCCGAGGGAGAGCCGGCCGAGATCGTCGACCTTTCCGAGGTGCTGGCGTCCCTCAGGGCCACCCTCGACCAGAGCGCCGTCACCGCCAACGATCTGAGCTCGGTCATCGCCGACAACCGGGTCGAGATCCGCGAGGTGGTGCGGCGGATGGCGGAGCTCCAGGCCTCGGCGACCGAGCTGACCACCCTGCTCGCCGCGGTCGTCAGCGAGAACCGCGCGCCGCTGGCCGCGACCCTCGCCAATCTGCAGCGCGTCAGCGAGGAGACCAGCCGGCGCCTCGAGGAGGTGGCGGACGCCCTGAACGCCGCCCTCACGCCGCTGTCAGAGCTGGGCGGCAACGCCAGCGACCTCATCGACGAGCAGCGCCCCGCCCTGGCGGAGATCGTCGAGAACCTGCGCATCACCACCGAGAACCTGAGACGGCTGTCCTCGACGCTGGCCGACCAACCCGACGCCCTGATCCGCGGCGCACGGCCGCAGGGGCGGCAGAACGGAGGGCGATGATGCACGCTGCGCGATGGTGCGTGGGCGTTGCGCTGGCCGCGGCGGCCTGCGCGTCGGCGCCGAAGTTCAACTACTACACCCTCGCGGTCGAGCCATCGGAATCGGTCCGCCCGGCAGTCAACCTCACGGTCGAGCGGTTCCGCACGACGGGCGCGCTGGGGGACGACCGGATTCACATCCAGGCCTCGCCGATCCGGGTCGAGTACTACGCCACCGAGCGCTGGGCGGCGACCGTGGGGGAGATCGTGCAGCGGAAGCTGGCGGCGGAGCTCGGCCCCGCCGTCGCCGGGGGGCGGACCCTGGTCGTGACCGGGACCGTGCTCGCTTTAGGCCAGGTCGATACGGAAGAAGGCGCCGTCGCCCACGTCAGGCTGGCTGTCGAGATTCGAGACCCGGCGCGCCCGCGGTTCGAGCCGCCGCTGCTCGAGAAGACCTACGAGGCGACGCTCCCCGCCGCGGCGCCGGCTGCGGGCCCGGTGGTGGAGGCCCTGTCCCGCGGCGTCGAGCGAATCGCAGCGGAGATCGCCGAGGACGCCGCCGCGCTGTGAGCCCGGCGTGCGCGGCCCGCCCGGGGACGGGCCGCATGTCAACGTATTGTCAAATATGACGTGATCTCCGAGCTCATGTGAGTGTAGGGGGGGCCTCCCGACCCGCACCGCGGCGATCATGTGATAGTATCGTTCAATCAGAGGGCGGTTTATGGACAGGTCCCGGGAGGTGTGATCATGGCGAAATCAAACCTGAAAGTCGTGGTGGTGTTCGCGGCGGCCGCTCTCGCGGCCTCCACGGCAGTGGCCGGAAACGGCCGCGGGCGAGGGGGGGACTCGGTGTGCGAGGACTCCGGGCTGATCGGCTCGGCCTACGCCGCCTGCCACACCTACTGCGAGGCCCTGGACTGCGACGCCGA
>CAZMED010000069.1:3171-13721 GCA_964565045.1 uncultured Thermoanaerobaculia bacterium
GCTCGGCCTACGCCGCCTGCCACACCTACTGCGAGGCCCTGGACTGCGACGCCGAGCAGCACAACGCGTCGGATCGGGCGTGCGAGCGGGCCCTGGCGCGCTTCCTCGACCTCACCGACGGCGAGCAGCCGCCGTGCATGGAGCCGGGCGGGCAGGTGCCGGCCGCCTGCCCCTGCGCCTTTGGCTGGAACGACCCCACGCTGATTCCTGATGGTTGGCAGCCCGTGTGCGAAGTCTATGACTCCGGTGAGGGCGGTTCGTCGGTGACGATCCTGGGGGACCCGGAGAGCCCGGGGGATGTCATGATCACTGCCGGCTGGAACAACGGAGAGTATTCGTGGGGCAATATGGCGGGCTTCACCTGCGGATGGGCGGGCAGCGATACTGGGGTGGGGAAATCCGGCTGGGTGGATTTCAGCGATCAGGATCTCGTGGCCGAAGAACCTCTCGACGGGACCCCCTACCTGAACCTGTACGCTTCCTGCGAGGCTGAGCTCGGCCGCTTCCTGGCGCGCTTCGGCAAGACGCTGGACGACTGCACCGTCATCGAGAACTGAGCCCGGTCCGTCGGCACCTGTCCGAGATCCCGCGCCGCGGCGTACAATGAAAGCCGCATCATGCAGGAGTGGGATCGCGGGTCGCACGCCGGGGTGCCGGAGCCGCAGGTTTTCGTGGTCTCCGGCGGCATGGGCGCGAGCGGCGAGCAGCTGGCGCGCACCGCCATGGCCCAGTTCGAGCACCGCGAGCTGCCGATCGTGGTGGTGCCGCAGGTGCGGACGACCGAGGACCTGACGCGGGTCGTGGACCGCGCCGCTGCAGTGGGCGGCGTGGTGGTGCACACCCTCGTTGACCCGGGCCTGCGGGCAGAGCTGATCGAGACGGCTCGGGTTCGGGGGGTGGTCGAGCTCGACGTGATGGGACCCGTGCTCGAAGCGCTGGCGGCGTTGCTCGGCGAGGCCCCCCTGGGCCGGCCCGGGCTGTACCGCGAGGTGCGCGAGGACTACTTCCGGCGCATCGAGGCCATCGAGTACGCGGTCCGACACGACGACGGCCGCCACTGCAACGAGCTCGGCGAGGCCGACATCGTGCTCACCGGGATCTCGCGCACCGGCAAGACGCCGCTCTCCATGTACCTCGCCATGCGCGGCTACAAGACGGCCAACGTGCCGCTGGTCAAGGGCCTCGAGGCGCCGCGCGAGCTGTTCGAGGTCGAGCCCGGGAAGGTCGTCGGGCTGATGATCGAGCCGGGTCCGCTGGTCGAGCGGCGGCGGCGCCGCCAGCAGCACCTGGGCGGGTCGGGGCTCGGCGCCTACGCGGCGCCGCGGGAGGTCTTCGAGGAGCTCGAGTACGCGCGCGAGGTCTTCCGGCGCGGCCGCTTCGCCACCATCGACGCGACGCTGAAGCCGATCGAGGAGAGCGCGAGCGAGGTCGTGGCCGTGGTCGCGCGCCGGACCGGGCTCGAGGTCTGGTCGCGGTCACCGTTTTGAGCGGCGGGAGCGATTGACGGACGTTCTGCTGCGAGGCCCCGTCGGCCATACCGGTTCCGGCGCCGCTTGCCCCCACCGGCGCGTTCCCTGTATGGTCGGGTCCGGAGCAACGGAGCCATGAACAACCGCGTGACCATCGACCGTCGCCGGTCACCGGACGAGGCGGGTGAGCGCGAGGCGCGGGCGGTGTGGGAGGCGCTGCTCGAGCCCTCACCCACGATCGACCCGCGGTACTTCTACGACGACCGCGGCAGCGAGCTCTTCGAGCGCATCACCCGGCTCGAGGAGTACTACCAGACGAGGACGGAGCTCCGTCTGCTCGAGGAGGCGGCAGGGGAGATCGTGGAGGCGGCGCGGCCGCACGAGCTGGTGGAGCTGGGCTCCGGGGCGGGGCGCAAGGTCCACCTGCTGCTCGACGCGATCCGCGACCGCGGCCTGCTGACGAGCTGCGTGCTGCTCGACATCAACGAGACCTTCCTCCGCGACTCGGCCGAACGGCTTGCCGAGGATTACCCGGAAATGCTGGTCCGCGGCGTGGTCGGCGACTTCACGCGCGACCTCGAGGCCATCGGAATCGGTCCGGCACGGCTGATCGTGTTCTTCGCCGGCACCATCGGCAACCTCGACGCCGGGGCATTGCCCCGGTTCCTGAGCATGGTCCGCCGCACCATGGTCGCCGACGACCGCTTCCTGGTCGGCCTCGACCTGGTCAAGGACCGCGGCCGCCTCGAGGCGGCGTACAACGACGGCCTCGGCGTCACCGCCGCGTTCAACCGCAACGTGCTGGCCGTGCTCAACGCCCGGTTCGGCACCGACTTCGCGCCCGAGGCCTTCGAGCACGTGGCTTTCTGGGACCCGGCACGGTCGTGGATCGAGATGCGGCTGCACGCGACCCGCGCGATGCGGATCGGAATGAAGGGCGACAGCCGGCCGCTTGTTCTTCAAGAGGGTGACGAGATCCGCACCGAGATCAGCCGCAAGTTCACCGCGGCGTCGTTCGCGGCGGCCCTCGAGGGCGCCGGCCTCGAGCTGGACGGATGGTGGAGCGACGACGACGGCCTCTTCGCCCTGGCCCTGGCTCGCCCGGCCGCCGCAGAGCAGGGGAGCTGACGATGATCGAGACCTTCCGCGAACGCCTGCGCGACTCCTGGGCCATGTCCGACCGGATCTTCGACCTGCTGCCGCAGGAGGCCTGGCTCGAGCAGCCGATCCGGCTGCGCCACCCGGTGCTGTTCTATATCGGCCACCTGCCGGCCTTCGCCTGGAACCAGGTGGGTCGCGGCGTGCTCGGGCTGGGGCAGCTGCACCCCGAGTTCGACGAGCTCTTCGAGCGCGGGATCGATCCGGTGGGCGTCGACGGGCATGACGCCGGGCTGCGCTGGCCTCCGATCGACGAGGTCCTGGAGTACCGTGACCGCGCCCGGGAGCACCTCTTGGCGCTGGTCGAACGGGTGCTGGAGCGCGCGGACCGTGATCCGCTGGCGGCTCGGGGCCGGATCCTCAACGTCGTGCTCGAGCACGAGCTCATGCACCAGGAGACCCTGCAGTACATGCTGCAGCAGCTCGACCCCTCCGACAAGCACCGGCCCGCCGACCTCCCTCCGTACCGCTTCGAGCGCGGCGCCGCCAACGGGCCGGTGGAGGTGGGCGGCGGCGAGGTGGTGCTCGGCGCCGACCTGGATGAGGTGGAGTTCGGGTGGGACAACGAGTTCCCCGAGCACCGCCTTCGGGTGGCCGACTTCACCATCGACCGCACTCCGGTCACCATCGACGACTGGCTCGGCTTCACGGAGAGCGGGGGCTACCGCCGGGCCGAGCTGTGGCAGGAGGATGACTGGCAGTGGCGGTCGCGCACCGGGGTCGACCATCCGGCGGACTGGGAGGGCGACGACGGCGGTTGGCGGATGCGAACCATGTTCGACCGCCTGCCCCTCGACCGGGTGCGCGAGTGGCCGGTGATGGTGAGCCTGGCCGAGGCGCGGGCGTACTGCCGGTGGCGGGGACGCCGGCTGCCCACCGAGGCCGAGCTGCATCGGGCGATGTACGGTTCGCCCGCCGGCGATCGGCGCCCGTTCCCGTGGGGCGACGACGCACCGAGGCCGGGCGTCCACGGCAACTTCGGCTTCCAACACTGGGCGCCCACCGCGGTGGGCTGCCACCCGCAGGGGGCCTCCGCGTGGGGGTTGCACGACCCGGTGGGGAACCTCTGGCAGTGGACCTCGAGCCCCTTCGCGCCGCTGCCGGGGTTCAAGCCGTACATCCCCAGTTACCCGGGCTACTCGGCGGACTTCTTCGACGACCGCCACTTCGTCATGCTCGGCGCCTCGTGGGCGACGCCGACGGCCCTCGTCCGGCGCAGCTTCCGCAACTGGTTCCAGGACCGCTACCAGTACGCCTTCGCCGGTTTCCGTACGGTTTCGTCGCCTTGACGGAACGCATCAGAAGCCCCACAGGATCCACAGGAAGAGCTTGTCGGTGTCGGCGCCGCACGCGTCGGCGGGATCAGTCAGCGGGCGCCGAGCACCGGCTCGTCGGCGAGGGTGGCGCGACAGGCCGAGCGCGCCGGCCGGTCAGCGAGCGGCGGCGTCCGTGGGCGGCGTGACGCCGATCACGGGCTTCACCTCGACGGCGTCGATGGGCGGCGGCGCCGGGGCCCGCAGCCCGGTCGCCATCGCCTGGGCCTGGCGGCTGTAGTCGATGGACTCGGCGAGGATGCGCATCGCCTCCTGGTCGGCGTGGAAGCCGCGCGAGTTCTCGCTCGAGATGTAGTCGAGGCGCCACATCGCCTTGCGCTGCAGGCGGTAGACCTCCTGCAGGCGATCCTCGGCGACGCCCGCGGCCTTGGCCTCGAGAATGGCGTCGAGCATGTCGGTGAAGGCGTGGGCGGCGCGGTCCATGGCGGCGAGGGTCTTGTCCTGGACGGCCGTGATCCGCTGCTCGAGCTCTTCGGAATCCCGGTTGTGGCACTGCTGGCAGGCGGAGTCGATCCGGCCGAGCGGGCTGGCGACGGTGTGGTTGGAGATCTTCATGGCCCCGCGGCGCTCGTAGGGCATGTGGCAGTCGGCGCAGCTGACGCCGCTCGCGGCGTGGATGCCCTGGCTCCAGAGCTCGAACTCGGGGTGCTGCACCTTGAACACCGGCGCGCCGGTCTCGCCGTGCAGGTAGTCGTAGAACGGGGTGCCGTCGGGGAAGACCTCCTCCTCCCAGAAGCGCTCCAGATCCTCGGCCCGCAGTCCGTGCGCCCATGGGTACGTCAGGGTCTGCTTGTTGGCGCAGTAGTACTCCACGTGGCACTGGGCGCAGGCGAAGGTGCGCATCTCCTGCCGCGAGGCGTCGCGGTTGGGGTCGTAGGGTCGGTCCCGGTCGCCCTGGCGCCAGCGCTCGATGCTCGGCAGGTGGGGGACCGGGGCCTCGCCTGCGGCGAGTGCGGAGATGCCGAGGACGAAGCCGGGGCGCGTCACCCGCAGCTGCAGGGTCTGGGGATCGTGGCAGTCGATGCAGCTGACGGGGTGTGCGGCCCCATGGGCGATCTGAGTCTGATCGACCGGCTGACCGGCGATCTCGCCGGTGAAGCCGCCCACGGGGGGCAGCGGGAACGCGCCGTCCTCGAGGTCGGGCGTGCCGTCCGGGACGCTCCGCAGCAGCTGCATCACCTCGAAGTAGGGCCGGGTGCTGAGCTCCTCGAAGCCGCGGATGACCGCCGGCATGTTGAACCCGGCAGCCAGGGCGGCGTCGTCGGCCGGCTCGCCCATCGCCTCGAGCCCCACCTTGCGATAGAGCACCGAGGTCGACGCGTGGCAGTGCAGGCAGGCGCCGGCCTGGGGCTTCTGCGTCACGCGCTCGGTGACTCCCTGGTCGTAGAGCATGTAGGCGTGGCCGCGCGCCTCGCGGTAGTCGATGCTGAAGGCGTAGTTGGCGTACAGGCGCTTGAGCCAGGGAGAGGTCTCGAGCTTGCTCTGGGGCAGGGCGCTGGAGCCGCCGTAGAACTTGTCGCCCGCGGTCGACCGCCAGCCGTCGTACTGGTGCGGCCAGTTGGCGCCCCAGGGCGCCGGGTCGGTGCTGACCTCGCCGACCTCGACGGCGCGCACGAAGGGGGTCCGGGCCTCCTGCTTGCGCTCGAACATCGTCACCAGGACGAAGGTGACGAGCAGGGTCGCCACCACCGCGACCGCGAACACGGCGAGGAAGAGCCGCCAGATCCCGCGGGGCAGCGGGCCGGCGACGTCGGTCTGAGGGGGCTTCGGGTCCGTTGTCATCGTCATCTCCAGGTCCTAGTCGCGAAGGGCGTGGCCGACATCGGCGTGGCACTGCACGCACCACGGCGTGTCGCCGCCGCGGGTCGCCGGCAGCAGCTCGTCGACGAAGCGGCGATGGCAGTGGAGGCAGGCGTCCTGCGACACCCGCCGGTTGCGGGGCTTGATCCTGATCGGCTCGTGGAACCGGTCGGTCGTGAAAGCGAGCGAGTGGAAGAAGCCGTTGTCGGCCTTGGTGACCCACTTGGCCACCGGGTGGTGCGCGAGGTGGCAGTCGTTGCAGGTCGCGACGTCGCGGTGGCTCGACTTCAGCCAGGTGTCGTAGGAGGACTGCATGACGTGGCAGTTGGCGCACTTGGCGGGATCGTTGCGGAGGTACGCGAGCCCGTCGCCGTAGCCGAAGGTGAACGAGCCCAGCCCACCGAGCACCCCCAGCACGACGGCCGCAGCGACCGCGAGCCACCGGGCGTGCCCGCGCATCGGGCCCGTCGCCCGTTGTCCTGCCGCTCGGCCCCGTCCCGGGCTCTTGATGGACCCCTCCCTGCCCATGTCATCGCAACCGGTTCTGCTGCCACGCGGACGCCGCTGCCCGGAGGATACCAGATCGCCCGGCAGCGGCGCGCCGGCGGCCGCCTCGGCCGTACCGACCGGTGCGGCGAGGCCGCGGCCCCCCGGGGTTCTTCCTCGCATTCTGTTGCCTCCGAGCCGAGATCACGGCACCACTGTCTCCTTTCGTGCTCACGCGCAAGGGTCTGTCGCCGCGCGGCGGATGTCATTGACCGGGGTCAAGTGGGCTGCGAGGTGGAAGGCCGGCGCGCCTTCCGGAGGGTCCGCCGACGTTCGGCCCTCGAGGGCCGCCCTTCGGCGGCCGGGGCGAGATGAACGTTTGCGGCGGGCGGTGACGGCCGCACGCCGTCAGCCGTGGCTGCCGAGGGTCTCCTCGAGCCGCTCCGGGGCGTGGCCGTTCTGCCACTGGTCCACCAGGTACGGCTTGAGCTGCTCGAAAACCTCGGCCTGCTCCTCGACAACGGCCTCCGCCTCGGCACCGTTCATGTCGCGCGTGCGGGTGATGAAGGAGGCGACGCGCCCCAGGTAGAGCGGCGTCATGACGCCCAGCAGCTTCATCCGGTGGTCCGAGAGGTGGTGGTGCTTGGCCGCGAGCTCGTACAGAAGCTTGACCCAGGTCTCGACCGGGAACACGAAGTCGCGGGCATTCAAGGTGGCGGCGCGCTGCAGCTCGCGCCACACCTCGTCCGAGAAGATCTCGCGATACACGGAGCCGAAGAGACGCATGCCCTCCTGGAACTCCTGGACCATGCGCTGCTGGTTGACCTTCACCGGCTCGGGCTCGATCTCCTCGCGCATGCCGAAGGTGGGCACGGGCTGGCTCGCCTCGACCGGGAGCCAGAACGTCTCGTGCTCCTCCAGGAGGCTGAAGAAGGTGCCGCAGACCTGACGGAACATCGGGCCGAGGGCCTCGGCGGGGTCCTTGGCATCGTGCACCTTGACGCCGAGGTTGGCCTGGCAGATCTTCGCGTTCTCGACGATGGCGTTGGTGGTCATCCAGATGTCGATGCCGAAGCGGGCGATGTCGGTGGTCCACACCTCCTGCGCGAGATAGTGCCGCGCGAGCCGGTGCGAGAAGGCGAAGTCGCCGCCGATGGGCTGCCGGATGCGCGTGCCGTAGAGGGCCCGCACCAGGTTGTAGACGATGTTGTTGGTGATGGTGCCGTCGTACTTGTAGCGCGAGTAGACCGGGGCCACGAACTCGAAGTCGCGCTCGAGCACCGGCTCCAGCAGGTACTTCACCCAGTCGGGGTTGATGGAGCGCAGGTCCGAGTCCACGCAGGCGCAGGCCCGGACCTTGAGCCGGAAGGCGGCCTCGAAGATCGCGCGCAGCGCCGAGCCCTTGCCGCCGACGCCGCGGTAGATGGTGACGATCTTCTCCTGCCAGGGCCGGAGCTCGAACTCCTTGACCACGTCGCGGGTGTCGTCGGTGGAGCCGCCGTCGGCCACCATCACCACCGCGCGGCGGTCGCGGTAGTGGGTGTGCAGCCCGTGCGAGACCATCTGCACGACGTGCTCGATGGTGTCCTCGTTGTTGATGCACGGGATGCCGATGAGGATGTCCGCCTCGCGGATCTCCTCGAGGCGTTTCTGGAGATGCGGCCTGAGGGCGGTGTCGAAGTCGCGGACCATGCCTGTCGCGCCTTTCTGTACCTGTTGTACAACATCCCGGCCGCAGGCGCGAATTTCGAACCCTCACGATGGTGGGCGCGGAAGCGGCTGCCTCCAACGGTCGTGAGGGAGATGCGGTCCATGTCCGGCATGTAGGCGGAGGCTTCAGCCTCCGCGAGGAGTGCCAAGGTCCTGAGCACCGCGGTGCGAGAACATGTCGCGACGATGGCAGGCGCTAAAGCACCTGCCTCCAACGATCATTGCGTCGACGCGGTCCTCGTCTGGAATGTCGGCGGAGGCTTGAGCCCCGCGAGGAGCACGCTTGATGTCAGTGTCTCAGGGAAGAAACCAGCCGCGAATGGGCTACAGTTGGGGGGCCGCCGCTCGGCGCGGCGCGGACGAGAGCGGGAGGGATACCCTGAGTTCGACGCCCACGGCGACCGTATCCGGTGCGAACCCCGAGCCGGTCAAGCTCGGCGCCTTCCTCGGCGTCTTCACGCCGTCGATCCTCACCATCCTCGGCGTGATCCTCTTTCTGCGCGCCGGGTGGGTGGTCGGCAACGTGGGCCTCTTGCCGGCCCTGCTCATCGTCGTCATCGCCCACGCCATCACCATCGCCACCGCGCTCTCGGTGTCGGCGGTGGCCACCAACATGCACGTGGGCGCCGGCGGGGCCTACTACATCATCTCGCGCTCGTTGGGGCTCGAGTTCGGCGGCGCGATCGGGGTGCCGTTGTTCCTCGCGCAGGCCCTGTCCGTCACCCTCTACTCCTTCGGCCTCGCGGAAAGCCTGGGCCTGCTGTGGCCGGACCTGCCGCTGCGACCGGTGGCGGCGGCGACGGTCGTGATGGTGTCGCTGATCGCGGGCAAGAGCGCCGACTTCGCGCTGCGGCTGCAGGTTCCCGTGATGGCAGCTATCGGCGTCGCGCTCCTGGTGCTGTTCGCCGGGGTGCCGGGGCGCGCCCAGGAGTCGGTCACTCTGTGGTCCGGGGCCGAGGGCGGGGCGTCGTTCTGGGTCGTCTTCGCGGTCTTCTTTCCGGCGGTTACGGGTCTCATGGCCGGAGTCAGCCTGTCGGGCGACCTCGCGGACCCGAAGCGGGCCATCCCGCGGGGCACGGTGGCTGCCGTGCTCGTGGGCTTCGCCGTCTACCTGGCGGTGCCGATCGCGCTGGCGGCCGCGGCCGAGCCCCAGGCCCTGGTGGACAACTCCCTGATCTGGTTCTCCATCGCCCTCGTGCCCGCACTGATCTTTCCCGGTCTCTGGGGGGCCATTCTGTCGTCGGCGGTGGGCAGCATGCTGGGCGCGCCGCGGACCCTCGAGGCCCTGGCCGAGGACCGCGTGCTCCCGCGAGTGCTGACCCGCCGGCCTCTGGGGATCGGCGGCCCCTCGGTCGCGCACCTGGGGGCGACCGCCCTCGCGCTCGCGGCGGTGGGCCTCGGCGACCTCAACGCGGTGGCGCCGGTCCTGACCATGTTCTTCCTCACGACCTACGGCATGATCAACCTGGTGGCCGGGCTCGAGGAGCTCAGCGGCGCGCCCTCCTACCGGCCGACGATCAAGGTCTGGTGGGGGATCTCGCTGGCCGGTGCGGCGGGGTGCTTCTGGGTCATGGCGCTCATCAACCCCGTGGCCGCGGTGGTGGCGGTAGTCGTCGAGGTGGGCCTCTATCTGGTGCTCCGGCGGCGCTCGCTGAGCGCGTCCTGGGGGGACATGCGCTACGGCACCATGATGTCGCTGGTGCGCGGCATCCTGCTGCGCATCCGCCACCTGCCCATGGCGCCGCGCAACTGGCGGCCGCACATTCTGGTCTTCGCCGGTGACCTCGACCGGCGGCTCGACCTGGTCCGCTTCGCCGCCTGGCTCAACCAGGACCGCGGGCTGCTGAGCGTCTGCCGCCTGCTGGTGGGGGAGATCGAGGACACGGCCGAGCTGAAGACGGCGGAGGCACAGGAGATGCAGGATCGCCTCGACCACGAGGGGCTGACGGCTTTCTCGGAGGTCCACTCCGTCCAGAGCTTCGAGTTCGGGACCATCGCGGTCGCCCAGGCCCACGGCATCGCCGGCCTCGGCTCCAACTGCATCATGTTCGGCTGGAGCGGCAAGCCGGAGCGCCGGGCCTCGGTGCTGCGCATCATGCGGCGGGCCTCGCTGCTCGGCAAGTCCACCGTCATCTGCCGCATCGCTCCCCGGTCGTGGGCGCCGACCCCGCGCCGCATCGACGTCTGGTGGGGCGGGCTCGAGAGCAACGGCGACATGCTGCTGCTCTTCGCCCACCTGCTGTCGGTCAACCACGAGTGGCGGTCGGCGAGGATCTCTGTCAAGTCGGTGTCCTCCGAGAAATACCCCTCACAGTGGTCGGAGGCGCGGCTCGGCGACCTGCTGCTGCGCTGCCGGATCGACGCCGTGCCGCACGTGATCGACAACGTCGAGAACCTGCCGGTCCGCGACATCATCCACCGCGAGTCCGGGGACGCCGACATCGTCTTCCTCGGCCTGCGCGAGCCGCCGCCGGGGGAGGAGGCGGGCTACGCCGAGCGGCTCGCCGAGCTCATCGGCGAGCTGCCCACGGTGGTCCTGGTGCGGGCGGCAGGTCCCTTCGCCGGCCTCCTGCTGGAGGCCGACGACCCGGTG
>CAZMED010000070.1:0-9645 GCA_964565045.1 uncultured Thermoanaerobaculia bacterium
GTGCCGCCCAGTCCTCGGTTCCGTTTCACGTTTTCACGTTTGAACGTTCCACGTTTCCACCCGCCCACGCTTGCGGGCTTCCGCTGGGGGTGTGGGGACATCGGCGCGAACTCAGGCGTGTTGGCGAGCGATCGGAAGGTGCGGCCAAACCCGGCCGGTGCTTTTTGTCTGTCCCGAGCCCGAGCCCGAGCCCGTTACCGTTGCCGTTACCGACTGCTCTCCACAGTCGGAGACGGACACTGTCATGTTCTTCGATTTCGAGAAGCTCGACGTGCACCAGGTTGCGCTCGACGTCATCGTTGGCAAGGTCGATCTGTGAGAAGAACGTCAATTTTCGGTAACGGTAACGGCAACGGGCTCGGGCTCGGATTTGAACAGTCCACTCTCAGGTTATGTCAGCGCCAACGTTCTAACGCGCAACGTGCGAACGTGAAATGCGCGGGCTGCGACTACAATGGCTCCTCAAGGAGTGCGCCCATGCCCAAGGCCCTCGACCACAAGGTCCGTCGCGACGTCAGCTTCGAAACCAACCGCGACCACTGGTGCAACCTGCTGCGGATCATCGAGGCGCAGCAGGCGGGAATCGCCGAGGGCGGCGGCGAGGAGGCCGCCGTGAGGCAGAAGACCAAGGGCAAGCTGCTGGCCCGGGAGAGGGTCGCGGCGCTGGTCGATCCGGACAGCGAGCTCCTGGAGCTCGGGTCATTCGCGGCGTGGGGTCACTACGAGGAGTGGGGCGGCGCGCCAGCGGCGGGGGTCGTCGTCGGGCTCGGCACGATCAGCGGCCGCGAGTGCGTGGTGGTCGCCAACGACGCCACCGTCAAGGCGGGCGCCTGGTTTCCTCTGACCTGCAAGAAGATCCTGCGCGCCCAGGAGATCGCGATGGAGAACCGGCTGCCGGTGGTCTACCTGGTGGACTCGGCGGGCGTCTTCCTCCCCATGCAGGACGACATCTTCCCCGATCGCGAGCACTTCGGGCGGGTGTTCTACAACAACGCGCGGCTGTCGGCGGCCGGCATCTACCAGATCTCGGCCATCCTCGGCTCGTGCGTCGCCGGCGGCGCCTATCTGCCCATCATGTCCGACGAAGCGCTCATCGTCGAGGGCAACGGCACCATCTTCCTCGCCGGGGCCCACCTCGTGCAGGCCGCGATCGGCGAGCGCATGGACAACCAGGCCCTCGGCGGGGCGAAGGTGCAGGTCGACATCTCGGGCGTGGTCGACGACCGGTTTCCGGACGACCTTGCGGCCATCGAGCACATCCGCACCCGCATCGGCGAGCTCGCCCGGCCGCCGATGGCGCCCTTCAATCGCATCGAGCCGACGCCGCCCCTTGCGGACGCGGAGGACATCCTCGGCATCCTGCCGATCGACCGCACCAAACCGTACGACATGCGCCGCATCCTGGCCTGTCTGCTCGACGGCTCCGAGTTCGCCGAGTACAAGAAGACCTACGGGCAGACACTGATCTGCGGCACCGGTCGGCTCGATGGATGGGCGGTGGGCGTGGTGGCCAACCAGCGGCAGGTCGTGCAGCGCCGCCGCGGCCTCGGTGACGGCGACCAGGAGATGCAGATCGGGGGCGTGATCTACAGCGACGCCGCCGACAAGGGGGCGCGCTTCATCGAGCTGATGAATCAGAAGGGCCTGCCGATCATCTTTCTCCAGGACGTGACGGGCTTCATGGTGGGATCGAAGTCGGAGCGCGAGGGCATCATCAAGGATGGCGCCAAGATGGTGAACGTGGTCTCGAACACGGTCGTGCCCAAGTTCACGGTCTTTGTCGGCAACTCCTTCGGCGCCGGCAACTACGCCATGTGCGGGCGCGCCTACGGGGCGCGCTTCTTCTACGCCTGGCCGTCGGCGACGATCTCGGTGATGGGAGGTCAGCAGGCCTCGGAAACCCTGCTCGCCATTCAGCTCAAGAACCGCGGCGAGGAGGTTTCGCAGGAGGAACGTTCGGCCCGGTTGGCCGAGATCCAGGCCCGCTACGCCGCCGCCACCGACGCGCGCTACGCGGCGGCCCGTCTCTGGGTCGACGAGATCATCGACCCGCGTCGGACCCGCGAGATCCTGGCGCGCAGTATCGCCGCCGCCGCCCACCAGCCGCAGCTCGAGGAGTTCAAGGTCGGCGTCCTTCAGACGTGAAGCGCCCGACCGCCCGGGCGGGGTTGGTGGCTCAACCCGCGGCGCTTCCCTCCGTACCTCCCTGCGACTGAAAGGTAACCGTCGCGGCTGTTGTTGCATAAAGGAGCCGACGGGTCCGAGGTCGGATCGTCCGGTGCCTGGACAGCCGGCAAAACCGGGTTACTCTAAGGTGGTGCCCAGCGAGATGGACGCACAATCTCCCCGACGTTCCCGCGGCCGCCTGGCAGCTTGCGGTTGGGTCTTCGCCATCGCGGCGGCGATCGCGGGAGGCACATCCGCGGTCTCGGCCACGCCCGCGCCCGATCCAATCGACAAAGCGACGGGTCAGGCGGGCGAAGACGAGAAACCGCGGGCGCGGGATCTCCCCGAGCACTGGCGGGTGTGGCTCGAGGAGGAGGTCTACCCCCTCATCACGAAGGAGCAGCGCAACGCCTTCCTCGCCTTGGACACCGAGGCTCAGCGGCGGGCTTTCGCCGAGCGCCTGTGGTTGCTGTGGGGGCGCCAGTCCGGGTACGGCAGCCAGTTCAGAGGTCTCTACCTCGAGCGACTCCAGATCGCGCGGACCGAGTTCGGCGGGACCCTCGACGACCGTGCGCGAGTGCTCCTCATCCACGGCCCGCCGACCTTCCGCCACCTCGCCCGCTGCGACGCCATCTTCGTGCCCCTGGAGTTCTGGGGCTGGTCCTATCTCGAGGGGCTCGGCGAGGACGTCGTCGTGCTCTTCTACCAGCCCAATCTGCTCAACCAGTGGCGGATGTGGACCGCGTATGAGGGCTACCAGCGGCTCTATGCCACCGGCTACTCGGCGCAGTTCGGGAGCGGCGGTTTCAGCCCCGGGGGTCCCATGAACAACCCGGTCTATCGGTGCCCGAACGGCGACGTCACGGTGCGCCTGCTGTCGGCTGCCGCGATGTGGAGCCGTGACCCGGTCTACCTTTCCGCGATGTACCACATGCGCGTCCGCGAGCAGAGCGGCCCGGAGTCGACGTCGCAGCGATTCATGGAGTTCTCGGCCCTGCTCGACAAGAACGCCGAACCGATCGACTTCAACGTGTCCACCGAAGCGCGGGCGGCGCGCGGGGGCCTGGTGGAGATCGGATTTTCGGTCGACCTCGACGCGGGCGAGTTGGGGACCACCCCGGTCGGTGACATCGAGGTGGTCCAGCTCGACGTGATCGGCGAGATCACCAGCCGCCAGGAGGTGATGGTGGACAGGTTCCGCTACCTGTTCTCGTTGCCGCAGGCCGGCGACCGCGTCGGCCTGGTGGTGGATCGGCTGCTGCGGCCGGGCGAGTACCGACTCCGGCTCAAGGTGGAGGACGTCCACTCGAATCACGCGGCGATCGACGAGTACGACTTCACGGTCGATCCGGCGTTGGCGCTGATCGAGGCGGACGACAGCCTGGATGATTTCGAGGCCGAGTACGGCACCGGGATGATGGTCGGGTCCGCCGTCACGACACCGGACGAACTCGAGCCCGAGGTCGAGGAGCCGCTGCTGCGGCTCGTGGGGCCGGAGGGCGACGCCGTGAGCGGGGTCTGCCGATTTGCGGCGATGACCCGCGACGAGGTTCGCAGCGTCTCGTTCCTGCTCGACAACGAGCTGATCCTGACCAAGAACCGGCCGCCCTTCGAGATCGACCTCGATGTGGGGCCGTTGCCGAGGTTGACCATGGTCACGGCGATCGGATACGACGCCGAGGGCCGTGAGATCGTCCGCGACGGTTACACGTTGAACGTAGGTCGCGAGCGTTTCTTCGTGCGCCTGACGCCGGTCTCGTCCGTCGAAGGACAGGCGGACCGGGTGCGCGTTGCCGCGGAGGTCAACGTTCCTTCCGACGGCGTCCTCGAGCGCCTGGAGCTGTTCTGGAACGACGAGCTGCTGACGACCCTCTACGGGCCGCCGTACGAAGCAGACGTCACGCTTCGCGCCGACGACGAGTTCGGCTACCTTCGGGCATTGGCGACCCTCGAGAACGGCTCGCAGGCCGAGGACCTCCAGTTCGTCAACCAGCCTCAGTTCGGCACCGTGGTCAGGGTGACGGCGGTGGAGCTGCCGGTGACGGTGCTCGACAGGGACGGCGCTCCGGTGGTGGACCTCACGCTCGACGACTTCACGGTCTGGGAGGACAAGGTCGAGCAGGAGATCTCCCATTTCTCGCTGCACCGCGACCTGCCGGTCCGGCTCGGGATCGTGATCGACACCTCGGGTTCCATGACGGACACCCTGCCCACCGTGCAGCGCGCGGTCATGGGTTTCCTTCGCGATCTCCTGCGCCCCCGCGACCGTGCCTACGTTGAGATCTTCTCCGACCGACCGGAAATGCTGACGGGCTTCACCGCCAACTTCACCACCATCGAGAACGCGCTCCTGGCCCTTTTCCCGGATCGGGCGACGGCCCTCTACGACGGCGTCATCATGGGTCTCTTTCAGTTCTCGGGCGTCAACGGGCGACGGGCCATGGTCGTGCTGACGGACGGTGACGACACCGCTTCGGAGAACAGCTTCGACAAGGCACTGGGGTACGCTCAGCGGATGGGGGTCACCATCTACACGATCGGTGTCGCCATCCCGCAGACCAAGATCGCCACCCGTTGGCAGCTCAGCAAGCTGGCGAGCGCCACCGGGGGCCGTGCCTTCTTCGTCACCGAGAAGTCGGAGCTCGACACGATCTATGCGGAGATCAACCGCGAGCTCAGGACCCAGTACCTGCTCGCCTACACCTCGAGCTCGGAAGCGCCGGCCGACCAACTGCGCAAGGTGAAGGTGGAGGTGGACAGGCCGAAGGTCAATGTGCGGACGATTTCCGGCTACTACCCGGGTGGCGGCTGATGGATCACCGCGGCACAGGAAAGCGCGATTCTCGGAAGACCCGACACTCGAGAGCTTGGAGGGCGCACTTTGTGAGCACGTACACGAGATTGGCCGGGGCCGCGGTCCTGATCCTGGTGGTCTTCGGGTTGGCTGCCGTCGATGGCTTCGCTGCCGACGCCGCCGCCAAGGAGGCCAGCGCCGACATGGAGTTCGGCTACAAGGCCGCGAGGCGCGGCTACTGGCAAGAGGCCTTGATGCGGTTCGAGCACGCCAACGAGCTGACCCCGGGGCAACCGCGCATTCTCAACAACCTCGCCGTGGCGCAAGAAGCGAACGGGCTGTACGAGGAGGCGCTCCTGACCTATCAGACCGGGCTCGCGATCGACCCGAGAAACGACGCCCTGAAGCGCAACTACACGAGGTTTCAGGAGTTCTACGCGAGCTTCATCGCGCCGCCCGAGCCCGGGCCCGGCGACGACGGGGCCGAATCCGACGAGGGAGCAGCCGATGCTGAAGAAGACGACTGAGGTCCTGGTCGTGCTCTTGCTGGCGGCCGCGGCGGCCACGGCGGGCACGCGGGAGATCCGCATGGAGCTGCAGCTGCGCCCGGAGCTCGATCTCGACGGCACCGAGAGCCTCTTCGTCGGGCCGATCATGATCGAGCCCCGCGAGGGCGAGAGCGTCCAGGCCGTCGACCTGACGGCGGCGCGGGAGTTCGAGATCTACCTGCGCAAGATGCTGCGCCGCGAGGCCCGGCTGAATCTGTTGCCGCCCGACGAGGGCCTGCGGCCGCCGTCCAGGAACCTGGCCGCACTTGCCGGCGACGCGAGCTTCTGGAAGGACATCAACGAGGCCACGGGAGCCGAGTTCATCGTCGCGGCGGCCATCGACGTCAAGGTTCTCGACCGATCGGGCTACACCACCGAGGAGTACGTGTCGCCGAAGGACGGCCAGACCTACTTCCGCCAGGTTCTTGTCGAGGAGACCGGCTTCAACTACGACGTGTTGCTGGTGGTGGTGGACGGCAGGACGGCGGAGGTGGTCCACCGCGAGCAGATCACCGACTTCAAGCCGCGGGACGAACGGAAGCTGCAGGAGTACACCGACATGTTCAGCGACCTGTACACCCTCCAGAACCGGTTGCTCGGGATCTTCGTCCCGCGCGGTGTCCAGGTCAAACGCACCCTGTACAACGACTGAGGGCGGGCATGCCGGACCAGTCCACACGGTCTGTTACGCCGGGCTTCGCCCATCGCAATCAACGGAGGAACGAGATGAGGTCCTCGCTCAGGCTCATTTTCGCGTTCGCGCTCCTCGTGGCCGCCTTGCCCGCTGCCGCCCAGCTCAACCCCTACAACCCGTACATCGGGGGCAAGAACAAGGTCCGCTGGGACGACTTCGAGTGGAAGGTGTACGAAACACCGCACTTCAGGATCTCCTACTACGACCGGGTCGAGCCGAGCCTCGAGAAGATCGCCTCCTACGCCGAGAGCTCCTACGACGAAATCGCCCGCAAGCTCAACTTCCAGATTCTCGAGCCGATCCCGATGATCGCCTACGCCACCCACGCCGAGTTCGAGCAGACCAACGTCATCGTCGGCTTCATTCCGGAGGGCGTGGGCGCCTTCGCGACGCCGGTCCGCAACCGCATGGTGCTGCCGATCGACCTTCCGGAGAAGGAGCTGCAAGCCCTCATCCAGCACGAGCTGACGCACATCTTCCAGTACGAGATCTTCTTCGGCGGCCGGCGCGGGAGGGCGATCTACGCCCGTCCGCCGCTGTGGTTCATGGAGGGCATGGCGTCGTACTACGGCGAGGACGAGGACTCGCGGGACGAGATGTACATGCGCGACGCCGCGCTGTCGGACCAGCTGCCGCCGATTCTCAGGGCGCCGCAGGGCTTCCTCGCGTACCGTTACGGTCACAAGGTCTTCGAGTACATCGAGGAGGAGTGGGGCGAGGACGTCGTTCGCGACTTCGTGTTCTCGTTCCGCGGCAACTTCGGCGGCCAGGTGGAACGTCCGCTCGCCAAGGTCTTCAACTTCGAGCCCGAGGAGTTCGACGCCGCCTTCCGGACCTGGCTGCGCAGGAAGTACGAGCACGCCATGGACCGCGGCCTGCCCACCGAGTTCGGCCGCAAGTTCAGGGTCCCGGGCTTTCTGGAGTCGAACCAGACCTCACCGGACATCTCGCCTTCCGGGGATCTGGTGGCCGCCTTCACGACCTACAAGCAGGACGTCGACGTGGCCATCTTCGGCCTGCCGGACCGCCAGCTGTACAAGAACCTGACCAAGGGTCTGACCACCAAGTACCAGTACCTGGTCGCGCAGGGGCTGACGACCGCGCCGGCGGAGGGGCGGGATCTCGCCTTCTCACCCGACGGCAACTACGTGGCGGTATTCGCCCGCACCGAACGCACGCGGTCGCTGCTGCTCCTCGACGTGCGCAAAGGAGGCATTGCCAGGATGTACGACATCGCGCTGCCGGTAGACCAGGCCGCGCAACCCGCCTACGCTCCCGACGGGCGGACCATCGCCTTCCGGGCGGTGTCCGGCGGGCAGTTCGACATCTTTCTGCTCGACCTCGAGACCGGCGAGGTGTCGAATCTGACCAATGACGAAGCCTACGACGCGGCGCCCGCGTTCTCGCCGGACGGTCAACAGCTGGTGTACACGTCGACTCGCGGCGGGGCGGGCAAGTTGGTGCGTCTCGACCTCGCGGATCCGACGCGGCGGGAGCAACTGACCTTCGGCCACGGCGAGGACGAGGGGGCGGCGTTCTCGCCCGACGGCGAGCGCCTGTACTTCGCTTCCGACCGGGAGGATGGGATCTACGACATCTACCGTCTCGATCTCGAGACCCGCGACCTGACGCGCCTGACCCACGTCATCGGCGCGGCCATCAATCCCGTCCCTGCGCAGACGCTGGAGGGTGAGCGGGTCGGCTTTCAGGCCTACTCCAACGGCGTCTGGGGCCTGTACGGCGCCGACGCCAACCAGGGTGAGAAGGTCGGTACGTCCGAGCCGCCGAGCGAGACCATCGAGCTCGAGCCCTTCGTCCCGGCGGTGAGCATCTCCGTCGATCCGGACAAAGGTGAGAGGGTCGGGCGGCGCAGGCTCTTTATCGAGGATGCGGGCGCCTTCGTGGGCGTCGACACCACCAACCAGATCCTCGGTCAGGCGTACATCACCCTCGCCGACCAGTACGGCGACCGTCGCATCCAGATCCTGCTCGACAGCGTCGACACCTTCTCCAACTTCCTGGTCAGCTATCTCAACCTGGAGCCGAGGCTGCAGTGGGGCGCCCAGGTCTACGACAGCCGCAGCTATTTCATCACCGGCTACGACCCGATCGGCTTCCGGCCGACCTCGAAGCAGCAGATCTACCGCTTCACCGCGGCCGAGTTCAACCTGCGCTACCCGTTCAACAGCTACTACCGTGCGTCCGCGCGGGCGGGGTATCTCGACCGTCGGTATGACCAGCCTTTCGCCGACCCGATCACGGGCCAGATCGGGTTTCGCGCGATCCAGAACCAGGCTCCGTACGTGGGCCTGGGGCTGGCCGGCGACACCACCTTCTGGAAGAGCTACGGGCCGCACAAAGGGACGCGCTGGGAAACCCGCTACTACTACGCCTACGACACCGACGGCGGCGGAGCGCTCACCCAGAACGTGGAGATCGACGCCCGCGCCTACGTACCGACCTCGCGGCGCTCGGAGTTCGCCCTCCGCGGCTGGGCGGGCTACGCGGTGGGGAACCAGCCCTGGATCTACTCCTTCGGCGGGCTCGACACCCTGCGCGGCTACCCCACCTACTCGTTGTCGGGCAACCGCACCTTCTTCGCCAACCTCGAGTGGCGGTTTCCGCTCATCGACCGCATCGACCTCGCCTTCCTCCGTCTCGGTGGTATCCGTGGACGCGTCTTCCTCGATGTGGGCGCGGCGTGGTTCGAGAACGACGCGGGCGACAGGTTCAACATGTTCGGCGAACCGGGCTTCAACTTCATGACCGACGGAACACTGGTCGACGGGGTGTCCTCGTACGGATTCGGACTCGACCTGAACGCCTTCGGTCTGCCGATGCACTGGGATTGGATCAAGATCTGGAACTTCGACACCAGCCTGAGTGACGGCTGGCAGACGACGTTCTGGATCGGGATCCGCTTCTAGAATCAGGAATTAGGAATTAGGAATGAGGAATTCCCGCCCGCCCCCCCGGTTCTCCGGGGGGGCGGTGGGCGGGAATCAAGCCTCAAGCCCGAGCCCGTTACCGTTACCGTTACCGAATATTCGGTTTCTTCTCTCAGATCGACCTTGCCGACGATTTCAGCATGGTGAGTGTGCGAAGGGGCTGGTCCTTCAGGTACCTACGCCCCCTCGGTAGCTCGTGGGCGACTCTGTTCGCCGATCCGGAGGACTCGAGCGCTACCTGGTACAGGTCGAGCTTCCTGATGTCGAAGAACACGACATTCTCCCTCTCAGGAGGCGTGTGGGATCGGTAACGGCAACGGTAACGGGCTCGGGCTCGGGACGAATAAAGAACCCGAGGCGAGCCTGGCCGTATTTGGCGATGGCTCGCCAACACGCCCGAGTCGGCCCCGAGCCCCGAGCCCCGAGCCCCGAGCCTTCCTACTTTCCCGGGTAGTAGCCGGAGATGGTCCTCACCGTGTACTCCGGGTTGACCGT
>CAZMED010000070.1:9745-13586 GCA_964565045.1 uncultured Thermoanaerobaculia bacterium
ACTTTCCCGGGTAGTAGCCGGAGATGGTCCTCACCGTGTACTCCGGGTTGACCGTCCTCACCTCGATCTTCCGGAACTCCTCGGCGGGCTTGTCCGAGGGCGAGGTGTACCACAGCAGATACTGCGAGCGCAGGAGCTCGGCGATGCGGTCGTAGACCGCCGGCAGCTCCTCGACCTTCTTCGGGAAGAAAGCCTCGCCGCCGGTCTCGTCGGCGAGCCCACCGAGCACGTTGCGACTCGAAAACGCGAGCTTGCCGACGCCGAGCCCGATGGAGAAGACCGGGATCCTCATGGTGTGGGCGAAACGTTCGGCGACCTCCCACCCGGTGCGCGAGGTCGTGTCCTCGCCGTCGGTGAGCAGGACCACCGCCTGGCGTCCGCGCCGGCCGCGGAACTGCTCGAGCGAACGCACGACCGCGTCGTGGAGCGAAGTGCCGCCCTCCGGCTGCACCGCGTCCAGGTCGCCGACGATCTTCTGGACGTTGTCGGTCCATGCCACCTCGACCCTGGCGTCCCACGCGAAGCGGATGAGGACCGCCTGATCTCCGGGCTCGAGGAGCTCGTCGACGAAACCGCGGACCGCAGCCCGCACCTTGGGGAAGTCCTCGATCATCGAGCCAGAGGTATCGACTGCGATCGCGAGCGACAGGGGCAGGTCCTGCGTCGTTCCGAAGCCCTCGACCTCGACGCGGACACCGTCCTCGTAGACCTCGAAGTCGGCCTGGGTGAGCCCCGTCACCGGAACCCCCCGGGGATCCAGCACGACGACCGGCAGCTCGACGAGCTCGACGCGCACGGAGCCGACGAAACCGCCCCCGCCCCCGAGCGTCACGACCGCATCGCCGCGGACTCCCTGGGCGTCGACGGCCTCCGCGGACAGGATCGCGGCCTGCTGGAGCTTCGTGACCGGAACGTCGACGACGCAGGGGCAGGCGGCCCAGCGCGCGACGAGCTCCGCGTCGAGGTGGAGGTTGACTTCCTGGATCTCCGAACCGCCGCTGATCGCAACGGTGATCCTGCGCTCGCCGCCGACGATCGACGACTCGGGAGCGAGCAGCACCTGGACGCCGATCTGACCGGACGGGTTGTTGAGCACGATGGCGTCCTCGCCGAGATAGCCGCCGTCGGCGTCGAGGGCCACCGCCCGCACCTCGGTGCGCTTGACGATCGCGCCGAGAGGAATCGAAACCGTCCACGGCGGGCGGTTGCGGCGGCCGAGCTCGCGGTCGTCGTGGAAGAACTCGACTGACGCCGTGCCCTCGGGCACATCGACCTCGAGCTGGACCGCGCCCAGGCCGCCCAGGGTCGGCGGCGGTTTGAAGTTCACGGCACCTTCCCGAGGTGGGGTGATCTCGAGCGCGATCGCATCCACGGGTGCGCCTTCGGGGGCCACGAACGGCTCATCGAGCGGCTCGATCTCGATGTCGCCGAACCAGACCCCCGAGACGAGGCCATCCAACGATGCCAACGCGAGCTGCAGCTCGTAGGAGCCCGCCGGCCACTCTCGGAACAGCATGGCCGAGCCGTCGAGCTCGATCTCCACCACCGCGCTCTGCCGATCCACGATCTCGCCTCCGGAGCGTAGGGTCGTCACCACGCGGACGCGCTCGCCGGCGCGCTCGCGGTCCTCCGGGGCGATCTGAAAGACGACCCCGACCACGGTCCCGGAGTTGCCCCGGCCGAGTGCTTCCGCGCTGGCGGTCAAGGCGAGCGGGACGCTCTGGGCGCCGAGCTGCGAGGCCGCGAGCAGGATCGGGATCAGCAGGATGCTGGTGCTTCTCATGAAATCTCCTCGAGAGGTGTGGCGCGGTGACGGCAGGCCGGCCCCGCTCAATGGAACCGGCGACCATCGCGTCCGCCGCACCGCGGCTGACAACAAGGTAACAGCGTTCCCAACCGGAATCATCCGAATGGGGGTCGGCGCGGTCGGGCCGGGCGCTCAGCGCACCAGCAGGGGTCGGGCGTCGAGGACCTCGAGGCCGGCCCCGGAGATGTACCGCAGCTCATACTGCCCCGGTTTGAAGGGCGCGGCGAGGGTCAGCGAGTGTTCCCCGGCGACGTAGGCGAAGTCGAACCATCGTCCCGCCGCGGCGCCGACGCGCGCGACGGCGACGAGGTCGCCGGCGGCGGAGGTCCCGTGCCATGTGACCGGGAATCGGGTGCCGGCGTCGACGGCCTCCGGCGCCTCGAGCCGGATCGCCGTGTGAACGACGTCCAACGCCTCGCGGGCGAGAACCTCACCGTCGAGCCCGCGCACGTAGCGGATCTCGTAGGCGCCGGCCGCGGAGGGCGTCCGCAGCTCGAGCGGGCTACCCGAGCTCGTGGGCTCCCAGCTGATGTAGTCCTGGCTTCCGGCCTCGGCAGGCGCAATGCTGAGGAAGTCGTTGGGGCCGTCGGGTCCGGTCCACCCGATGCTCAGCTCCACCGACGGCGCTGCCTGCTTCGCGGCATCGAGAGTCGCCAGCACCTCGAAGACCTCCATGGGCCGCCGCTCGAGAACCCGCCCCCAGCTCGAGACGTACTGGACGAAGTACCTGCCCGGTACGACCGGCGCCGGGACCGAGACCGTAGCTTCCGCCGCGTCGGCGGCGACACAGACGACGTGGCCGCTGGAGGCGGCGCCCTCGGGTACCACGTTGACGATGTCCTCCCGGTGGCCGGGTCCGCTCCACGCGAGGGTCATGGGAGTCCGGGCCTCGGCCCTGTCCGGGCTGTCGAGGCGCACCAGCGGCCGAACGGTCTCCAGGGGAGTGCGCCCGAGCACCTGCAGGACCCCGGGCGCCGCTTCGACCAGAACCTGCAGCTCGAGCGTCTGCGGCACGTCGGGGAGCGGCGTCCAGACCTCGGTGACGCCGTGCTCGACGGGGGTGCGTAACAGAAACGCGTCGGCCGGCGCCCCGGGCATCGACACCGCGATCCAACCGCCCCGCTCCGGGACGCCCCAGGTGCGGACCCAGGCGCCGCCGCCGGCAACCGGCGCCTCCGGTTCGACCGCGAGGGTCGCCGGCGGGCCGAGGGTCAGATCGAGGGCGATGGTCTCTTCCGCGACGCCCAGCACCAGCCCCGCCAACTCGTGAGATGTTCCGACGCCGCTGAGGGCGGCCCGGTAGCGGCCCGGTACGGCGCGAAAACGAGTGCGGCCGTTCTTGACGAAGGCGCGGACGGTCTCGTCAACCCCCGGGCCGGAAAGCGCGATCTCCGAACGGTTGGCGGGCGTTCCCTCCACGGTGAGGGCGATCTCGAACGGCACCGGTACGGGGGGGCGCGTGTCGCTCGGCTCGAGGGCCCACTCCAGCGCTTCCCCGAGGGCCGTGATGTCCCTGAGATTGCGGGTCGGGGCCAGTTGTCCGGCGGCGGTGATGGTGTCCCGGTCGAGGCCGAGACCGACGATCCTGAAATCGATCTTGGGCTCGGAGGTGGTCACGGCCTCGATGGCGCCCATGACGTCGCCGTGGCAGTCGTCGCCCCCGGAGACGATGAGCACGAGCCGGCGCCGGTCCGGCGCGTCGCCGAGGTCTGCGGCTGCCTTCCGCAGGGCCGCCGCCAGTGGTCGCGGGCCGCGCGGCGCGAGCCGGGCCAGCGCCTCGAACCACGGCAGCGGGTCGGCGAGGCCGAACGGCACCAGGAGGCTGGTGCCTCCGCACGCCTCGGCCTGGGCAGGCCCGTGCTCGCCGCCCATGACCCGCAGCGCGATCTCGGGCCGGCCCTGACGGTGGACGGAGGCTGCGACGTAATCGAGCAACCCCGTACGCACGCCGACGAACTGCGGGGGGCCCTGGCCGAGGCTGCGCCACATCTCGGACGAGCTGTCGATGACGATCTCGACCCGTTCGACGGCGCC
>CAZMED010000071.1:0-13157 GCA_964565045.1 uncultured Thermoanaerobaculia bacterium
ACATCATGGTCTGGCGCTCGCGCGGCAGCCGGGCGAGGATCCGCTTCACGTCGGGTAGGAAGCCCATGTCGAGCATGCGGTCGGCCTCGTCGAGGACCAGGAACTCCAGGTGCTCGAAACGGGCGAACGGGTGCTGCATGTGGTCGAGCAGACGGCCGGGGGTGGCGACCACGATGTCGACGCCTGCGCGCAGCGCCTGCTCCTGCTTGCCGGGCTTGACGCCGCCGAAGACCGTCGCGGCCTTGACCGGGGTGTGACGGGCGAGCGCCTCGATGTGCTCGTGGATCTGCGATGCCAGCTCGCGGGTCGGGGTGAGGATCAGGACGCGGGTGCGGCCGCTGCGGGTGTCGGCGAGCCGCTGCAGGATGGGCAGCACGAAGGCCGCGGTCTTGCCGCTGCCGGTCATGGCGCAGGCCAGCACGTCGCGGCCGGCCGCGGCCGGCGGGATGGCGTCGCGCTGGATGGGGGTGGGCTCGGTGAAGCCCAGATCTTTGATCCCGCGCTGGATGGCGGGGTGAAGGTCAAAATCGGAGAAGTGCACAGAGATCTCGTTCTTTCTGCGGGCGCACACAGCCATCCATGGCGGGTGCTCCGCGGGTTCGTTCCGGCTGGCTGTGGGAAACGGGAGACTTGCCGGTGAGGCTGCCGTTCGGGCCGGGGAGGCCCTGCGAGTTGTCAGCTATCGGTCGGGTTGCCCGAAAGCAACACGTGTCGGCAGCTGCAACACTGTCTCACACATCCCGCCGTTTGGCAAGGAAGGCTCGCGCCGCTCGATGCTTGACGGCACGCCTTAGGCTGAACCTCTGTGGGCAGCCGTCCCGGCAACCCGCCGTCGGCAGCGAGGCGAGGCCGTCGGTAACCGGGTGGCGGATAGTCCGCCGAAACAGCCGACCACCCGCCCGGCACGCGGGACGCTACCCCCAACAACCATCGCATACCACGCATTGTGGGCCCACCGTCTCGGCCGCACACTCTGAAACCTCTGATGCGGTGAAGTACACTTGATTTCTCAAAGTCGTTGGAGGTTCGGAGCCGTCCATGACACGCCAGATCGCAACCGATGCCCGCATCTACGTCGCCGGCCACACGGGGCTCGTGGGCTCCGCCGTCCTCCGCCGCCTCGGGCGGGAGGGACTCACAAACGTTCTGACCGCCACGCGTGAGCAGCTCGACCTCCGCGATCAGGCCGCCGTCAACTATTGGTTCCGCGCCAATCGCCCCGAGTACGTCTTCCTGGTGGCGGGCACCGTGGGCGGCATCATGGCGAACTCCTCGCGGCCGGCCGAGTTCATCTACGACAACATGATGATCCACGCGACGGTGGTGCACGCCGCCCACCTCTTCAATGTCACCAAGCTGCTCTACCTCGGCAGCTCGTGCATTTACCCGCGGGCCTGTTCGCAGCCGATGCGCGAGGAGTCCCTCCTGTCGTCCTCGCTCGAGCCCACCAACGAGTCCTACGCCATCGCCAAGATCGCCGGCATCAAGCTCTGCCAGGCCTACCGGCGGCAGTACGGCTCCAACTTCATCTCCGCCATGCCCACCAACCTGTACGGCCCCAACGACAACTTCGATCTCGAGAGCTCGCACGTGCTTCCGGCCATGATCCGCAAGTTCCACGACGCGAAGGTCGAAGACCGCGACGAGGTGGTGATCTGGGGCAGCGGCAGCCCTCGCCGCGAGTTCCTGCACGTCGACGACCTCGCCGACGCGTGCCTGTTTCTGATGCGCGAGTTCGACGACGAGCAGCACATCAACGTCGGCACCGGCGAGGACCTCACCATCCGCGAGCTCGCCGAGCTGGTCGGCTCCATCGTCCACCCGACGGCGCGCCTGGTCTTCGACACCTCGAAGCCCGACGGAACGCCCCGCAAGCTGCTGGACGTGTCACGCCTCCACGACCTGGGGTGGCGGCACAGCATCGAACTGCGGGACGGAGTCCGGGAGACCTACCGGTGGTATCTGGACGCGGTTGAAGGGCAGAGGGGCGGAGGGGCAGAGGAGAGAAGGGGCGGAGGGGAAAAGGGGCAGAGGGGCGGAGGGGAGAAGGGCCAGAGGGGAGTGCGGGGAGTTGAAGTCGGGTGAGTATCCCCTTGATGGCGAAATCATCCTGGTGGCTGAGCCGACAGGCCCTCACATTACCAGGCATCAGCAACTCGAGGTGTATGCAGCCGCCTTTGAGGCCGCACGCCAGATCTTCGGTATCTCGAAGACTTTTCCGATCGAAGAGAGGTACTCGCTGACGGATCAAGTTCGCAGATCGTCGCGGTCGGTGTGTGCCAACATCGCGGAGGCATGGCGCAAGAGGCGTTACAGGTCCGCCTTTCAAAGCGTGCTCAATCACGCCGAGGCCGAAGCCGCCGAGACTCAGACCTGGATCGCCTTCGCCTTGGACTGCGGCTACATCAGCGGAGATACAGCAGGCAAACTCACGACGACATACGACGCAATCATCGGCCGGCTCGTGTCCATGATCACGCACCCCGAACCCTGGATCCTCCCCCTGAGACGCTAGTAATGAACAGACGCCTCCTTCTCCCCTCTTCCCCTCTTCCCCTCTGCCCCTCCGCCCCTCTGCCCCTCTGCCCCCTTTTCCCCTCCACCCCTCCGCCCGAAAGCGAGGTGAACCATGAAATGTAAGCCCCACTTCCCTCCTCCGTGGCCGGAGCGCAACGGGAAACGCGCGCTCATCACGGGCATCACAGGACAGGATGGCTCGTATCTGGCCGAGCTGCTGTTGTCCAAGGGCTACGAGGTGTGGGGGGTGGTTCGACGAAGCTCGTCGATCACGACGTGGCGAATCGACCCCTTGTACGAACCACCGTGGCAGGAGGACAAGCGCCTCAATCTGGTGTACGGCGACCTCAACGACGCCTCGTCGCTGAACCGCATCTTGAAGACGGTTCGGCCCGACGAAGTCTACAACCTCGGCGCCCAGTCGCACGTCAAGGTCTCGTTCGAGATACCGGAGTACACGGCCGAGGTGGTTGGCGTGGGCTCGGTCCGCCTGCTCGAGGCCATGCGCGAGCTCGGGCTCGATGCGCGCTTCTATCAGGCTTCGTCGTCCGAACTCTATGGCAAGGCGATGGAGAGCCCCCAGACGGAGGCGACACCGTTCTACCCGCGCAGTCCCTATGCCGCAGCCAAAGCGTATGCCTTTTACATCACCCGCAACTACCGCGAGGCGTACGGGATGTTCGCGGCCAATGGGATCCTCTTCAACCATGAGTCGCCGCGTCGCGGCGAGACCTTTGTGACCCGCAAGATCACGATGGCTGTCGCCCGCATCGAGGCCGGGCTCCAGGACACCCTGTTCCTCGGCAACCTCGACGCAAAGCGCGACTGGGGCTTTGCCGGCGACTACGTACAGGCCATGTGGATGATGCTGCAGGCCGACGAGCCCGATGATTACGTTGTCGCGACGGGGGAGACCCACTCGGTTCGTGAGTTCTGCGAGCTCGCCTTTGAGCGCGTCGGACTGCCGCTGAACTGGCAGGGTGAGGGGCTCGAAGAGCGGGGCCTCGGGCCCGACGGTCAGTGCCTCGTGCGCGTCGACCCGAGGTACTTCCGGCCGTCGGAAGTCGATCTCCTGCTCGGCGACGCGACCAAGGCGAAGGCCGGATTGGGCTGGGAGCCCGAGACGCGATTTCGGTCTCTGGTCGCCCTGATGGTCGATGCGGATCTCGGTGAAGTTTGACCGATCCGCGCGCGAGCAAGCAACACTGCTCGACTCCTGGCCCTGGATCGAACAGGGGGCGTTCGGAATCACGAGCCGAAGCTGCCAACCGCTCGAAGCTTGGGCGCCGGGCGGTGGACCCCACGGCCTCGAGAGACGGCGAAAAGGGAATCTTGCGTCGGGCCGTGTCCGTCCATGGCCTGACTGGTGCGTGACGATGTGGGCCGGGGCTTCCTCAGGGCCGATGGTCTCCTCACGATTCAGAACGTAGTCAGCGAGGCGGCACTCGAGGTTGCCTATGAGAGGTCCCAGAACTGTAGAATGGACATCATGACATCCCCAGGAGCGAGGGCCTCACGATGGAGCCGTGCATCGTCGTCCGCTGCGACAAGCGTTGCGGCGCCTGCCGCGCAGATCTCGCACGGCCGTCGCCCGAGCTCTGACAGGCCAGCTGACTTCGGTGAGGGCCAGGATGGATCGTGTCGGGTTGCTCGATCTCCGGTGTGCTTGTCAACCGACGGTTCATCTCGAGTTATCTTCGTAAAGATATCGGAACTTCGATGACTGTAAAGGGGTGATTTCCATGTCACTTGTCAACGTGCATAACGAGTGGGATCCGTTGGAAGAAATCATCATCGGAATCCCGGATAATGCCCGTGTTCCGATCGGTGAAAAGGGACTTTTCTCAATTGAATACAACGAGCATCATGAGTCTATTGAACAGATCCCTTCGGGCCCTTATGACCCTAAAATAATCGAAGAGACAAAAGAAGATTTGGCACGTCTTGTTGAGACGCTGGAGAGCCTAGGTGTTGTGGTCCGCAGGCCAAATATCGTGGATCATTCCAAGTTCTTCTCGTCTCCAGATTGGAGGTCTGACGGTGAATACAATTACTGTCCACGCGACATTTTACTCACGATAGGTCAAACGATTATTGAAGCTCCGATGACCCTGCGATCAAGATTTTTTGAGACGTGGGGATACAAGGAGATTCTCATCGACTATTTCAAGAGCGGAGCTCGTTGGATATCCGCTCCAAAGCCCAGGTTGCTCGATGAGGCCTATAACGACGACCCTCGAGCCGACACCAAGATCAATAACTTTGAACCCATATTTGATGCGGCGAATGTTCTTCGTGCAGGCAAGGATATTCTTTACCTCGTCTCGTGTACTGGCAACATGATGGGATGCGAGTGGCTGCAGAGGGCGCTTGGAGAAGAATACAGAGTGCATCCCCTCACCGGCATTTACAGCGGGACGCACATCGATACGACGATTACCTTGTTGGGACCCGAGAGAGTTCTGCTCAATCCCAGTAGGATCAACGATTCGAATATGCCAGCCTTGTTCAGCAATTGGGATGTGATTTGGTGTCCGGAGATGATCGATATGGGGTATTCCTCGACCTGGGATTACCCGCGCGCTTCGATATGGTCCGGGATGAACATGTTCATGATAAATCCGCATTTGGCAGTCGTCAATGATACCCAAATGCCACTCATCAAGTTCCTCGAGAAGCACGGAATCGAAACAATTCCATTGAAATTGCGCAACTGTTTGACTCTCAGCGGTGGGTTTCATTGTGTGAGTCTCGATGTCCGAAGAAGGGGAGACGTGGAAGATTATTCGTAGGTGAGATACGTTCAGCAACGGTCAGGGGGATGAGATTGAACCAATTTTACTGTGACGTCGTGATGACTGGTGCTTTTTGGTAGAGCATTCCGAGGTGGATAACGACGTGCATTGCAGTCTCTTCGATATATCGCAGCACTCGATGACTCGAACCAACCGGAGGAGCGAGCGGCGCGTGCCCCGGGCTGGCTGAGATGAATTTTGTACTGATCGGGAACGGATCCCTGGCTGTTGAATGTGCGCGGATGGCGGTCGAGGCAGGATTGCGATCGGTCGCAGTCGCAACCGAGACGGCTGATCTCGTCAAATGGGCAGCCTCGGTGGAGGCCGTCGCCTGCGATCTCGATCGAATCGGTGTCAAGCGACTCCAATCGATGGACTTCGACTTGTTATTCAGTGTGAACAATCCGCTGATCCTGAGCGAGGCCCTTCTGTCCCGTGCTCGGAAATGTTGTGTCAACTACCACGACTCACCGCTGCCGGGGTACGCGGGGTTGAATGCCACGAGCTGGGCGTTGCTGAACGGTGAGTCGAAGCACGGGGTCAGCTGGCACCTTATGGAGAAGAGCATCGATTCCGGTGACGTCCTTGTGGAGAGGGCGTTTGAGTTGAGCGAGTTCGAGTCGGCTTTCTCGTTGAATCTCAAGTGCTTTCGAGAGGCCCTGGTCGGGTTTGGCGAATTGCTGTGTCTGTTGCAGTCCGAGAAGCTGCAGGGGCGCCGCCAGGAGCGGGCACGGGGGTCGTATTTTGGCGAGAAGGACGTTCCCTTCGGTGCAGGCATCATCGATTTTTCGGAGCCGGCGTCGAAAATCGAACGTCTGAGCCGCGCGCTCGAATTCGGGCCGACCTTCAACCCGTTGTGCTCATTGAAGGTTGTCGTTGACAGGTTGAGCTGGTTTGCCGTCGAAAGCGCACGGGCCGTCGCCGGGGGACGAGATCCGGGTGAAGGTGTGGTCGGGTCGATACTCGCGGATTCGTGGATTATCGGGTCGGCAACCGAGCCGGTTCAGTTGCGCGGATTCAAGGGTCCCGACGGCGCTGACATTGCAGCGGATGTCGCAGCCGGCCGCGCCGGAATTTCTGAGGGCTGCAGAATTGGCAGTGAGTGTTGTGACCTGGGTGTTCTGACGCAGAAAACGGGTGAGTTGAAACGGCATGAGGGCTTCTGGCATCGGCGGCTGGTCTCGGCGCCTCGATTGGATTTCCCGAAGGGGCTGAAGGGGGGCTCAATCGGGGGAGCGGAATTGGACTCGAGCCAGGAGTTCGAATTTTCGTTGCCGGACATTTCAGGGGTGAGCGAGGCGGCAGTCATTGCGGCCTTCACTGTCGTCATAGCTGATCTGCTCGATGTCGATCGACTCGATATTGGTTTCGAAGACTCCCGGGCGTCCTTCCACGGGAACGGCCTGGATGCGTTTTTCACGAACTATGTTCCGCTTCGCATGGACCTGACCCAACCCGTCATGGCCGGGCCGGGGTGGGAACAACATGTGCGGGCCGAGATCGATCTCTGCCGTGAACGGGTGGGTTTCGCAAAAGACATTTTCGTGCGCGTTCCTTCACTGCACCGGCGCGCTGACGAACGTTGTTTCGGGGTGGCAATTCACGAGGCTGGCGCCACGCAGTGTGGCGAGCCGCCAGCACGTCACCTCATGCAACTCGTCGGAACTCGTCAGGACGGCGAAGTGGACGCGTGGCGATTGCTGATGTCACAGGATCTGAGTCACACCCAACGGTGTCGGCTCGGCGAGCGGATGTCTGCGGTGTTGCGTCAGCTCAAGTCCGGCGCGACCCCTGCCACTGCGATCCCGTTTTCGGCCGAAGAGCGGCAGTCGATACTCGCCACCGGAACGGGCGCGGTCCGGGAGTACCCGTTCGACCAGGGCTTGGGCAGCCTCCTGAACTCCGCATTCAAGAGCAGCCACGGTTCTTTCGCGGTGATCGACGGATCCAGGACGATCTCGTACGGCGAGCTCGATGCCAGGTCGTCTCAGCTGGCAGCCGGTTTGATCTTCGAAGGGTATGGAACGGATCGGTTCATAGGCATCACCGCGGAGCGATCCATCGAGCAAATAGTCGGACTGCTCGCCATCGCCAAGGTTGGATCAGGATTTGTCGCCATCGATCCCAGGCTTCCATCCGCAAGGCAGCGGCTGATGGCCGTGTCAGCGGGTATTCGATTGCTCTTGGCGCGCGACGAGTCGAACCTGTTCAACCTTCCGGAAACCCGGGTCCGGTCCATCGACGAGGTGATGATTGCAGGAAAACTGTCACTGGACCGGGATCCACCCCCTGGACCTCCGAAAAACCCCGCATATGTGACGTTCACCTCCGGTTCAACCGGAGAACCCAAGGGTGTGTGCGTGGGGCAGCGATCGCTGATCAACTTCTTGTACGGTGCGATGGAAGCTGTCGGCATCAGGGCTTCGGATCGCCGACTCCAGTTTTCGAATCTCAGCTTCGACGTAGCGTTGGAGGAGATTTTCTGTACCTTTCTCGGTGGAGCGACGCTGGTGCTTCGTGACGACGACTGTTTGGGGTCCGCGCTGAGGTTCACGGATTTCATCGAGAATGCCGGAATTACGGTCTTGGATCTTCCGACCGCGTTTTTCGAGATTTGGGTGGGAGGACTTTCGGAACATCGTCGACCCCTGCCGGCTGAACTGAGGTGTGTGGTAGTCGGCGGTCAGGCCCTGTTCCGGAAGGTGGTTGACACGTGGTATCGCCTGGACGGGAGTGAGCGCATTTCGCTCATGAACTGCTACGGACCCGCCGAAGCGACTGTGGCTGTGACCTACGTGAGCCTGGACAAGGACATGGAAGGAGTTCCGATCGGGAGACCACTTCCCAATACGCTGGCAATCCCGGTCGGGCGACGTGGATGTCCTCGTCCTGCCGGGATGGCGGGCGAGATTCTACTGGGCGGAGAGTGCCTGGCAGAAGGTTATCTCGGGCAGGACGAACTGACCCGGGAGCGGTTCCAGGAGCTCGATATCCGGCCCTTCGGTGGACAGGGTTCCAGGTTCTATCGGACGGGAGATTATGGGTGGTATGGAACTGACGGGAACCTGCGTTATCAGGGCCGCGAAGACCGTCAGGTCAAGGTACGGGGATTTCGAATCGAGATCGAGGAAGTCGAAGCTGAGCTGTGCAGAATCGACGGGGTGATCAGCGCAGCCGTGTTCGAAGACGGTGGGAGGTTGTTCGGCGCTGTCGCTTCGAACGACCTGACCGGAGAACAGGTGCGTTCCGAATTGGCCGCTCGAGTCCCCGAATACATGGTGCCCGCACGACTCATCGTCCGTGATCACCTTGAAACGACACCTCACGGGAAAGTCGATTGGGACTGGCTCAGGACGGAGATCGCCAACGAGAAGTCGCTGTCGTCAGGTACCGATCCGGGTTCAACCCGACCTGACGGATTCAGTGCTCTGGATCGATCGGTACTCAGAGCGTTCGCTGACGCGCTCGGGCGAAGCGGTGTCGGCCTCGATGACGACTTCTTCGAGTATGGCGGCGATTCTCTGGGCGTCGTGCGGATTCTCGACGCCCTCGAGGGATTGACCGGTGTTCGTGTATCTCTCACGACGTTTCTTGAAAATCCATCGCCCCGGGGGTTGATCGACTCGATTGAATCCCGCAGACAAGGCGCAGACATCGTCCGTGGGCGGGGCCGGGCCGCTGGAGATCGGTGGGCGGCGCGGGATTTCATCGATGACGGTGTGGCGCCGGTTTTCGTCGTTACACCGTTGGGACGCACAGCGAGCTCGATTGCCCGGTGTATGAGCTGGCATCACCAGCCTCTGTACAATTTGGACATCGGCGTCGTCGACGTCTCTGGAGAGTCGATTTCGAATCAGACGATCTCGGAGATCGCTTCGCGTCTCGTAAAGGAGCTGAGAACTCTGCAGTCCGGATGCAGCAGATGCAGTCTCATTGGCTTCTCGTTTGGTGGGTTGGTTGCCTGTGAGATGGCGAGACAGCTCGAGGCTGAAGGAGACGCGCTCGACCTTCTGGTGCTCATCGATCCGTCATACCCGAGGTTGGATCTCGGCGTCTTTCGCGCGGACCCGAGGCTTCGGGCCTTTGAAGATGGTTCTTTCGAGAGGCGTCTCCGCCCGCCATCGTCACTTACTGCACTGCCTGGCAGGGCTCGCCATACCGTTTCTGTCTTGCGGGAGCTGTTCGCTCTCAGGACGAGAGCCCGTTGGACCAGATTGCTTTGGGAGCGTCTTCTGGCAGGCGGAAGCTGGAATCGCCCCCTGTCTCCGGAAGAGGAGCTCGCTTGGTGTTTGCGCGAAGTCCGGAACATCGAGAAACGTTCGAGATTACAGACTTTCGATCTCGCTGCACCCGTGTATGTTTTTCTGGCGTCCGATTCGTATCGAGATGACGTGGAACTGCGGTGGCGTCTGCTTGTCGGAGATGACGCGGTGCTCGAAATGCTCGAAGGCGACCACCTGGGGATCCTCAACGATGAGCGAAAGGACCTCAGCGACCGGCTTCGAGGGGTTTTTGCTCAACTGAATCGAGAGTTGGCCGAAGACTGAGCTGATCAGATCAACTCGCGTCGCGGCGCGGTGAAACGGGCTATCCGCGTGACCCCTCCCGAGTTGAAGCTTTGGATATTCCTCTCGCCCCTACCGTTTCGCGCCAATCCCCGTATCGAGCAGCAGCGTCTTCGGATCCAGCACCACGTTGAGGTCCTGGGCGAGCATCCGATCCCTGTCCTTGGCCACGTGCAGGCGGACCTTGGCGTCCTGCGGGTCGAGGCGGAAGGCGATGTCGACGAGGTGCTCGAACCGGTCGGCCGGCGGCGGGAGGTGGCCCGCGACGCCCGGCTCCTCGCGGTGGGTGCGGCAGGCCATCCAGAGCTCGGCGCCTGCCTCGGCGGCCAGCTTCTTGGCGGCCTCGATAGTGGTGGGCTCGAAGCCCTCCATCTCCATGCGGTCGAGGATGATGACGTTGGGCACGAAGTTCATGGCGTCACGCAGCAGCTCGAGCGCCTGCCCGAGACGCTCGGCCGAGAACGAACGCCCCATGTAGGTGTGGATGTGGCGCCGCTTCTCGACCTCGAGCTGGATCGCGGCCCAGTGCTCGAGCTTCTTCTCGCGCCGCAGCATCTCCATCAGCAGGTCGTCGTACCAGTCGCGGACCTTTTCGACCGTGCGCTCGAGCGAGATGTGGAGGACCTTCTGGCCTGAAAGCAGGGCGTCGATGCCGATGCCCACGAGAAAGGCCGTCTTGCCGACACCGGCGCGGGCCAGCACCACCGCGAGGTGCCCCGCACCGGGTCCGGAGTGGCCGTCGCGCTGGAGCAGGGTGCGCGGAGAGCGGCGCAGTTGGATCATCAGGTTGGTCATGACTCGTCCTCCTCGACGATCTTGCTCTTGTACTTCTTGAGCAGCTCCTCGGACACTTCGCCGGGCGCCGGCGCGTACCTCGCGAACTCCATGGTGAACTCGGCCTTGCCCTCGGTGGCCGAGCGCAGGTCGGTGGAGTAGCCGAACATCTCGGCCAGCGGCACCTCGGCGTCGACCCGTGCGAAGCCCGCGTCCTCGGTGGAGCCGAGCACGATGCCGCGGCGCTGCATGAGGGTGCGGTAGATGGCGCCCTGGAACTCGGTCGGCCCCTCCACCGAGACCTTCATCACCGGCTCGAGGATCTGAGGCTTGGCCTTCTTGTAGGCCTCGCGGAACGCACTCCGCGCGGCGATCTGGAAGGCCATGTCCGACGAGTCGACGGAGTGCGAGTTGCCGTCGGTGAGGACGGCGCGCACGCCGACGATGGGGAATCCGATGAGGCGGCCCTTCTCGAGCGTCGAACGGAAGCCCTTGTCGCAGGCCGGGATGTACTCGGTCGGGATCGATCCGCCGTAGATCTCGTTGACGAACTCGTAGTCGCCTTCCTCGAGGGGCTCGATGTAGCCCACCACCTTGGCGTACTGGCCCGAGCCGCCGGTCTGCTTCTTGTGGACGTAGTCGAAGTCGGCCCGGCGCGAGATCGCTTCACGGTAGGCCACCTGCGGCGCCCCGGTCTCGACCATGGCCGCGTACTCGCGTTTCATGCGCTCCACGTAGACATCGAGGTGCAGCTCGCCCATGCCGGAGATGATGGTCTCGCCGCTCTCGGGATCCAGGGTGACCCGGAAGGTCGGGTCCTCCTTGGTGAAGCGGTGCAGCGCCTTGGACATGTTGTCCTGGGCCTTGGAGTCGACCGGCGTGACCGAGAGCGAGATCACCGGCTCGGGCACGAACATCGAGGTCATGGCGAGCCGCGGACCGTCGCCGACGAAGGTGTCGCCGGTGTGGCAGTCGATGCCGAAGAGACCGACGATGTCGCCGGCGCCCGCCGACGTGATGTCCTCCATCTTGTCGGCGTGCATCCGCACCAGGCGTCCGATCTTGATCTTCTTGCCGGTCCGGGTCTGGATGACCGAGTCGCCCTTGGACAGGGCGCCCTGGTAGACCCGGATGAAGGTCAGCTGTCCGTAACGGCCCTCGTCGAGCTTGAAGGCGTAGGCCACCGTCTGTTTTCCGGGGTCCGACTTCAGCTCGACCGGCGCGTTGTCGTGGTCGAGGTCCACCGCCTGGATAGGCACGTCGTTGGGGGAGGGGAGGTAGTGGTTGACGGCGTCCATCAGCAGCTGCACGCCTTTGTTCTTGTAGGCGGAACCGATGAGCACCGGCGTCAGCTCGAGCGCGAGCACGCCCTTGCGAATAGCTTCGCGGATCAGCTCCGGGGTCGCCCGGTCCTCGAGCGCCGCCTCCAGCAGCTCGTCGGAGAACAGGCTGACCGCGTCGATCATCTCGGCGCGCTTGGACTCGGCCGCCTGCAGCAGGGCCGCCGGGATCTCCGACTCCTCGATGATCTCGCCGTTGTCGCCGCGGAAGTGGAAGGCCTTCATCTCGATGAGGTCGATGACGCCCTCGAAGTCCGCCTCGAGCCCGATCGGCAGCTGGAGCATCACCGCGTTGTGGCCGAGCTTGTCGCGCAGGGCGTGGGTGACGCGCTCCGGGTTCGCACCGGACCGGTCGCACTTGTTGACGAAGGCGATGCGCGGCACCTTGTAGCGCTTCATCTGGCGGTCGACGGTGATCGACTGCGACTGCACGCCGGCGACGGCGCACAGCACCAGGACGGCGCCGTCGAGCACCCGCAGCGCGCGCTCCACCTCGATGGTGAAGTCCACGTGCCCCGGCGTGTCGATGATGTTGATGTGGTGGCCCTTCCACTCGACGTAGGTGGCGGCCGAGGTGATGGTGATGCCGCGCTCCCGTTCCAGCTCCATGTGGTCCATGGTCGCGCCGACGCCGTCCTTGCCCTTGACGTCGTGGATGGCATGGATCTTCTGGGTGTAGAACAGGATCCGCTCGGTGAGCGTGGTCTTGCCCGAGTCGATGTGGGCCGAGATCCCGATGTTCCGGATCCGCTCCAGGTCGCTGATCATGATGTCCTCGCCAGTGCGGCCCGAGCCGCGTCGTCCCGCGTCACCTCACCCTGAGAGGCGATCTGTTCCAGATGGTTGAATGTCGGGGAGAGTCTACCTCGCCCGGCCCGCTGCGCGCACGATCCCCTCAGCCGCCCAGCAGCGGCCGCAGATGATAGAACTCGGCCAATGAGATGTCAATTCCGCCATTCGGCACGCCCTGCCGCTTTGATGGAGACCATTTCGGGCTGATGGCGGCCTCGACATTTCGTTGAGGCGACAGTGTGACCTCTTGGCGGTCAGACGACCCTTCTGTAGGCGCAGGCTTCAGCCTGCGCTGGGCTGCTCAGAAAATCCACGACGAGTGGTCCAAAGTGGTGGTTTTTCTACTGCAGACTGATGAGTGGACTACTCCATTT
>CAZMED010000072.1:0-13146 GCA_964565045.1 uncultured Thermoanaerobaculia bacterium
CGTCGACGGAACAGGTTCGGTGCAGACGCGCGGTGGGGCGGAGGGGCCGAGGGGAGAAGGGGAAAAGCGGCGGAGCAACTGGCCGACCGAACTGATCCTGGCCGCGTGACGCGCTCCTCCGCCCCTCTGCTCCTCCGCTCCTCTGCTCCTCTGCTCCTCCACCCTTCCGCCCCTCTGCTGACATTCATCCCCTCACCCCCAGGGCCAGGCGAGGGCCATGCCGGGGCCGCGGAACCAGGCGCCGATGATCGTCAGCATGACGAGGGACGAGAAGCAGAGCACGAACAGCGCCTGCACGATCTCCGACCGCAGGGCGCCGAACCTGGAGGTGACGAGGCGGGCGAACCCGAAGCCCAGCCCGATCAGCAACGCCAGCGGCAGCAACCCGCGCCACAGCGGCGACGGCAGCCCGGCGCCCGGCTGCAGCACGAGCTCGTCGAGGACGACCAGTGCGATGGTCACCGTCGCCCCCACCGCGGCCGCCAGCGCCGCCGTGCGGCGCCCGGTGCCGGAGAGCAGCCACGGTCCCGTCAGCTCGGAGTCGTAGCGCAGGTATGGAACCGACAGCAGGCCCACCAGCGCCAGCAGCGGGATCACCACCACCGCGAACACCGGGTGGAAGTGGAGCTGCAGCTCCTGGAAGCCCACGAAGTACCACGGCGACTTGGCGGGGTTGGGGCTCATGCCGGGGTTGGCGGCCGCCGCCAGGGGCGCATCGACGAGCGCCGACAGCACCAGCACGAAGGCGATCAGGGCGAGCCCCGCCGCCAGCTCCGGCAGGATCAGCTCGGGCAGGGTCGAGACGTACTCGGGCTTCTCCTCGTCGATCTCCTGCGGCGGTCGCGGGTCGACCACGCCGCCGGCCTTGCGGACGCGCCAGAAGTGGAAGCCCATCAGCAGCGCCAGCGCCACCGGCAGCAGCGAGGTGTGGAAGGTGTAGAACAGCACCAGCGTCGCCGAGCCGATCTCGGGCCCGCCGCGCGCCACCTCCTGCAGCCAGCCGCCGATCCACGGCACGTAGCCCAGCATGCCGGTGCAGATCGTCACCGCCCAGTAGGCCAGCTGGTCCCACGGCAGCAGATAGCCGGTGAAGTTGGACGCGAGCACTGTGAGCAGCAGCGCGACGCCGAGCACCCAGTTGAAGCGCCGCGCACCGTGGAAGCCGCCGGTGAAGAGAACCCGCAGCATATGGGCGACGACGACCACCACCAGCAGGTTGGCGCTCCAGTGGTGGGCATTGCGGACCAGCCCGCCGAACAGCAGGTCGTTCTGGAGGGAGAGGACCGATTGGTAGGCGCGCTCCGGGCTCGGCTCGTAGGCCAGCATCAGGAGCACACCGGTCGCGACCATCAGCGCGATCAGGGTCAGCGAGCTGCCGCCGAGCCCGAAGGTGTGGGTGTAGGAGAGAGTGCTGCGCCGCACCCGCACCGGCCGCATGTGGAGCACGAAGAAGTCGAGGATGGCCTTGCGGCGCTCGCGCTCGGTGCGCGGCACGATGGGGCGCGGGAACACGGATCGCCAGATCCGCCGCACCGTGCCGCCACCCGGATCAATCGATTCCACCGCAGGAATCTATCCCGGCGACCATCACGATTCAAGCAGTCACGTGTCGGTGCAACGACGCGTCGGCTACGATGGCACCCGGAAAAGGGAGGTTGCAGCATGCAGGACGCCCATCCAGCCCCGTCGCGCGGCCTCCGTCGAGCGCGGGTCGAGGACGACAGCCCGAATCGCGGCGTCGGTCTTCGCCGCGCGGCGATCCTCGTCCTTGTCGGGGCGCTCACCGGCCCCTGTGCGGCGTGCAACGCCGCCGGGTCCGGGAGCGACGCGGCGGACCAGGCGCCCTCTCTCGCGGAGTTGCTCGACGGCACCTACGAGGGCATCCTGGGCGAGCCCGTGACTCTCAGCCGGGGAATCTGGGAAGGAGATCCGTTCGTCGACGGCGGTGCCGCGAGACCTTCGGTCGGCCTGGTGCAGCACTTCCTGCTCGAGGGTGATCTCGACGGCGACGGCACACCGGAGGCCGCAGTGCTGCTGTGGGAAAGCGCCGGCGGCTCCGGCACGCGGTCCTACCTGGCGGTGATGAAGCGCGTCGGTGGCGAGGTGCGCAACCTCGCCACCGCCCTCGTCGGCGACCGCACCCAGGTGATGTCGGGCAGCGTCGCCGACGGCCGCGTCATCCTTCAGCTCGTCGAAGCCGGTCCCGGCGAGGCGGCCTGTTGCCCCTCGCAGACGACGTCCACGTCATGGGCACTGACTGACGCCGGCCTCGAGCGCGTCGCGACGGAGATCGTCGGCACGCTGTCGCTGGCCGATCTCGAGGGTCCCGAATGGCGGCTCGTGGAGCTCGGTCGGGCGCGGCCGGTGCCGGATGACGTCGAGATCACCATCGTCTTCGAAGGCGACCGGGTGGCGGGGAACGGCGGCTGCAACGACTACTTCGGCAGTGTCAGCTCGAAGGCGCCGGGCGAGCTCCACTTCACCGCCACCGGCACCACGATGCGGGCCTGTCCGGAGCCGGGCATGGGGCTCGAGCAAAAGTACCTCTCCGCCCTCGCCACGGCCTCTTCGTACCGCTTCCACGGCGGACGCCTGGTCCTCGACTGTACGACCGATGAAGGGCCCGTCGACCTCGTGTTCGGGAGGGTCGCCGAGCGCCCGTGAGCGGTCCTGCGATTCGCGCCGCCGCGCATCGCATTCACTCGAACCAGGTGCTGATCTCATCCATGGACTTCTTGCCGATGGAAGGCACCCGGCAGTCGGGGTGCGGATAGCCCACCGGGAAGAGGATGTAGGGGCGCTCGTTGTCGGGCCGCCCGAGGATCTCGCTCAGGAAGCGCATCGGCTGCGGGGTGTGGGTCAGGGTCGCGAGGCCCATGCGGTGGACGGCGGTGATGAAGAGCCCGCAGGCGATGCCGACGCTCTCGCTGACGTAGTAGTTGGTGCTCTTGGTGCCGTCGGCCTCGCGGGAGAAGGTCTGTTTGAACACGGCCACCAGCCAGGGTGCGGTCTCGAGGTACGGCTTCTGCCAGAAGGTGCCGAGCGGCGCCAGCGCCTCGAGCCAGGCCGTCGAGGCGCGCCCGCCCTCGTAGAACTCGCGCTCTTCGGCCTCGGCCGCGCGCCGGATCTCGGCCTTGAGGGCCGGGTCGGCGACCGCCGCGAAGTGCCACGGCTGGCGGTTGGCCCCCGAGGGCGCGGTGCCGGCCGTTTCGATGGCGATCTCGATCAGCTCCCGCGGCACCGGGTCCTGTGAGAACTCGCGCACCGAGCGGCGGCGGGCGAGGTCGGCGAGCAGGTCGCGGCCCCGCGATCGCATCAACTCCCCTGGAAGCCGCTCGAAATCCAGGGGGATCGGCTCGTACGATGAACTGTTCATAGCCGCAAGCATACCGCCCCGGCGCGGGATCGCGCTGCCGGGCTTCGCCCTCCTCCGGATTGCGGCCGCCTCCGACCGCGCCCGGGACGGCCGCCTAATGTCCGGGAATATTCCGCACCGACTCGGGATTATCACGCCACGAACCGCTCCGAAAGGAAGACCGAAATGAAGTTCATCGTCCACTGGCTCGTGATCGCGCTCGCGCTGTGGGTGACCGCCGCCATCCTTCCCGGCGTCAGCTTCACATCAACCACGGCCCTGGCGGTGGGCGCCATCATCCTCGGCCTCGTCAACGCGCTGATTCGGCCGATCCTCACCATCCTCACCCTGCCGATCACGATTCTCACCCTCGGCCTCTTCTACCTGCTGATCAACGGCTTCGTCTTCTACCTCGCTTCGAAGCTGGTGCCCGGATTCGAAGTTGCAGGGTTCTGGTGGGCGGTCCTCGGGGCCTTCATCGTGGGGGTGATCTCGTGGTTCGTGGGCGCGTTCGACGAGAGGAAGTAGCGTGCGCCGTTCGGTCGTCGAACCCCGGCGATGCCGCAGGCCGGGTCGGCTGCACAGAGAGGTCACGACCTGCGAGAAGTGACAGTGGGTCGGAGAGGCAATCTGTGGCACAATTCGCTCGTAACGTCCCGAACATGAGTTGGATCTCGAGAATCGGCGGATCGCGGCGGGGCGCGATGGGGCCCCCGCCCGAGACCGCCGCGGCAGAGAATCGCAGAGAACACAGAGGAGGAGTGATGAAGCTCAGACCAGCGTATCTCGTCATCGTCGTGGTTGCAGCCGCGTTCGCGCAGGGCTGCACGACCGCATCCAATCAACCCCTGTTCTTCGAGGCCGACACGCTCGACGCGGACGCCTACGTGCGCAAAGTGGACCAGTTCGTGATCATCGCGGACGCCTCGATGTCCATGGCGGACCTCGCTCACGGCCAGCGCAAGATCGGCATCACCGGGGACTTCCTCTCGGCGGCCAACCAGACCCTGCCGGACCTCGGCTTCGAGGCCGGCCTGCGCACCTTCGGCCGCGGGCTGTGCGACAGCAGAGGCAAGACGCTGTCGATCGTCGAGTTCAGCGACTACATCTCGTCGGCGTTCGGCGACGGCATCACGAGGGTCCAGTGTCCCGGCGGCTACAGCCCGTTGAACCTCGCCCTCGATGCCGCAGGCGACGACCTCGAGGCCAGGAACCGTCCGACCGCGATCATCGTCGTCAGCGACGGCCTCCACATGGGCGCCGACGAGATCGCCGCCGCCGAGGCCCTGAAGGCCGCTTTCGGCGACAACCTGAAGATCTATGCGGTCCAGGTGGGCGACAGCAAAAAGGGCCGCACCCTGCTCGAGCGGGTGGTTGCGGCCGGAGGCGGCGGGTACCTGAAGCCCGCCCACGAGCTGGCTTCGGCCGATGCGATGGCGACCTGGGTGACCGACGTGTTCCTCTATCCCGACGACGACGGTGACGGCGTGGCGAACCACCTCGACAAGTGCCCCGGCACCCCCAAGGGCGTCACGGTCGATGCCGAGGGCTGTCCCGTGGACAGCGACGGCGACGGCGTCCCGGACTACCTCGACAAGTGCCCCGGTACTCCGGCCGGTGTCAAGGTGAACGCCGACGGCTGCCCGATCGACTCGGACGGCGACGGCGTGCCCGACGCCCGCGATCTGTGCCCGGACACCCCCAGGGGCATGGCGGTCGATGCCAACGGCTGCCCCGACACCGACGGGGACGGCGTGCCCGACAACCTCGACAAATGCCCCGGCACCCCGAGGGGCGTGCCGGTGGACGACGCCGGATGCCCGCTTGCCGGCATCACGGTCGGCGCCGACGGATGGTCAGTGGAGAGCAAGGTCTTGTTCGCGACCGACAAAGCCACGCTCTCGCCGGAGGCCATGGACCTGCTTGGCAGGGTGGCGGCCTATCTGCAGAAAAACCCGCGCTACGTCGTGGAGATCCACGGCCACACCGACAGCACCGGCCCCATGGCCTGGAACATGCAGCTCTCCGAGATGCGGGCGGCCGCAGTCAAGGAGAACCTCGTGCAGCGCGGCGTGGACGCCGGCCGGCTCACCACGAAGGGCTTCGGTCCCAACGAGCCCATCGCGCCCAATAACACGGCCGAGGGCCGGGCGAAGAACCGTCGGGTCGACTTCAAGCCGACCGAGCGCTGAGCGCGGACCTTCAACGACCACCCCACGACCCGGCGGCCGCGCCGGGTCGTTTTTTTGTTAGGCTGCAGCGATGATCGGCGGGTGGCGATTCAGGTTCAGGAGGGCCCTCTCGGCGCCGATCGGTTCGGCGCTGCTCGTCGGCGCGCTGCTGACCTCCGCAGCTCCGCTCGCCGCGCAGGGCAACGGGGGCTCCTCTCCCGCCGCGCGCCCGTTTCCCGTCGGACTCGTCGACGGCTCGGCCGGCGGCGGGGACGCGAAGGTGTACGACATCCGGGTGCCGGTCGGCTTCACGGTGATCCCGGTCGACGACAGCCCGTGGGGCCTGCGGCTGCGCCTCGTCGTCTACGCCGGCGTGTACGACTTCCGGGCCGACGGCGATGACGATCTCGAGTTGAGGTTCAAGTCGCTGGCGGCGACGCCGGGGGTGGAGTTCGTGATCCCCGCCGGCCGGGGGTGGGTGCTGAAGCCGTTCACCGAGATCGGCTACGGACACGACTTCGACGACGACGTCGGCGCCGGCTTGTGGTCGGCCGGGATGCGGAGCCTCGTGACATGGGACCTGAGGGGCACCGCGCTCAGCTTCGGCACCGAGCTCAAGTACCGCTCCACCTTCACCTCGGACCTCGGAATCGACGACGACTTCGGGGAGATCGAGCTCGGCGTCGAGGCCCGTCGGCCCATGGGCTTCACCGTGGTCGGCAACGGGGCCGACCTCGGGGTGTACTACATCCGCCGCAACTTCATCGACGCGGTCTTCGAACGGGACGGCCTCGGCCCGCTGGAGATCCAGGCGACCAACGAGCTCGGCCTCAGCTTCGGAACGACCCCCAGCCTCACGGTGTGGTCCATCAGGCTGCCGCGCCTGGGGCTCGGCTACCGCTGGGGATCCGGTGTGCGCGGCATCCGGCTCAACTTCGGCTTTCCATTCTGATTCTCGATCCCGCGGTAACCCGGGTTTCCGCGGGACCGAGAATCAGAACGAAAGATCAGAAGGTATAGAGGAGGCGCACGGTCCAGCTCTCGTAGCCGAGGTCCGAGCCGAGCTGGTTGAAGAGGAGCTCGATCTTGAGCGTGTCGAAGAGCTCGACGCCGCCGCCGAACCCCCACGACCGACCTCCGGTGTCGCCCTCCACGGCCTCCGAAAACGAAACGTCGGCATAGCCGAGGCGGCCGGCAACGTAGAGCGGTCCGAAGAACAGCCTTCCGATGCCGTAGATCTGGTAGTAGTCGGCATCGAGATCGACCGCCTCGGCGTCGCGCGCGAAGCCGTACTCGATGCCGACGCCGGCCTCGATGAAGGGGATCTTGAAGGCGAGCTCGAGGCCGAGGCTGTAGCCGGTGTCCGCGTCGAAAGAGACCTCGTCGAGATCGAATTCACCCGCAAAGTCGGCACCGATCGCCAGGTTGAGGTCGAAGGCGGGCGCCGGTGCCGCAGCGAGTCCGGCAAGGCAGACAAGCAAGATCGCGATCCGTGATGCTCTCATGGGGCCTCCGCGGCTTCGATGCGCCACGCTACCACGCCTGCCGTGCGGGCCTCACCCCGAAGTCTCGCGATGCGGCCCGGCGCCTCGTGCCGAAGCCGGAATTTTGTGACCTGCATCACATATTGAGAATCGCGATCCGCGGGCCCCCGAGCCGCTTCGGCGGGACTGAACGCGTGACTTGAATCTAAGGCACACTCCATCAATGTTTTAAGATTGATGCTCAGCGAGTGACCAGATGAGCGCATCAGGTGATCGATGAGGCGCACCCACGGATCGTCCCTTGACATGCGAAAAACCGCTCTATACCTTGACCCTAACTAATCGATGGAGGGTGGAACATGTCAAAGCGGAAACTGGGATTCCTGGTGATCGCAATCATGGTCGTCGGCGCCCTGGTGCCGGCACTGCTGGCTCCACAGCTCGCGGAGGCGGAGGTGTACCAGATGGGGTGGATGGTGTACACACCGAACCACCCCCACGGCTGCGCCCCGCTGCCCTACGACTGCTACGTCATCTGGGTGTATCCGGACCGCTACTGAGCGGCAGGCGCCAGATCGTAGCTGACAATCGGGGGCAGGTTCGATCGATGCGGTTCGCGCTGAAGGTGTGCGTGCAGGGTCTGTGCGCAGCGATGGCCTGCGCATGGACCCTCACCGCCCCGGCCGAGCGCCTCGAGGAGGGCTTCAGCGTCCGCAAGGTCGCGCTCGAGAAGCCCGCGTACATGCTGGTCGATGCCGTGGTGCGGGGCGACCGGCTCCTGCTTCCCGACTACACCAGCGGCCTGCGCGAGGTCGACCTCGCCAGCGGCCGCGACCTGCGCTCGGTCCTCCCGATGGGGACCCGCCGCGGCGAGGTCACCGGTCCCCAGCACCTCGGCTGCGGCCAGGATCGCTGCGTGGTGTTCGGGGACCGCTACTTCTGGATCTACTACGACAGCAACTGGCGCTTCCTGCTCGAGTACCCGGGCATGAAGAGCACCGCCAGCGGCCAACCCCTGGTCTTTGCCGACCGCATGGTGATCTACGGGATCGCCAGGCCCGATGCTTCGGGCGGCGGCACGCCCTACCTGTTCATCCAGTACGACGACGGCGAGATCGTACCGCTGCAGGAGTACCCGCCCACCATGGCGATGCAGGAGGTGGTGAAGCGGATCCACTTCCAGGGCATCACGAGCGGCGGGCTGGCGGCGCTGCCCGACGGCGGCTGGGTCTTCGTCGATCCCCGCAGCTACTCGGTCTTCATCTTCGACGATCGCGACCGCCTGAAGAGGGTCTGGCGCGGCACCAACCCGCGCTTCCGCGCGCCGAACTTCGACGCCTACACGCCCGTCCACGATGCCTCCGGACGGCAGGAGTACTCCCGCTGGGAGCTCGCCCAGCCCCTGGTCAAGCGACCGCTGGTGCTCGAGGGCGACCTCGTGGCCTTCGTCGTCGGCCTGCCCGACGGACCGCTGCGCCAGCGCCACGAGCTCGATGTGTACCGGCTGACCGGCGAACCGGTGGCGGTCGGCCTGGCGCTGCCCGGGGTCGTCGCGGGCCGCCTCATCGCGGCCGACAGCGATCACAGCCGCATCGTGCTCGTGGGACAGGAAACCTGGGAGCCGTCGGCCCGGACCATGGTCTGGCAGGTCGAGGCCCCGCCGGTGCAGAACGCGCTGAACTGAGCACTGGAGCACGCCATGAAACGATCGACTCTCGTCATCATCACAGGGTTGGCGATGGCTGCCGGCATGGCTGCCGCCGGACCGACGGTGGTCGGGCCCGACGGAGCGGCCATCGACGGCGCCGCAACCTCTGTCTCGGCCGGGCGGAACTGGGTGCGCGTCGGTCTCGGCGCACCGTTGGCGGTGGAAGCCGACGCGAACGGCGAGATCCGTCTGCCCGCGCTCGCGAGCGCATCGCTCACGGTGCTCGATGCCTCGTCGGGAGAGCCGGTGACGAGCGGGTTCCTCAGCTGGCGGATCGAAGGCGCCCCGCCCGAGCTGACCGAGGCGGCGTGGAGCTCGGATGACGGCACGCTCGACCTGCCGTGCCGCGGCGACGAGCAGCTCGCGGTCACGGCTCCCGGCTACGCGCCGGCGTCGCTCCGCGCGCCGACGGACGGCCGTCGCCACACGGTGGTGCTGGTGCCCCGCGGCGAGCTCAGGCTCGAGCTGCAGCCGGCAGTGGAAGCGCGCCTCTGGCTCGCGCGCCAGGATCGGATCAACGCGACCCATCTCTTCAGCAACGTCGCCGAGCGGCACGACATCGCGCCCCGGCAACTCGCCGAGATCCGCGACCTCGATCGCGAGGCGCTCTACGTCGGTCTGATCGTCGCCGAGGGCAAGGCGCCCGTGGTCGGCGCCTTCCAGGGCCTGCCGCTCAGCCACACGGTCACACTGGACGAAGGCTTCGAGATCGCGGGGGCGGTCCGGGACCCTGAGGGCCAACCGCTGGCCGGAGCGCGGGTCGAGGCAATGGGCGAGATCGCCGAGCTCGACAACTTCCGCTACCGCCAGCTCGCCGCCACCGATGACGAAGGCTCGTTTGCCATTCGCGGTCTGCGCGAAGGCACGGTCCGGGTCCGCGCCTGCGCCGACGGACGGGCGTGCGCCGAGATCTCGATCGAGGTTTCGGCGGCGCACGGTGCGCCGCCGGTCGCCCTCGAGCTCCCGCCCGGACGGGACCTGGTGATGGTGGTGAAGAACGAAACCAACGAGCCCGCCGCCGGGGCGACGGTCTACCTGCTCGACCGGCTCCACCGGACCGACGAACGGGGACGGCTCGAGATCGAGGGCCTGCCGACCGGGGAGAGTATTCCGGTCACGATCTTCGGCCAGGGCTTCGGCATGTGGGAGGGCGAGATCACGGCCGACCGCCGCGAGCTCACCATCGTCGTCCCGGGCGGGGCGACCATCGAGCAGCAGGTGCTTTCGGCGCGCCGTTACGACCCCGCAGAGGTCAAGGTGCGGTGGCAGGCGTACACCGACGAAGGTCGTGAGACCAGCGCCGGTGAAGGTGCGTGGGACGCCGAGCAGGGCGTCGCGCGCGCGACCGGGCTGCGAGCCGGAAGCTACGCACTCTCGGTACGCCTGCCCGGCTCGGCGACCATGGTCAGCGAACGGGTCTCCGTGGCGGTCGGCGAGCGCCTCGTGCTGCCGCCGGCAGTGCCCGACCGCGGCCTTGCCATCGCCGGAAGGGTGGTGGACGGCGACACTCTCCAGCCGGTCGCCGGCGCCCGGGTCAGCTGCGAGCCCGGCTCGCCGTCGGTCTTCCGCGCGCCCGACGCGGTGGAGAACCTGCCGTCGGTCCTCAGCGACGCCGATGGGCTGTTCCTGCTGGAGGGCCTCGACGCGGGCAGCTGCCGGGCGATCGTCCGCGCCCCCGGCTTCGCCACCTGGCGGCGCGACGGCGTGGAGCCCGACGACGCGGGCCTCGACATCGGCGACGTCGAGCTCGATGCCGGCATGACCGTGATCGGCCGGGTCACCGACCGCGGCGACCTCCCGATCACCGGCGCCGTGGTCGAGATCACCGAGGCCGCCGCCTACGCCTACTTCGCCGAGACCACCGTGCGCACCGACCACGACGGCTACTTCCGCGCCGAGCGGCTTCCGGTCGGCGAGTGGAAGGTGACCGCACGCCATGGCGACCAGAAGGCGCGCGAGACCATCTCCGGCGAGGCCTTCGAAACCGTCGAGGTCGAGCTCCGGCTCGGCGGCATCCGCATCGACGGCGAAATCTGGCTCGGCGACCAGCGCGCGCCGGGCGGCACCCTGGTGCTGACCACCGACGGCGCGCAGGCCGCGGGCGTGGTGGTGATGATGCAGCGCGTCACCGCCGATCGTCAGATCTTCGGCATCGACCGCGAACCGGTGCAGTTCACGGTCAGCGGCGACGGGCGCTTCGGCGGCAGCGGCCTCGAGCCCGGCCGCTACTACGCGTCCTACACACCGCCCGAGGGCGGCTCCGCACCGGTGACCAAGGTCCTCGACGTGCCCCGGGTGGAGTCCTTCCAGTGCGCCATCCAGTACGCCGACGCGGCGGTCGACGGCGTCGTGGTCGACACCGACGGCCGTCCCGTGGCCGGAGCTTCGGTGGTCGCCAGCGCAGGGGACGGCATTCAGGAACTGTCGGCATTCACCGATGCCGACGGGCGCTTCGCGGTGCGCGGCCTCGAGCCCGGCCGGCTGGTGCTGACCGCGGATCACACCGAGTTCTCGCCGTCCGAGCCGGCCGAGCTCGAGCTCCGGGACGGCAGTGCGGAGGGCCCGGTGGTGCTCGAGCTCAACGACCCCGAGGGCGCCAACATCGTGCTCGCCGTTCATGCCGCCGCGGGCTCGCCGGGCGGCGCCCCCGTCTACCTGGTAGGACCCGAGACCTCGACCGGCTTCACCGACGGCGGCGGCCTCGCCACCTTCTCCGGAGTAGCGGCCGGCTCCTACCGGCCGTGCGGCTTCGCCTACGGCGGCGCCACCGGCTGCGGGTCCGACCTCCAGGTGGACCGCGGGGAGCACGTGCAGGCGAAGCTCGAGCTCGGCCGCGGCGGCTACGTGGACGTCTACCTGAGCAGCGCCAAGATGCAGGCGTCAGGGACGACGGCGTCCAGCGTCGCGACCGCCAAACGGCTGCCCTCGGTGCGCGTCATGACCGCCGACGGAGTCGATGTCTCGGGGTTGCTCTTCATGTCGAGCCCGCCGCAGGCGCTGCCGGGCGGTCTGCGGATCGGACCGCTGCAGGCCGACGACTACGTCATCTCGATCGGCTCCGGGGCCGGCCCTCTGCAGGGTCATGTCAGCGTGCGCGAGGGTGAGCCCAGCGAGCTCGACCTGCGCTGAGCTTCAGCGGGCACAGCGATCGGCGGCAACCGCCGGTGGCTGCGGGACCGAGCGACGCGGTTCGCCGCGTCGACTGCACGGCTGCGGGGGAACGGGTTAGAATGGGCCGACCACGCAGGTCTGGAGGAGACATTCATGAGAACCACGTCCATCCTGTTCCTCGCCACGGCGGTCTGTCTGGGATCCCCCGGCGCCGCCCAGGCGCAGAAGATGAGTGATGAAACCACCCTCACCTACCAGGTCCTGACCGAGGAGTGGGATTCCTTGATCGGCGGCGTCCTCGATCTCAGCGACGAAGAAGCTGAAGCCTTCTGGCCCGTCTACCGCGAGTACAAGGCCGCGCGCGGCGAGCTGCTCAAGGAGCGCATCGACCTGATCAACATGTTCCTCGCCGGCTACGACACCATGGGGGACGACATCGCCCGCGGCCTGCTCGACGCCAGCTTCGAGATCGACGCCAAGAGGCTCGCCCTCAAGCGCGAGTACGCCGAGAGGTTCGACGAGGTGCTGCCGCTCAACAAGGTCGTGCGGCTCTTCCAGGCCGAGAACAAGCTCGAGACGACCATGATGATGGAGGTTGCCAAGGACGTGCCGCTGAGCAGATGAGCCTGCGCGACGGCGCATCCCACAGGACGACGCCGAGGGCAGGGGTTTCCCTGCTCTCGTCACGTCTTGGCAGTGCGTCCGGGCGCGCGACGGCGCACGGACGCTCAGGCGCTGAAGGACTCGACCGCCAGCTTCTCGTCGTCGAACATCTCGAACACTCCCACCAGCTGCGCCATGGTCAGGAGCTTGCGCGCCTTGATGTTGACGTGCAGCAGCTTGACCTGGGCTTCGTGCGAGGTCGCGGTCACCTTGCAGCGGATGAGCTCGCCGAGCCCGGAGGAGTCGATGGTGGTGACCTTGTCGAGGTTGATGACCACGTTTTTTCCGCCGCGGTTGAGCTCCTCGAGCAGGGCGTCGCGCAGCACCACGTCCCCCTTGCCGATGGTCAACTTGCCGTCGAGGTCGAAGATGGTCACGTCGCCGAGCGCGCGCTTGGTGATTTCCATGTTTTTCTCCCGGGGCTCGCGCTACGGGCGGGCCCGCGCCGAGCAATGCAGATTCGAGCCATTATTGCACAATCGTCGCAAAATACCAGCGTGCGCCATCTCCAACGGCCGGGATGACCCATGAGGTTCGGTCCGGCGCGCCTGCGACGGAGGCTCACCGTGATCCATCGCCGGTCCCGAGCCGGTCCGCCGCCTCCGGCGCCACCGAGCGCAGGTGGAGGTCGCGCTGCGGGAACGGGATCTCGAT
>CAZMED010000073.1:0-8025 GCA_964565045.1 uncultured Thermoanaerobaculia bacterium
CGTTCAAACGTTTCAACGTTCAAACGATTCTCTCAGGAGCGCTTGATGACCACCAGGCTGGTGTCGTCCTTCGGCGGCGCGAAGGCCACCATGTCCTGCCGGATGGCGTCGACGATGTCCCTCGCCGGCAGGTGTTTGGCGCGGCGGATCGCGGCCTCCAGGTGCTGCGGAGTGTAGGGGCGTTCGCCGTCGGCGTGCTCGTAGAGCCCGTCGGTCTGCAGGAGGAGGATGTCGCCGTGGCCCATGAGGCTGACCTCGTTGACCGAGAACTTCTTCTGATGCGGCGTCCGGACCTCGCCGGCCGGCTCGTCGATGTCGCCCTCGGAGGGGAAGATGCCGATCGGCAGGACGTTCTTCAGGCGCTCGGGATCGATGTCGACGAGGCGGTCGTACTCGGCGGAGAAGATCAGCGGCTTGGGGTGGCCTGCCGAGATGAAACGGAAGGTACCCTCGTCGGAGATCTCGCCGTAGATCATGGTCAGGAACTTGTTGACCGAGGAGGACTGGGCGAAGCGCGTGTTGAGCACCTCGAAGAGCTTGGCGGTGACGTGGCCCTGGGTCTCGAGCTCGTAGAGAACACCGGTCAGAAAGGCCTGGTGGAGCATCGCGGTGAGGAGGGCGTCGGTCATGTCGTGGCCGGCCGAGTCGGCGACCAGGATGCCGACCCGGGCCCTGCACATCCTCAGACGGCGCACGATCTCGTCCCGGCCCTGCTCGAGGGCGGTCGCGATCCGCGCATCGAGGTTGTAGCGCCGCGAGAAGTCGACGACGATGACGTGGTCGCCCCCGAGCACGCCGTTGAGCGGAAAGGTCTGGCCGAAGACGTCCATTTCGACGAGGCTCACGCGGTCGGGGATGTGGTGGACGAACTCCATCATCGAGCGGAAGTTGGCGAGCTCCGCCTCGAGCGCGGCGAGCCGCGCCGCGGACTGTTGTTCCGTCATGACCGTCTCCATCACGAGCTCCTTGCGCCGGGAGTCGAATCCCTTCGGCGCCCGCACCATCCACCCATCAACCGCCTTGTATGGTCTTATATTCCAGGTTTAATTTCAATATATGGTCAGATCGCGCACATGGCGCGCGCCGTCGTCACGGTGAGGGCCTGCAGCGTGCCGACGTGCAGCGTTTGCTGCCCGACGGCGGGGTCGTGCAAAAAAGACTCTTTCGACCTCAGTCTGCGAGGCTTGCCAGCCACGCGAGGGGCCGCCCGGTCGGCACGCACAGCCGACGGAGCTGCAGCGTACCGTTTTCCACCTCGATGACGGCCTCGCCGGCGTCCCGTCCGATGCCGGAGAGCCGAGCCCCCGCCTGCTCGATGTCATCATTGGTGCCGGCGTCGAGCGTCGAGGCCAGGAGCCGCCCGTCGAGGCCGATGACCGCAGCAGGACGAGGCAGTGCCCCGAGGAGACCGATCAACAGGTCCCGGTAGAGCGCCGTGCGCCCTTCCATCGCATTCTGGATCTGCTGCTCCCGGTCGAGGACCGCGTTCAACTGCCGGGCGACGGCTCCGAGCTCGTCCGGGTAATGGGTGGCCGCACGGCGGTCGAAGCTGCCGCCGGCGATCGCCTCGGCGACTGTCGCCAGCTCGTCAAGGCGGTCGAGCAGCACCCGGTTCAGAGCGCGAGACAGGAAGGCGAGGGAGAACAACGCCAGCAGCACCAGCAGGGCGAGGATGGTGGCCCGCCGCAGGGCGGTGGCCTGGGCGTTTCGATCCTCCTCGACCATCGCCCGGTGATTGATGTTGAGGAGGTCGAGGACGCGGGACTTCACCGATTCGAAGGCGGGAAAGGTCTTCTCGTTGTAAGCGCGCAACGGGTGCTCGGGCGCCGCCGCCAGGAGTTGGTCGCGGGCGTCGACGAAGGCCGCGAAGCCGCGCTCGATGTCCTCGATGACCGCCACCTCCTCGGGGAGGGTGATGTTGGCGCGCGCCCGCGCCAGCGCCTCGAGGAAGGCCGCCTCCGATGCCCCGAGGGCCTCACCGGCCTCCTCCTTGCCGAGCAGCAGCGCGAGGACCGCGCTGTCCTGCCGTTCCAGCGACTCCATCATCTCGGTAGAGGCGCGGACGCTGTCGAAGTTCTCGGTCAGCACGCGGCCGATGCTGCTGCCCAGGGTGTGGAACCCGAGCGCCGCACCGGCGGCGGTGATCAGCAGGAGGATGACCAGGTACCAGTATCCGAGCGAGATGCGCGTCGCCAGCCGCATGGTCACACCTTGGCCGCGAAGCGGGCCACGGCTTCGGGGGATCCGATGACCACGAGCACCTCGCCGGCGCCGAGCTTCTCGTCCCGGCGCAGATTGGCGACGATATTGCCGTCGCGTTGAATCGCGACCACGGTGATGTCGAAACGGCGGCGGACATCGATCTCCACCAGCGTCTTGCCGACGTACTGTGCGGGCACCTCGAGCTCGGCGAGCTCGGTGTTGGCGCCGAGCTCCACCCGGTCGAGCACGTTGGGGTGCGACAGCCGGTAGGCGAGCCGCTCGCCCATCTCGACCTCGGGGCTCACCACCTCGTGGGCGCCGACCGCGCGCAGGACGCGGGCGTGGAGCTCGCTCAGCGAGCGCGCGACGATCCGGGGCACGCCGATCTGGCGCAGGAGGGCGGTCGCGAGGATCGACGCCTCCATGGACTCGGCGCCGATGGCGACCACCGCGCACGACATGCGCTCGAGCTGCAGCTCGCGCAGCGCGCTCTCGTCGGTGGCGTCGGCGCGGACGACGGCGTCGAGGTCGGCGGCCATCCGCGCGACCTCTTCCTCGTTGTTGTCGATCGCGAGCACGGCCTGCCCCTCGCGCGCGAGGCTGGTGGCGACCATCCGCCCGAACATGCCGAGACCGATGACGACGAACTCTCCGACCATGGAGAAAACTCCCTTCACCCGACCATGATTCTGGCCTCAGGGTAGCCGACTCCCGGCTGAGTCTTCCTGCCGAACAGAAGGGCGAGGCTCAAAGGTCCGATGCGGCCGATGAGCATGACGAATATCACCACCAGCTTGCCGGGGCTCTCGAGGACCGGGGTGGCGCCGAGCGACAGGCCGACGGTGCCGAAGGCGCTGACCGCTTCGAAAACCAGCGGCAGGAAGTCCTGGTCCTGGAGGACCAGAAGGGCGGTCGCCCCGCCGAACACGATGACCACCGCAACTACGGCGATCGCGGCGCAGCGGAAGACGGTCTCGAGGCCGATGGTGCGCTTGAAGAGCACCACCTTGAGATGCCCGCCCGCGATCGCGGGTATGGCGCTCAACAGCACCACGAGGGTCGTGGTCTTGATGCCGCCACCGGTGCCACCGGGCGAGGCGCCCACGAACATCAGCGCCATCATGAGCATCAGGGTCGCGGGGTGCAGTATCTCGATGCCGATGGAGTTGAAGCCGGCGGTGCGGCAGGTGACGCTCTGGAAGAGTGCATTGACCAGCTTGTCGGCGGTGCCGAGGCCGGCCAGGCCGCGGTGCCACTCCGCCGTGGCCACCGCTGCGAAGCCGAGGGTGGTCAGGACGGCGGACGCCAGGAGCACGACCCGCACCTGCGTGGCGAGTCCGACGTGGGCGCTGCTTCTCAGGCGCAGCCAGCCGAAGGCGAGCACCGCGAAGCCGAGCCCGCCGAGGGTGATGAGGCCCGCCATTACCAGCAGCACCAGAGGGTGCTCCTGAAAGCCGACCAGTGAGTCCGAGTAGAGGGCGAAGCCGGCGTTGCAGAAGGCCGAGATCGAGTGGAAAATCCCCCGCCAGGCGGCCATCAGCGGCGGCGTGCCGCGCTCGAGCTCGACCGCGCCGAGGATCGTCGCGCCGACTCCCTCGACCAGAAGCGTGCCGACGACGATGAACCCGATCAGGCGGTAGGCGGCGGCTACCGAGGGGAGGTCGAGCATTGCGCCCAGGGCCTGCTCGCCGCGCAGGCCGAGGCCGCGGCCGAGGAGGAGGGCGGCGAAGGTCGACAGGACCATGATGTTGAGGCCGCCGACCTGGATCAGGAGCAGGACCACGAGCTGTCCGAAGAAGGAGAGGTCGTTGGGTGTGTCGAGCACGATCAGGCCGGTGACGCACGCGGCGCTGGTGGCGGTGAAGAGGGCGTCGACCGGCTGCAGGGGCCAGGCGTGCGCGGAGGCGGCAGGGAAGGTGAGCAGGAGGGTGCCGAGGGCGATGAGCACGACGAAGGTGATCAGGACCAGCAGTGCCGGCCGCCCGTAGAAGTAGTGCAGCACCTCGGCGGCGAGCGCGCTCCGGCTGATGATCAGGGCGAGGACCACCGCGTCGAACCCGGCCATCAGCGCGAGCGAGACCTCCGGCCGGAACGAGGTGGCGAGGGCCGCGGCCACCAGCGCGAAGGGCGCGAGCGCCGCCCACCGATTGTGGTGGAACAGCTTGCGCAGGAATGCCACCGCGACCGCGAGCGCGAGTGCCTGCAGCGTCAGGCAGACGGTCTGCGCGGGCACCTTGGAGCCGATTCCATAGCCCACGACGGCGACCGTGGCGACCAGGGCGACGGTCAGCAGGTGGCGCGATGCCGGGCCGTTGAGCGCCAGCCAGGCGGCGAGCCCGTCGTCCGCCTCGGAGAGCTCCCGGCCGTGGCGCGACAGGCGCGTCCTCACCGCGAGCAGAATGCGGCTCAGCAGGTAGAAGTTCCACAGCACCACCAGGCCGGCGATGACCGGGTTGCCGACCAGCGGCGGAATGAACAGCCCGACGTTGATCGCGAAGATCGACGAGGCGCCGAGCGCTCCCCACCGGCTGCGCCGCGCGAGCGCCACGAGCGTCAGGACCAGCAGCAGCAGAATGCCGGCCGAGTACGCGATGCCGAAGGCGGTCACCTCGTCGGAGGGTCCGAAGTAGCCGTCCGGCATGGAGACCGCGAACTGCGCCAGCACGCCCGCCGCCACTGCGCCCACCTGCCGGGCCATCTGCAGACGCGCCCGCGCGCCCGCACGCTCGGCCCCCCCTGCGGCTGCCGGCATCGCATGAAGCCTTGGCATGAGCAGGATCATACGCTGAGGTCGCTCAGCTCGGCGCCTCGTCCCGCACCCGCTCGAGCTCGTAGCGCTCCTCGTCCCGCACGACCATCCACGCCTCGCCGTCGATGGTGTAGACATCGCCCACCAGCGGGCTGCGGCGAAGTCCTTTGAGGATCACCTGCTCGGAGCCGCACCAGACGACGCTGGCAATCACCCCGTCGCCGACCGTGCAGGAGCGCGTCTTCGGCATCGGTCGAGGATAGCGCTTCCGCTGCCCGGAGGTGCCGCTATAATTCGAAGCTCGCGGGCGGGCCTTGCGGCCCGCTTCGCCAGGGAGGACACGATGAACCTGATGACCCTGCGCCTTTGCACCATGACCGTCATCCTCGCCGTTGTCGCCGGTTGTTCGACCACCGTCACCCGGGTGCCGGCCGAGGAACAGATCGACCTCTCGGGGCGCTGGAACGACACCGACAGTCAGCAGGTGGCCCAGGCCCTGGTGGAGCAGTCGATGGCCACGCCGTGGATCGACAACCACCTCATGGAGACCGGCAGGAAGCCGACCGTCATCATCGGGACAATCCGCAACAAAACGCCCGAGCACATCGCGGTCAAGACGCTGGTCGCCGACTTCGAGCGTTCGTTCATCAACTCGGGCCGGGTGACCGTGGTCGCCTCGGCCGAGGAACGGGACGAGCTGCGCGGCGAGCGCGAGGACCAGCAGCGTTTCGCGACCGAGGAGAGCGCCAAGGAGTGGGGCCGCGAGCAGGGCGCCGACTACATGCTGATCGGCGAGATCAACGCCCAGTTCGACTCCGAGGACGGCAAGGAGGTCAAGTACTACCAGGTGGACACCTACCTCGTCGACCTCGAGAGCAACGTCAAGGTGTGGACCGGCTCCACCAAGATCAAGAAGTTCGTCGGCCGCAGCAAGTACAGACCGTAGGCGGAGCATGAGCGGACGTCCCTGCCGCGGTGCCGCGGCGGCGGCTTGCGCCGGTGTCGCGGCCGCGGCGGTGGTGCTCGCCGGCGCCGGCTGCGCGACCTACGTCGCATCGAACGTCGAGCTGCGCACCCTGCTCGCCGCCGGCGACTGGCAGCGCGCGTTGGCCCGGATCGACGCCCGTCCCGGCGGCACCGACGAGCTGCTCGAGCTGCTGCAGCGCGGCCATGTGCTGCACTATGCCGGTGAGTTCGAGGAGTCCAACACGTCCTTTCAGCGGGCCGAGGACCTCTCGGCGGCGCTCTACACACGCAGCGTGTCGCAGGCTGCCGCCTCGCTGATCGTCAACGACACCACGATCGACTACCGCGGCACGCCGCACGAGCTGGCGATGGTGCAGTTCTACCGGGCCTTCAACTACCTCTCGCTCGGCGACGCCGACGCCGCCCAGGTCGAGGCCCGCAAGGCGACGCTGCGGCTCGCGGACGCGGTCGAGGCGACGCTGCGCGAGATCGAGCGCCCGGAAGACCGCGAGGCCGCGCGGGGCCTTCAGGACAGCGGCTTCCTGCACTGGTTCTCGGGCCTGCTTTTCGAGGCCAACGGGTCCGCCAACGACGCGTTCGTCGCCTACCGCAACGCCGCCCGGGCCTACCTCGCGGGCGGCGCGCTGACCGGGCTCGCGCCGCCGCCGCAGCTCGGACGGGACCTCGAGCGGGTCGGGCTCCGGTACGGATTCCGGACCGAGGTCGAGGCGCTGCAGACGGCATGGCCGGAGCTCTTCCCCGCAGCGGCGGAAAGCCCGGCATCAGAGGGCGGCGGCGAGGTGGTCTTCGTGCTCGAAACCGGGTGGGTCGCCACCCGCGACCAGGTCATCCTCAACATCCCGATCCTCGACATCGACCAGACGACCTATGGGACGAACGAAGAGTGGGCGCGGGAGCTCGTCAAGCGCTCGGCGCCGGGCTGGAGTCCGGGCTACGATGTCGAGATCGAGTACTGGCTGACGGTCGCGATGCCGGTCATGGCGCCGCCGATCACCGGCCGCGTCGTCGGGGCCCGCATCACGGGGGGCGGCGCCGAGGTCGCCTCGGTGCCGGCCGACGACCTGTCGCGCCGCGCCGAGGCGACCTTCGAGGCGGCGCGCGGCCAGATTCTCTTCAAGACCCTGCTCCGAGCCCTCGTGAAGTACGCGGCCACCCGCGCTGCGGAGCACGAGAACGAGACCGCCGGCCTGATCGTCAATCTCCTGGGCGTCCTTTCGGAGCGCGCCGACACCCGCTCCTGGCTGACCCTTCCCGACCGGCTGTCGGTGGCGCGCCTGCGTCTGCCTGCCGGTCGCCACGAGCTGCTGGTGGAGTACCTCGACGCCGCCGGCGCGGTGGTGGTCAGCCAGGTGGAGATCGTCGAGGTCACCGACGGCGGCTGGCTCTTCCTCAACCGCCGTCCGTTCTGAGCCCCTGCTACCCATCCGTCCGCCTGGGCCGTCTCGGCGTGTGGTGACGACGGAATCACGATTTGCGTGGCCAATTGCTCAAATCAGCGTAAATAACTGTAGGATTGTGTCGCGTCGGGCCGGATCGGCTCCGGCAACAGCCGGTGCCGCCTACCGGCCCGACTGCGGGGAGGAAGCATGAACAGGTCATCTCTGAGCATCGTGATCGTGTGTTGCGCCGCGGTTGCGGCCTTCGGCTGCAGCAAGCCGGAGCCGATGGCGGCGACGCAGACCGAGCCGGCAGTGGAATCGGGCGCAGCCGAGGCCGCAGTGGAGGAGACGACGGCCGCCGTCCGCCACGACGTGGTCTACGCCTGCAACTGCGGGCCCGACTGCGACTGCGGCTCCATCAGCACCGAGCCCGGCACCTGCAGCTGCGGCACCGAGCTGGCTGGGATGCACGTGGTCAAGGTGGTCGACGAGAACGTGGCCGTCCTCTGCACCTGCGGGGCGGACTGCGACTGCGAGATCGACGCCGCGGACGAGTCCAGGTGCTCGTGCGGGTCGGAGGTCAAGAGGGTGAGCCTCACGGGCAGTGGCCTCTACTACTGCAACTGCGGCGGCTCCTGCACGTGCAACTTCGTGGCCGCCGAGCCGGGCACCTGCAGCTGCGGCATGGAGCTCGTCACCAGCTGACAG
>CAZMED010000073.1:8125-13113 GCA_964565045.1 uncultured Thermoanaerobaculia bacterium
TGTGCCTGGCACCGGGGCTGACGGGCGGGGGAGCGGAGGCGGCGTTCAGCGGTGCAGCAGGGCCAGGGCCTCGATCTGGCTGGTCTGGGGCATCATGTCCACCCCCTGCACCGTGCTCAGCTCGAAACCGCCCTTCACGAGCACCGCGAGATCACGGGCCAGGGTGCCGGGGTCGCAGGACAGGTAGGCGAGACGCCGGACCGGCGAGGCGACGATCGCCTCCAGCACCGGCGGCTCGGCGCCGGCGGCCGAAGGGTTGAGGATCATCGCCTGCGGCTTCTCCGATTGAAGCCGGCGGATCGCGCGGCGCAGCGGGCTGGCCAGGACCTCCACATTGTCGACCCTGCCGGCCGTGATGGACGCCCGGGCGTCCGCAGCCGCGCTCCGGACCCCCTCCACGCAGAGGACGCGGCGGAAGCTCTTTCGCAGGGCGAGCCCATGGGTCCCCACCCCGGCGTAGAGATCGATGAGCAGGTCGCCCGATCCGAGGAACTCGGCGAGGCGCGAGTGGATCGCGGGCAGCAGCCCGAGGTTGACCTGGAAGAACGAGCCCGGCGAGACCCGCAGCTCGAGCCCGGCGACCGTGACAAACACCTCGCGCGCGCCGAGAACGGGCTCGATCGGGCCCTTGACCACCTGGGCGCCGCCCTTCGGGTTGAGGTTGACCCCGATACCGGCGAGGTGCGGGCATGCCTCCGAAATGGCTTGGACGGGCAGCTTGAGCGGTTTTTCCGCCCTCACCACGAGCGTCAGGTGCTGGCGCGTCGGGTCGCTGCCGCAGCGCAGGTCGATGTGGCGCAGCGCGAAGGGGAAGCGGACGGACGAATTGAGCAGGTCGCGCAGGCGGCGGGAGGTCTCCAGCAGCTCGGGAACCACCACTCCGCAGTGCGGCGCGTCCACCACCTCGCGGCTGCGGCGCTGGAAGTAGCCGAGCTTGGAGCGGTGGGCGCGATCGCTGGAGATCGCCATCTTGGCGCGGTTCCGGTAGCCGACGATGCGCGGCGATGGCAGGGTACCGAGGACCTGTCGCGGGGCCAGCCGCAGTTTCTCGTTGAGGGTCTCCGCCAGCCGGCGGCGCTTGAGCTCGAGCTGCTCCTCGTACGGGCGGCGCAGCAGCGAGCACGCCCCGCACTCCACCCGGTGGGGGCAGTCGACAGTCCGTCCGGCAGAGGCAGTCACCATCGCCGCCCAGACTACAGGATTTCCCACTCCTCAGGTGCCGGGTACATACTTGTCTAATTGTAGGCTCTTCCAGTGGTGCACACCGAACTGATCCCCGGCGACCCGAACACCACCAACAGAGACAATGAGATGAACCTCTACCCGACACCGAGCCGAGGCGTGGTCGTGGTATCGTATCGGCGATTTCGCTGACACAAGTATCCGGGATCCTCGAGGCGACTCGAACGAGAGAAAAACGGAGGTTGAAGAGATGAGGAAGAACGTGCTGATTGTCGTCATTGCGGTGTTGATGCTGAGCGTGACCGCGGCTTTCGCCCAGGAGAACATCATCGACAGCGTGATGGAGGCCTGCGAGCCCGAGATCACGAACTACTGCAGCCAGGTGACCATGGGTGAGGGCCGGCTCCTCGCGTGCTTCTACGCCCACGAGGACAAGCTCTCGGGGCGCTGCCAGTACGCCCTCTACCAGGCGGTGGCCGACCTCGAGGACTTCGCGGCCGCCATCACCCACGTGGCCACCCAGTGCGAGGACGACCTGATGAAGTTCTGCGCCGAGGTCGCGGTGGGCGAGGGCCGGGTCGGCACCTGCCTGCTGGAGCACAAGGCCGAGGTCACCGAGGCCTGCAGCCAGGCGATGGACGACGTCGGGCTCCAGATGGTGGAGGAGGACGAGGGAGAGTAGCCCTCCTTTTCGGATACCCGAGCGAGACGCCGGTCGCGCCGCCGGGCGCGGCCGGCTTTCTTTCGTTGCGTTGTCGGCGAATCAGGGAGCCAGCACATGGACGACCGGGCGGCCAGGCTGAGGCCATGAGGATCGGGGTCGCCGTCGCGCTCCTCGCGCTCGCCGGGGCCGCGCTCGCCGTCGGGCCGCCGCCCGAGGGGAAGGCGCCCGCCGACCGTCGCATGGCCGTCACCATCGACGACCTCCCGGTGGCGCAGCCGAGCTGGCACGACGACCGCGAGATGGAGCGGATCACGACCGATCTGCTGGCGACCCTGACCCACCACGACGTGCCGGCCGTGGGCTTCGTGAACGAGGGCAAGCTCGTTGTGGACGGCGCGGTCGATTTCTTCCGGCTCCGGCTGCTGGAGCGCTGGCCGGCGGCCGGGCTCGAGCTCGGCAACCACGGCTTCGCGCACCTCGACCTGCACCGGGTCCCGGCCGGAGAGTGGATGGCCGACGTGGTGCGCGGCGAGGCCGCGACCCGCCGTCTGGTCGAGGCCGCGGGCGGTACCTTGCGCTACTTCCGCCACCCCTTCCTCCACGTCGGCACGAGCGTCGAGATCCAGGCCCAGACAGCCGCGTTCCTCGCCGCGCGCGGCTACACCGTGGCGCCGGTGACCGTCGACAACAGCGAGTGGATCTACGGCCGCGCCTACGCCCGGGCCTTGAGCGACGGCGACGAGGAGCTCCGGGAGCGGCTGGGCCGCGACTACCTGCGCTATATGGTCGAGGTGGTGGAGTATTACGAGGCCCAGACCCAGGCCATCATCGGCCGCGCCATCCCGCACGTGCTGCTGGTCCACGCCTACGCCCTCAACGCCGACTGGCTGGGCGAGCTCCTGACCCGGCTCGAGCAACGGGGCTACCGGTGGATCCCGCTCGCCGAGGCCCTCGCCGACCCCGTCTACGACCGGCCCATCGGCGGCTACACGGGAGAGGGCGGCATCACCTGGCTGCACCGCTGGGCGATCACCGAGGGGCTCGACCGCTCGATATTCCGCGGCGAGCCCGAGCCGCCGGACTGGGTCGCGGACATCCGACCCTGAGTGCCGCCCAACAGGAGCCGGTGCCGGGTACATATTTGTAGATTTGTGGCCGAGACCATAAATATACAAATATGTACCCGGCACCGGCCGGGGGGGGTCAGCCGTCGGCATCGTCGGGCGGCGGCCAGAAAAGCCTCATCGCGTCTTTTTCGACGGCATACGCCCGATCGCCGTCGCGGATGACGAAGGTGTCGATCCCCGGGAACTCGGCGATCTCGCACGGCCGCGACTCGCCACCCATGAGGTACACCAGGTCCTGGTCGCCGGTGTTGACCAGCGAGTGCGGCACCGAGGGCGTGGGAAAGCCCATGAAGTCGCCGGCCCCCACCGCGTACTCCTGCCCGTCGATGACGGCGGTCCCGGAGCCCGAGATGATGTACAGCCACTCCTCCTCGATGCGGTGCGCATGGTAGATGAACGACTCGCGGCCGGGCGGCACCTCCGCCAGGGTGACGCCGCTCCTCTCGAGGCCGACCGCGCGGCCGAGGGCGCGCAGGTAGACGTCCGAGTTGGGGTTGAGCGGATGACGGAAGTGGCGCCGTGGTGCGCGCTCTTCGTCCCGCCTGCGGATCAGGAACCTGGATGCGGTTGACATGCTGCGAGCTCCTTTCTCTTTGCGGCCGGCCGGCGCGCGACCCAGATTGATCAACAGCGACGCCGGCCGGGGTTGTTCCGCGGCGCCCGGTCGTGCCGTCCCGATCCCGTCGGGGCAGCTCGGTGAGCCGGAGTTCCGGGGGGGAGACACGATCACGCTGACGACGGCGATCGGTGGCCGCCGTCTTGCGCGGCCCTCACTCGCTCGGCGTCAGCTGTTCCAGCATCCGCCGCGAGCTCTCGAAGCCTGGATCCACCTCGAGGGCCTTCCGGTAGAGGGCGATGGCCCGGTCGCGATCCCCGTTCGTCAGGTGCGCCTCGGCGAGGCTGTCGTACGAGTTCGGGTCGTCCGGGAACCGCCGGAGATTGGCCTCGAAGACCGCGACCGCCATCCCCACGTTGCCGCCGGCGAGCAGCTCGTACCCGAGCCGGTTGAGCGGCTCGCCGCTGCGAGGCTCGTCGCCCGCGCGCTCGATCGCCGCCTCGAGGCCCTCGGCGTCGGTGATCGCCCCCTCCGAGATGGAGCGGTACAGCAGCTCGTCCAGCGGAAGCTTCGGCGGTTCGTAGGGCTGCCCGAAGACGATCGCCTCCAGGGCCCGCGCCGGCCCCCTCGCGGCGTCGCTGTAATTTGAAAGCACGATGATGGTGACGTCGTCGTCCGGGTAGCGCTGGAAGCTGGCGCTGACGCCGGATGCGCCGCCGGTGTGCCCGATCGACCTGCGGCCGCCGTCGTCGCCGATCCCCCAGCAGTAGCCGTACTGCCGGAGGTTGGGGGTGAACATCCGTTTCTTGGCCGCCTCCCCGAGGAGAGTGTCTCCGTACAGCGCGCGGTCGTACTTGAGCATGTCGAGCACCGTGGACTCGATGCCGCCGTCGGCCGACGCCGGCGGCACGCGGAGCACGGCCGCGGTGTAGTCGCCCGCCAGGGACCTCGTGTAGCCCATGGCGCGGTCGGGCACCACCTCGTCCCAGAAGTTGATCCCGGTGTCGGTCATGCCGGCAGGCAGCAGGACGCTGTCGCGGAGGTGCTCCCGGTAGGGCCGGCCGGTCACCTTCTCGATCACCGCACCCAGCACCACGATGCCCGAGTTCGAGTAGCTGAAGGCCTCGCCGGGGGTCTCGAAGACCAGCTCCTGGTCGTAGATCAGGGGCAGAAAGTCGTCGATGGCGCGCAGGCGGGACATGACCGACCGGTACTCCGGGTGGGCCATGTAGTTCGAGAGCCCCGAGGTGTGCGACAGCAGGTGGTGCAGCGTGATCGCGTTGCCGTACGGGAAGTCCGGCAGGTAGCGGACGACGGGCGCGTCGATCTCGAGCTTGCCCTTTTCCGCCAGCTGCATGATCGCGACCGCGGTGAAGGTCTTGCCGATGGACCCGATGTTGAACCTGGTCTCCAGGATGTTGGCCACGTGGTGGTCCTTGTTCGCCTCGCCGAAGGCCTC
>CAZMED010000074.1:0-13007 GCA_964565045.1 uncultured Thermoanaerobaculia bacterium
GTGGACGAGCCCCCGCGAAAGCCGATGGAAACGCGCTCGTGGTCCGCCACGACCGGTAGGCGGTGCTCCCAGCACAGCTCGCGCAGCCGCGCCATCTCGCCGGGCTCGCGGCTGAGGTTGATCTCGCGGTAGCGCACGCCGCGCCGGTCGAAGTCCGCCCGCAACGCCGCGCAGTGCGGGCAGCCGTCGGCGGTGAACACGAGGATCGTGTCGAGGGCGACCACGTCAGCCACCAACCCGCATCCAGTTTTGAGTTTTGAGTTTTGAGTTTTGAGTTCCGTCCGCCGCCCCGGAAGGCACCTGAAAGGGTGGGTGGCAAATTCGAAATCCGAAATCCGAAATCCGAAACCTCAATCTGCGTCCTCCGCCCCGTCGTCGAGAAACTCGCTGAAGTCCGCCACCCCCGGCTCCATCGCCACCAGGATCCGCGGGTCGTCGCGCCACCGCGGGTGCGCCTTGACCCGGAGGCCGAGGTAGATCCGGGTCCCGAGGACCCGCTCGAGCTCCTCCCGGGCCGCCTGACCGACGTCGCGGACCATGCTGCCGCCGCGGCCGATGACGATGCCGCGCTGGCTCTTGCGCTCGACGTAGATGGTCGCCTCGATGTGGAGCAGATTCTCGCCCTCGTCGAACACGTCCACCACCACACCCGTCGTGTAGGGCAGCTCACCGCGGGTCCGCTCGAGGAGCTTCTCGCGCACCACCTCCGCAACGAAGAAGCGCTCGGTCTGGGTCGAGGTGAGGTCCTCCGGGTACAGCGGCGGGCCCTCCGGCAATCGCGCGAAGAGCTCCGCGAGGAGGGCCTCGAGCCCGTCCCCCTCGGGCGCCGAGATCGGCACCACCGCCGCCCCCGGGCGCCGTTCCTGGTAGCGCGCGATCAGCGGCAGGAGATCGGTCTTCGAGGGCACCAGGTCGATCTTGGTGAGCACGCCCATCACCTCCGGACGAGCCGGACGCAGGAGCTCGAAGAGGAAGTCCTCACCGCCGCCCCACGGCGCCACCGCATCCACCAGGTGCAGCACCAGGTCGACCTCCTCGAGCGCGGAGCGCACGTCCTGCATCATGCGCGCGTTCATCTTGTGCAGGGGCTTGTGGACCCCGGGGAGGTCGAAGAACACCGCCTGGCCGCGAGCCTCGGTGAGGATGCCGACAATCCGGTTCCGGGTGGTTTGCGGCTTGTCCGAGACGATCGCCACTTTGTCGCCGATGATCGCGTTGAGCAGTGTGCTCTTGCCGGCGTTCGGCCGGCCGACCAGAGCCACGGTTCCGGTGCGCTGCCCGTCGCCGGGGGAGCCGGGCTCCCGCGCCGGTCCCGGTTCGGCCGTCGGCCTCACGGCTCCGAGTCCGAACGGGGCGGCCCGTCGCCGACCCGCCGCACCGTCACGACCTCGACCCGCCGCTCGTCCATGGCCTCGACCGTGAACACCAGGCGGTGCGGCTCGTCGCGGACCTCGGTCCCGGGCTCCGGCACCGTGCCGTGGATCGAGAACACGAGGCCACCGACCGTGTCGACCTCCTCGTCGTCGACCTCGATGCCGAACAGCTCGTCCAGGACCTCGATCGGCGCCCGTCCCTGCATGCGGTAGATGCCGGGGCTCAGCGCCTGCCAGTCGGGCGGCTGCCGAGGGTCGAGCTCGTCCTCGATCTCGCCGACGATCTCCTCGAGGATGTCCTCGAGGGTCACCAGGCCCGAGGTCCCGCCGTACTCGTCGACCACGATCGCCATCTGCTGGTGCTGGTTCTGGAAGTCCCGCAGCAGGGCGCCCAGTGCTTTGTTCTCGGGCACGACCAGACACGGGTTCGCGAGCTCGGACATCGAAGGCTCACTGCCCTTGAGCCCGTGCTTGACCACGTTCTTGACGTGGATCACGCCGACGATCCGGTCGACCGTCTCGTGGTAGACCGGAATCCGGCTGCGGTGGGTCTCGGCGAACACCCGCAGGAGGTCGCGGTACGTGGCGGTGTCGGCCACCGTCACCATCTCGGTGCGCGGGGTCATGACCTCGCGCACCACGGTGTCGAAAAAGTCGACCAGCGACTCGACGATCTCGCCCTCGTCGCCCTCGAAGATCCCCGCCGCCTCACCGGCCTGCAGGTAGGCCTGGATCTCGGCCTCGCTGGCCTCTTCCTCCTCGTCCTCCAGCGCCGGCGGTGCCGGATCCGGCGGGCGGCGCGCCACCAGCGGCAGCAGCGGCGCCGCCAGCGGCGCCAGCAGGCGCAGGAGCGACGTGACCGCGTCCTCCGACAGCGGCCGGACCAGCAGGCGCACCGCCGCCACGAGGAAGATCGGCGCCGAGACCGCCACCGTCACCCCACGCCAGCCCCCCATGGTCGGAGCGCTGAAGACGACCACCCAGATCGCTCCCAGGGTCGCGAGCTGGACCCACCTGATGACGTCGATCAGACGCGACACGTGGACCCCGGCGGGCGCCCCCACCAGGCCGGGGTTCTCCTCGAGGATCCCCTGGAAGCGCACGTTCCCGAGCTGTGGCAGCGACCGCAGGAGAAGCTCGGTGACCGCGAACAACGCCGCCAGGGCGGTGCCGAAGATCACCAGCGTCACCGGATCGGTCAGCCATTCATGCAGGCCGTCCCTCATGCCAGCAACTCCCTGCGCAGACGGAGCTCGAGCCTGTTCATCTCTCCACGGTCGTGGTGATGATCATAGCCGAGCAGGTGCAGGACGCCGTGCAGGACGAGCTCGCAGAGCTCGGAGACCTCGTCGTGGCCGAGCTGCTCCGCCTGGCGGCGCGCCGCGTCGAGCGAAATCACGATCTCACCCAGCAGCCTGCGGCCCGACGGCAGCTCGTCGCCGTCGGGAAACGACAGCACGTCGGTCGCGCGGTCGATCCCCAGAAAGCGCCGGTTGAGCTCGCGGATCGTCTCGTCGCCGGTCAGCACGACGTGCACCTCGGCGTCGCCGGCGCCGAGCCGCGCCAGACAGCCGCCGATCAGCTCCCGCAGTGCCTCAGCCGCCGGCCGAGACGGTCTTCTCTCCCACCTGATGTGGACCCGAGTCACGCGCCCGATGCCTCCTGTTGAAGTCGAAGCCAGGATAATCGATCCGGTGGTGGTACATGTTGGTCAGCACCCACAAGAACGCCGACGCGATCTTGTCGAGCTCCGAAAAAGTCAGCTCACAGTCGTCGAGCTGCCCGTCCTCGAGCGCGTTGGCGAAGATCGTGTCGATCATCGCCTGGACCTTGGCGACCGTCGGCACGTCGAGGGTCCGCGCCGCCGCCTCCACGGCGTCGGCCAGGAGCAGGATCCCGAGTTCCTTGGAGTGCGGCCGGGGCCCGGGATAGCGGTAGTCGCTCTCGCGGACGGCCGACTTCCCCACCTCGTCGCGCTCCATGGCCTTGGTGTAGAAGTAGCTGATGAGCTTGGTTCCGTGGTGGGTGGCCACGCCCTGCCGGATCGCCAGCGGCAGCTTGGCCTCGCGCGCCATTTCGAGCCCTTCCTTGACGTGGCTCTGAATGACCAGCGCGGACATCGAGGGGGCGAGCGCATCGTGCGGATTCCCACCCCGTTGGTTCTCGACGAAGTACTCGGGCTTCACCAGCTTGCCGATGTCGTGGTAGTAGGCGCACACGCGGACCAGGAGCGAGTTCGCCCCCACCGCATCCGCGCCGGCCTCGGCCAGGTTGCTCACCGCCAACGAGTGCTGGTAGGTGCCGGGCGCCTCCAGCGACAGTTGCTTGAGGAGCGGCAGGTTCTGATTCGACAGCTCGAGGAGGCGGGTGTCCGTGGTGATGCCGAAGACCGCCTCGAGGATCGGCAGCAGGAACGACACCACGCCAACCGACAGCGGACCGCCGACGAACGCGAAGAGTGCAGCGAAGGCCAGGGTGGAGAGTGCATCCGGCAGACCGCGGTAGAGCTCGAGCGTCAGCATCAGCGCCACGTTGGACACGCCGACCACGAGCCCGACGCGGCTCATCGACATCCGGTCGTGCGAACGCTGGGCGGCAAGGGCGGCGACCATCCCAGATGCGAGCGCATACATGGCGATCGGAAACTCACCGCCGAGCATGATCCCCGCCATGACGGCGCTCGCGACCGCGAAGGCGAGAGCCGGCTGGATCCCCATCAGCACCATGACCGTCGCCGGGCCGGCCGCGAACGGCAGCGCCCACAGATAGACCTCGGCCGTCGAGAGGGCCGATCCCTGGCTGGTGAACGCGATCGCGTTGGCCACGTACACGCCGAGCCGAAGTACGGCCGTGAAGAGCAGGACCAGGATGAGAACCATCGCCAGGCGCTGCCGGGGTTCACCGGGGCCGCCGAGCCGGCGCAGCACCGGCCACCAGCCGAAGACGAGCAGCGAGACGACCAGCGAGATGCCGGCGACCCGGGGCAGGTCGTCGAGGTCCCGCCGCTCGCGTTGCAGCGCCCCCAGCATCTCGGTGACCTCCGGGGTGACGGTGTCGCCGCGACGCACCAGGACCTGGCCGCGGCGCAACGCCCGTAACCGCGGCACCACCCTCTCGGACGCCTCCCGCATCCGCTGCTCGGTTTCGCCGCGGTTGTAGCTCAGGTTCGGCACCAGGTTTTCGACCAGGAACTCGACGGTCGGCTTGATCCAGAGCCGCGCGACGGCCGGGCGCTCCAGGAGCTCGTCGCGCACCGCCTCTTCGAGCCCGCTGCGCAGGTCGACGGCTTCGGCGAGCAGGTCCAGGGACACGATCCTCTCCGAGCCCGAGGCGAGGTTCCTGAGCGCGATGCCGTTCTCCCCCCGGCGGTCCAGCGCCCGGCGGTCGTCGACCACGTTGCGTTTGAAGATCACGCCGACCACCTCGACCAGCGCCCGCTCCAGCTGCTCGGAGCACTCCGACGAATCGAGGATCCGCAGCATCCTCTCGGTGCCGGCGAGCTCGGTGATGGCGCGCGGGCTGGCGATCTCGTCCGCCGGCGCCACCAGCCGGTCGCGACAGATCACGAACAGCATGTGCAGCTGCTCCTCGAGCTCGACCTGCAGCCGCGGCTCGAGGTCGTAGACCGGGACCACCGAAGCGCGGGCCTCCTCGCGCGCGGCTCGGGTGGCCGACTCGTCGGGGAGCGAGGTGTCGGAGGGGATCACGAGGTCGAAGCTCGCCACGTCGCCGGGTTGCCAGTCCGGAAGTCCGCTCCCGAGGCGCGGCACGACCAGCAGCACACATCCCACGATCACCGGCAGAGACCACCACAGCGGGCGCTCGAGCAGGAGGTCCCACCAGCCGACCCTGTCCTCGAGCCCACGCTGGATTCGCGTCTGCGAGCTCCGGGGCTCGGCCTGTGTCCTGTTCGGGCCGCTCACGTCTGCCGGTCCCGGCGCTGCTGCTCCCATTTCTCGTAGCGGTCCACCATTTCCTGGACCAGCGGGTGCCTCACGACGTCCTTGTGGGTGAATCGGATGAATGCGAAGCCCTCGGCACCGTCGAAGATCTCGAGCGCCTCGACCAGCCCGGACGACTGCGCGAACGGCAGATCGATCTGGGTAATGTCACCGGTGATCACCGTCTTGGAGTGGAAGCCCATCCGCGTCAGGAACATCTTCATCTGCTCGCGGGTGGTGTTCTGCGCCTCGTCGAGAATGATGAAGGCGTCGTTGAGCGTGCGGCCGCGCATGAAGGCCAGCGGCGCGATCTCGATCACCTGCCGCTCGATCAGGTTGGAGACCTTGTCGTAGCCGAGAATATCGTAGAGGGCGTCGTACACCGGCCGCAGGTAGGGGTTGATCTTCTCCACCAGGTCGCCCGGCAGGAAGCCGAGACGCTCGCCCGCTTCGACGGCCGGTCGTACGAGCACGATCCTCCGTACCTGCTTGTCCATCAGTGCGGCCGCCGCCAGGGCCACCGCGAGATAGGTCTTGCCGGTGCCCGCCGGACCGACCACGAAGACGCAGTCGTGGGAGGCCACCGTGCGGATGAACAGCCGCTGGTTGAGGTTGCGCGGGATCACGAAGCGCCGCAGCGACGCCGGGATCGAGGCGTCGAGGAAGAACTCCACGAGATCGGCCTCGGGGTCCTCCTCGAGCACTCTGACGGCCGTCCGGTACTCCTCCCTGGTGATCAGGGTGCCGGCATTGAGGAGGCGGTCGAACGCCTCGAGAAGGCGCGCGATGATCTTCTCGGCCTCCGGTTTGCCCGTGACCTTCACGTTGGCGCCGCGAGCATCGACAGTGACCCCGAGACGTTCCTGCAGATAGCGCAGGTTCTCGTCCCGCGTGCCGAAGAGCCGGTCGATGTTGCTCTCGGTGACGGTCAGCTGCAGCATGGTCTCGCCGCTCCTGTCATGCGTCCGGGACGGCCGCCCACCCGACGGGGCGCCGGCGATCCGGGTGGTGAGGTCCGCTCCTGCGGAATCGACCGGTCAAGCGCGGATGCGCCGCCTCGGGCCTGCACGCGACGGGCGGAACCCGCGCCGTCGCGGCCCGGGAGTGGATCGAGGCGGGGAAGGACCGCGCGCAGCGATCGTGGCGGCTGGGATGGGTCTCGGTCCACGAGTCACCGATTGTATCAGCGCACTCAGCCACGAGCGCGCGACCGCCACTCGGTCTCGGCAGAGCCGGCGCGCACGTTGATGAACCGTGCGAGGACGAAAAACGCATCGGAGAGCCGATTGAGGAAGGGGAGCACGCCTGCCGGGGTCCCGCTGCGGTCGGTGTCGAGCGCATTGACCCGCCGCTCGGCGCGACGGCACACGGTTCGCACCACGTGCGTCATCGCCGCCGCCCGCGAGCCGCCGGGCAGGATGAAGGCGCGAAGCGGTTCGAGCTCGAGCTCCATCCCGTCGATCCACGACTCGATGGCTTCCGTGCTCCAGGCCTCCGCCGCGTGGCTGATCTTCCCATCGGGGTCGGCGAGAGCGCTCCCGACCTCGAATAGCGAGCTCTGGATTTCCAACAGGTGCGGGGCGACACCCTCCGGCAGGTCCTCGCACAGGAGGAGGCCGAGAGCCGAGACGAGCTCGTCGACCGTACCGTAGGCCTCGACCCGTGCGTCATCCTTGCGGACCCGTCCTCCCGAAAAGAGCGAGGTCTCGCCCGTGTCGCCGGTCTTCGTGTAGATCTTCATCCGCGCATTCTACTCGACGCAGGTTCTGCCCTTTCCGGATCGGCCGACTGCACCTCCCGATCGGGTCCTGCCGGTGGCCGCAGGAGTCCTGGAGAGGCGATGGCGATCACCGGCGAGCGGGGGTCTCTGTGCTAACCTTTGTGGTGTTCCAGCGGCTCTCGAGGGAGGACACGTGGAGCTCAAAGAACTGCTGATGTTCATGACCAAGAAGGGGGCCTCGGACCTGCACCTGAAGCCCATGCGCCCGCCCCTCCTGCGCATTCAAGGTCGTCTCATCCCGATCAAGGCCAACCCACTGCAGCCCGATGATGTCGAGCGGATGCTCGGCGAGCTCCTCAAACCGGCCCAGAGGCAGCGGTTCGAGAAGGCTCAGGCCGTCGACATGGGGTACGGCGTGCCGGGCGTGGCCCGATTCCGCTGCAACATCTTCCTCCAGCGCGGCACCATGGCGGCGGTCTTCCGCCGCGTGCCCTTCGAGATCGCCGGAGTCGAAGACCTGAACCTGCCCGACGTCATCGGCAAGCTGACCGAGTACCCGAGCGGCATGGTGCTGATCACCGGGCCGACCGGATCGGGGAAGTCGACGACCCTCGCAGCGATGATCAACCTCATCTCGAGGGCGCGGCCCTGCCACGTCGTCACCATCGAGGACCCGATCGAGTTCCTGTTCCAGGACGACAAGGCCACCATTTCGCAGCGCGAGGTCGGCACCGACACGCCGACCTTCCACGAGGCCCTGCGCAACTGCATGCGCCAGGACCCGGACGTCATCATGGTCGGGGAGATGCGAGACCTCGAAACCATGTCGACCGCGATCACCGCGGCCGAGACCGGGCATCTGGTCTTCTCCACGCTGCACACCAACAGCGCCGCCCAGACGGTCGACCGCATCATCGACTCCTACCCGGCCGACCAGCAGGAGCAGGTGCGGAGCCAGCTCGCCCTGGTCCTGCGGGCGATCGTGTCCATGCAGCTGGTGCAGAGCAAGGACGGCACCGAGCGCCTCCCGGCCTGCGAGATCCTGGTCAACTCTCCCAAGATCTCCAAGCACATCGAGCAGGGAGAGATCAAGGAGATCCAGGAGGAGATGGAGAACTCGGTCAACTTCTATCACATGCAGAGCATGAACCAGTCGTTGATCGCGCTCCTCGCCCACGACACCATCACGTACGACCAGGCCACCCAGGCCTCGAGCGATCCGGACGATCTGTCGCTCAAGCTTCGAGCGATGTTTCCGACCATCGAGGAGCGATTCAGGGAGGGTGAGATGTCACCGTCGCCGGCCGATTTTTCGCAGATCACCGAGCTGTTGGAAACGAAGCGCCTGTACGAGGAGATGGAGGAGCGCCACCGCGCCAAATTGGCCGAGAAGGACGAGCAGATCGAGGCCCTGGAGGCCGAGCTCGGATCGCTCCGCGAGCAGCTGACCGAGATCGGCGACAGCACGGACGAGATCAGGCGCCAGGGCGACATGGCCCGGGCCGAGGCCAGCCGCGTCCGCGAGGAGTCGCAGCAGAAGATCAATGCCCTGAACGAGCGCATCCGCGAGCTCAACCAGCAGATCCAGAACGGCGGCAAGGGCCCCGCCTCAGGCTTCTTCAAGAGATAATTCGTACGCGGGCGGCCCACGTACGAATTATGGGTTCTCAGTATTTGCCATTGTCTTCATTGTCTTCTTGACCGGGGGGTCGGGCGGGAATTCCGAATTCCGAATTCCGAATTCCTAATTCAACTACACCGGCTTCGGATACCCGAAAAAGTACCCCTGTTGGAGATCGATACCGAGCTCCCGCAGTACCTCGACCTCCTCCTCGGTCTCGACGCCCTCGGCGATGACCACCGACTGGCTGTCGCGCGCGAACCCGGTGATCGCCGATACGAGGTTGCGTTTGATCGGCTCCTCGGGCAGGTCCCGGACCAGCATCTTGTCGAGCTTGATGTAATCAGGCTGCAGCTCGGCGAGCACGTGCAGCGCGCTGTAGCCGGTACCCATGTCGTCGATCGCGATCCGGAAGCCGTGCTGGCGGAGCTCGGTGACGCGCTCGCGGAGACGGCTCGCGCTCTCCGCGTAGGTCCTTTCCGTGATCTCGAGGACGCAGTTCGAGGACTCCAGGCCCGCCTCCCGGACCCGTCCGTCGAGCCCCCTCGCCTCCGACTCGATGTACTCGAGACCGAGCATCGACAGATTGAGGAAGAGGATCGCGTCCTCCGGTAGCCGGGAGGCGTTGGCGAGCGCGCACTCCAGGCACAGCAGCTCCACCTCGCCGAGCAGGCCTGCGCGCTCGGTGAAGCCGAAGAGATTCTCCGCCGATTCGAGGTAGCTCCCCGAGGGGCCCCTGCTGAGCGCCTCGAATCCGATGACCTGGCGCTCCGGCAGGCGCACGATCGGCTGGAACAGGGTGCGAACGGCGCGGTCGCGGAGCATGTGCCGCACCTCGTCGAGACGCGCCTGGTCGAGGGCCTCCCCGCGGCGGTGAAAGTCCTGGCGCGCTTCGAGGATGCCGTTGTAGATGGTACGTTCGACGCGCAGGGCCGGCCGCATCTTGATCGCTCCCTGACCGACCCGCACCGCCATCTTCTCGCTGTCGCCGTTCTCGTCCGAGATCGTGATGCCCTCGACCAGGGCGTCGTGCAGGCGCCCCGCCTCGAAGCGGTCGCCGAGAATGACGAGGAAGATGTCGCCGCGCACGTTCTCCTGGCACAGCAGGCTGCCGGGCCCCGCAGCCGCCTCGAGCAGTCCGCTCAGGTGCCGCGCGACGTTCTTGAGCACCGCGTCGTAGCGCTCCCAGCCGACGATGCGCTCGAGGTTCTGCTCGTGCTCGATGCGCACGAGGAGCACCTGCAGCACGCCGCGCTCGTCGAGCATCCGCCGCACCCGGTCGAGGACCACCGGCAGCGTCGGGAGCTTGGTGACCGGATCGAAGAGGTTGGCACGGTACTGCAGGATCCGGGTCTGCAGCTCGATGGGGTCGGCGGTCAGAAACCCGTTACCCACGCGCGCCGCCGCGGGAGCTCTCGAGGAGCTGGCGCACCTGCCGCACCAGCTCGCGGGGGGAGAACGGCTTGCAGATGTAGGCGTTGGCGCCGAGCTGCAAGGTGCCGAGCTGGTCCTGGTGGCCGGAGCGCGCACTCACCACCAGGACCGGCACGTCGGCTCCCTTGGGATCGAGCCGCAGCAGCTTCAGGAGCTCCATGCCGTCGAGGTCGGGCATCATGAGATCGAGCAGCACGAGATCCGGCGGGTTGGAGAGCAACCGCGCGAGCGCCGACCGGCCGTCGGTGTCGGTCTCGACTTCGAACCCGTCCGCCTTGAGGATGGTCGCGAGGAGATCCACCATGTCCGGCTCGTCATCGACAACGAAGATCCGCGCCATCAAGCCCCCTCCGTCGATCCCCTGCCGACGCGCGACCCTCCGAGTCTATCAGAGGGCCGGGACCCGTCCGCCGGCGTGCGGCCGGGTTCGGCGCACGGCAGCCACACGTGGATGGTCGTGCCCACGCCCTGCTCGCTCTCGGCCCACACCGTGCCGCGATGCGCCTCGATGATGCTGCGCACCAGGGAGAGCCCGAGGCCCATGCCTCCGTACCGCCGCCGCGAGCTCGGGTCGACCTGGTGGAAGCGGTCGAAGATCCGAACCAGCTCGGACGACGGAATGCCGACACCGTCGTCCTGGACGCGGACCAGCACGCCGTCGTCGCCTTCGTGGGTACAGGCTTCGACGGTGACCACGATGCTCCCGCCCTGCGAGCTGAACTTGACGGCGTTGTCGAGCAGGTTGAAGAACACCCGCTCGAGCTGCTCCGGGTTGGCCTGGATCGGATCGATGTCGCGCCCGAACCGGGCCGCGATGCCGATCCCCGCTTCCTCGAGCCGAGGCTGGAAGGACTCGATGACGCCGTCGACCAGACGGCAGAGATCGACCTGCTCCCGGGCCGCGTCGAGGGTGGTGAAACGCTCGAATCTCGACAGCTGCACCAGCTCCTCGACCCTCAGGGTCAGCCGCTGCACGTTCTTGCGACAGATCATGGCGGCGCGGTGCGCTTCACTCGAAATGTCGCCGAGGCCGCCGTCGGTCATGAGCTCGAGGTAGCCCCGGAGGGCCGTGAGAGGGGTCTTCAGCTCGTGCGACACATTGGCCACCAGGTCCGCCTTGGTCTGGTCGAGGGTCTCCAGCTCCCGGTTTGCCTGACGCAGTCTCTCGATGGTCGACAGCAGCTCCACCGACATCGCGTTGAAGGCGTCGGCGAGCTCCTCGATCTCGTCTCTCGAGTGAACCGAGACCTTCTCCCGGAGGTGGCCCTCCTGCATCCGCTGCACACCCTCGCGAAGGCGCTCGACATCGCGGGTGATGCCTCTCGCCAGGGTCACCGAAACCCACTGCGTGAGGGCGAGCCCGAGGGCCAGGACGAGGGCCGACAGCCACAGCGAGTTCCGCAGCTGGCGGTCGACGTCCGAGTAGCTGAACGTCCCCACCAGCGAGAAGTGGTGCACGCCCCATTGGTTGACGACCGGCGCTACGACGCGGTACACGCGGGCACCGCTCGCCTCGACGACCGCGCCCGCCGTCGGCTCGAGACCGGCAACCGCGCGCAGAAGGTCGCGGTCCTCGATCACCGGAGGGGCGATCCCGTCGCCGTAGACCACGACGTTCCGGCCCTCGGCGCGGAGGACCACATTGCCCCTGACGTCCACGACCTCGAGCCGGACCACGTCCCGGTTCAGCTCTCCCAGCTGCGCCACCCTCTGGTCGAGGATCCCCTTACCCTCGGAGCCGAGAAAGGTGATCAGGGTAACCAGCGGCTCACTGACCAGCGAGGCGTAGGTGCGGGCCGAACGCTCCGTGTTGCGGCGTACGGACTGGTGGCGGAAGACGACCAGTACCAGGGCGGTCGCAACCAGGCTGACGACGACCGCGAACGCGATGTGCCGCGCGATCCGAGTCTGCAGTCTGAATCGCTTCGAGCTCACCGACGACCAGCCTCCAGAACCATCCTACAGCCCTCGCGCAGCCGATGACCTCTCACTCGAGGTTCTGGACCTGCTCCCGGACCCGCTCCGCTGCCGACTTCGCGTCCACCAACCTGGCGGCTGCGGCGGGCTCCCGACACTTCGAGCCCAGCGTGTTGAGCTCGCGGTGGATCTCCTGGCACAGGAAGTCGAGGCTCCGGCCGACCGCCCCTCCCGCCGCCATGCGGTCGTCGAAGGCGGCGAGGTGGGCCCGCAGCCGGACCACCTCCTCGGCGACGTCGGCGCGATCCGCGAGCACGGCGGCCTCCTGGGCGACGCGGTCCGCGTCGACCGAGGTCCCCACCAACTCCGCGATGCGCTGCATCGCGCGAGTCATCATCGCCTGCCGGAGATCCGGCAGCTGCGGCTCGAACCAGTCCGCGAACGCGACCACCTGCGCCAGCTCGGCGGCGATCTGGCGCGCGATGCGGCGGCCCTCGTCCCGCCTCATGGAGAGCACCAGATCGACGGCCTCTTCGGTCACCGCCCGCAGGGCTTCCGCCTCCGTGCGATCGAGGATCGTCTCGGAGGCGCTCACCGACACCACCCCGGGCACCGCCAACACATCGCCGACGGCGAGCGACGCCGCGACGCCGTCGGGTATGCGCACGGCAGCCAGCTGCTCGAGGACGGACTCCATCTGGACGGTGTCGAGGGCCACCCTCGGCCCGGCCCCGGGGCCCTGCTCCAGGTTGAGCTGGGCTGTCAGCCGACCGCGCTGCAACCTCTCCTCGATGGTGCCCCGCACCGCGGCCTCGATCTCGGGCACCTCCTCGCGGAGGTTGGTCCGGATCTGCACGTCCAGGTACTTGTGGTTGACCGAGCGGATCACGATCGACGCCCCGAACCGGTCCGACAGCCGCCGCCGCGCGCGCCCGAACCCGGTCATACTCATCAGATCCATGTCGACTCCCTCGTTGATCGGACGATCAGGGTACCGCATC
>CAZMED010000075.1:0-12969 GCA_964565045.1 uncultured Thermoanaerobaculia bacterium
AACGTGGAACGTTCAAACGTGAAAACGTGAAACGGAACCGAGGACTGGGCGGCACGCTCTGTTAGAATCCTCGACTCGGGGGCTGGAGACGCGATGGCGAAGATCAAGGTGCGCAGGATCAACCGGGAGGAGTTGGCCGGAGCGGTGATCCTGCGGGACGCGGCGGCCGCCGGACTCGCGGCCTTCCCTTCCAGCCACGGCACCCTCGATCTCGACATGGAGGTCGACCCCAACCTGCGCCACTTGATGGCGCACGACCCGGACGGCTTCTTCACCGCCACCGACCGCAACGAGACCCTGGGCTTCGCCGCCGCCCACGTGCGCTCCCGCCAGTGCGTGCTGTCCGAGCTCTGGGTCCTGACCCAGCACCACGGACGCGGCGCCGGGTCGGCGCTGTTCGACCGGGTGCTGACCTACGGCGAGCGCTCCGGTGCGCGCGAGTTCCTGGCCGTGGTCCCGGCCGAGCCCGCAGTCCAGGCGCTGCTCCTGAACCGGGGTTTCTCCGCCCTGACGCCGGTCTTTCAGTTCGCGGTCGATGCCGAGGCCGCGGCGGAACTCGCCGCGGCTCTCACCCGGTTGATGCCCGGAAAGGACGTGACGGGAGACCTCTTCAGCCGCCGAGGCCAGGCCGATCTCGACCGCATCGACCGCGTCACCCGCAACATCACCCGCGACGTCGACCACGTCTACTGGATCAAGGAGCGGGGGCTGCGGGCCGCCTTCGTGCAGCAGGGCGCGCGGATCGGCGCCTATGCCTACGGCGGCCCCGAACAAATCGGACCGGTGGCCGGCAGCACCCAGGACGCGGCCCTGTCCGGACTCGGGTGGGCGCTGCAGCTCGCGCTTCAGGCGGGGGCCGGCGACCCTCTCGAGGTCCGCGTACCGGCGCCGTTCGCGAGCGCGGTCGAGACCCTTCTCGACGGCGGCGCGAAGCTGCGCGCGACCCTGGTGCTGTACGGGCGGGGCGTCCACCTCGCATTCGACCGCTCCATTCTCGGACCCGTGTGCCTGCCATGAGCGACCGGCTGCGGCGCACGGAAAGCCCGCGGCGTTACCGGGTGCACTACGAGCAGGAGCTCAATCCGCAGCAGCTCGAGGCCGTGATGCACCCGGGCGGGCCGATCCTCGCCCTGGCGGGCGCCGGTACCGGCAAGACCCGCACCCTGGTCTACCGGGTCTGCCGGCTGATCGAGGACGGAACGCCGCCCGGCAAGATCCTCCTCCTCACCTTCACCAACAAGGCCGCCCGGGAGATGCTCGGCCGCGTCGAGCAGCTCGTCGAGCACGGCTCGGTGCGGGTCACGGGAGGCACCTTCCACTCCGCCGGACACCGCATCCTGCGCCGCTACGCCGATCTCCTCGGGTACTCGCCGCGCTTTTCCATCGTCGACCGCGAGGACGCGGTCGAGCTCATGGGGGCGGCCTTCGCGGACGTCAGTCCGGAGGTGCCGAGCCGGCGCACGCCGAAGCCCCGGCTGCTCGTCGACCTGTACAGCTTCGTCATCAACACCGGCCGCGCACTCGACGAGGTGCTGAGCGAGCGCGCGCCGCAGTTCGCCGATCAGGACGAGATGATTGCCGCGGTCTTCAAACGCTACCTCGAGCGCAAGCGGCGCGCGGACCTCATGGACTTCGACGACCTGTTGCTGAATTGGCTGCTGCTCCTGAGCCGCTTTCCGCGCGCCTGCCGCGAGCTGCGCGAGCGTTTCGACCACATCCTGGTCGACGAGTACCAGGACACCAACCGGCTGCAGGCCGACATCGTCGACGCGATGCTCGGACCGCAGCGCAACCTGATGGTGGTCGGCGACGACGCCCAGTCGATCTACGCCTTCCGCGGCGCCGAGTTCGACAACATCATCGGCTTCCCTGAGCGCCATCCCGACTGCGCGGTGCTGCGTCTGGAGACCAACTACCGCTCGGTTCCGCCGATCCTCGAGCTCGCGAACGCGTCCATCGCCCACAATCGGCGCCAGTTCGCGAAGTCCCTCAGGCCCGAGCGCAGCGGCGGCCAGCGCCCCCTGGAGATCGCCGTGCCGAGTCCGGAGACGCAGGCTTCCCACGTGGCCGAACGCCTCCTCGAGCTGCGGGAGGAGGGCTTCGACCTCGAGGACATGGCCGTGCTGTACCGCAACCACGCCCACTCCCTCGATCTGCAGGTCGAGCTCGCGAAACGCAACATCCCGTTCCGGGTCCGCTCCGGCCTGCGGTTCTTCGAGCACCGGCACATCAAGGACGTCCTCGCCCACCTGCGCTTCGTCGACAACCCACGGGACGAGGTCGCCTTCGCCCGCCTCGTCAAGCTCCGGGACGGCTTCGGTCCGCGGCTCGCGGCGCGGGTCTGGGACCGCCTCGCCGGCGCGGATCCTGTGCTCGCGCTGCAACGGCTCGACGCCGGCTCCCTGAAGCTGCCGCGCGCGGCGGCTGCCGCACTGGCCGAGCTGAAGGGCCTGATCGGCGAGCTCGCGGGTGCCGACATGCTCGGCCAACCGGGCGAGGCGGTGCGCCGAGTCACCGAGAGCTTTTACACCGCGTGGGCCCGCTCCCACCTCGAGAACGCCGGCTCGCGCCTCGAGGACCTGGAGCAGCTGGCCCTCTTCGCCGACGGCTATCCAGACGTCAACACCTTTCTCTCCGAGGTCACTCTCCTGAACGATCTCTCCGGAGAGGACGCGGTCGCCGGACCTCCCGACGAGATGCTGACCCTGTCGACCATCCACCAGGCGAAGGGCATCGAGTGGCGGGCGGTGTTCGTGATCTGGCTCGCCGAGGGCCGCTTCCCGAGCTTCCGCATGGACGACGAGGAGGAGGAGCGTCGCCTGTTCTACGTGGCCGTCACCCGCGCCCGTGACCGCCTGTTCCTCCTCCGGCCGGAGCTCGCCCGCGACCGCTACCGCGTCGACGTGGTGCTCGGCCCCTCGCGCTTTCTGCTCGAGCTGCCCGCCGGGGTCCGCGACCTCGTCGCCATCGCCGAGGAGCCACGTGCCGACGGCCTCGACGCCCTGCCGGAAGGCGGCCGCTACCAGCTGCCCGGGTTCATCGACGACCCGGGTGGCGACAGCGGGGTCAACTGATCTCCGCCACTCGGCCCGGGCCGCGGCGAGGGTTGACAGCCCGGCACTTATTTATTAGAATATGCTTGAATGGTTATTTGATCGATACCGAACCGCCGCGCGATCGCCCGTTCCGGAAACACCGAGGAGGAATACAATGGCTGTCACAACCCTGACCCACGACAATCTCGAGGACACCATCAACAACAACGACATCGTCGTCATCGACTTCTGGGCGCCGTGGTGCGGACCCTGCCGGACCTTCAAGCCCATCTTCGAGGCGGCCTCCGAAAAGCACACCGACGCCGTCTTCGCGTCCTGCAACACCGAAGAGCAGGGCGAGCTGGCGGCAATGTTCCAGATCCGCTCCATTCCGACCCTGGTCATCTTCCGCGAGGGCATCGGCATCTTCGGCCAGCCTGGCATGCTGCCGGCCGAGGCGCTCGACGAGCTCATGGAGAAGGTCCGCGGGCTGGACATGGTCGAGGTCCGGGCCGAGGTCGAGAAGCAGCAGGGGCAGACGGCCGAGGCCTGATTTCCAACGCGGGCGGCGCCCACCGCGGTCTGCTATAGTCCGCCCCCGGATCATTGATGAAGGCGTCGCCTGCGGATCCCGGTCGGAACGAAAGCGCGACAATCAGCACCACCCTCGGCTGGTTGGCCGTCATGCTGGCCCTGTCACTCCCGCTGTACCGGCAGTGGGCGGGGCTCGCCGCGCACGCGATCCTGCTGCTGTGGTTCTTCGACCCCGGCGTGCGCGACCGCATCAGAGGCCTGCGCCGCGACCGGATCTCCCTGGCGATCCTGGCCTTCATCGCCCTGAACCTCCTCTCGCTCCTGTGGTCGACCGATCCCGCCGCCGGCCTCAGCTATGTCTCCAAGTACCGCTACCTGCTCCTCGTCCCGATGATCGCGACCTCGGTGGCGCCCGCCCGCCGCCTCCTGGCCACCTCGGCCTTCATCGCGGCGGCGGCCGTCTCGGTGGCGCTGTCGGCAGCCGTCGCCCTCGATGTCGTCCGTCTCGGGGACGCCCACCCGGGCAACCCCTCACCCACCATGGCCCACATCGACTACACGATCCTGCTCGCCGTCGCCGCGCTGCTGGCCCTGGTGCGGGTGCTCTACGGACGAGGCGGCGGCAGCCGACGCCTGGGGTGGCTCGCGGCCTTCCTGTTGCTCGCCGGCGGCCTCGCCATCAACATCGGGCGCAGCGGCCAGCTCGGGTTTGTCGCCGGTCTCGCCGTCCTCCTGCTGTACTGGTCGCGCGAACGGACCGCCGCCGCGGCGGCTGTCGCCGCCGGCCTCATCGCAGCGACGCTCGCGCTGATGGCGCTGTCGCCGCCGGTGATCAACCGCATCGGGGAGGGCGCCTCCGATCTTCGTGCCGCGGTCGTCGACCGTGACTACGAGAGCAACGTCGGTGGACGGCTCGCCGCCCTCACGGTGGCCGCCGCGATGGTCTGCGAAGATCCGCTGCTGGGGACAGGGGTCGGGGCGAACATACCGGCTTTCCGACACCTGCTCGACACCGAGTTCCAGGACTTCAAGCCGGCCATCTACTGGTACCGGCATCTCCACAATCAGTACGCCCAGATCGCGACCGAGCTCGGGCTGGCCGGACTGGCCGCGTTGGCCTGGATTTTCTGGGAGCTGGTCCGCGGCCCCTACCGCTCACGCGATGTGCAGGCCTCGGCCCTGGTTATCGCCGCGGTGTATCTGGCCAGCTTCGTGGGCGACCCATTTCTGCACAAGCAGCTGCCCCTGCTGACCTTCGCCCTTTTCGCCGGTCTGGCGGCCGGCGCGCGGCTCGACGAGCGGGCTAATCCTGCTCCCGCTCCTGATTCTGATCCTGCTCCTGCAGCTGCTTGAGCCCCTGCCAGGTGCTCTCATCCTCGTCGAACTCGGGGAGCTCGGGCGGAATGCCCCGCGCGTCGTTGACCTGCCATCCCCAGAGAACCGCGAACTTCATGTAGGTGGAGTAGGCCTGGAGGAGGCAGAAGACCAGGCCGATCGCGCCGTCGAGGATCCCGAGCTGGAGGAAGTACGTACGGAGGAACCGCCACACCGGCCGCAGGAAGACCTCGATGGCCGAGGTGCGCTCACCGTCCCGCCAACATTGGGCGGCATTCCAGTACCCGTACTTGCCGAGCCGGAACGCGTACTCGTCGAAGCTGCGATCCACCATGTAGTGCTCGATGGCGCTGTCGAGGATCGGCGTCTCCCCGATGGTGTGGAGCACGGAGTGCACGCGCCGATTCTCGTAGTAGGCGCTGCCGCGGCGGAAGAACCTCGCGACCCGGTCGTGCTGCCATCCCGAGAAACGGATCCTGCGGCCGAGGATGTAGACGTTCCGGTTCATCATGTAGGCGTCGTGCGACGGGCCCTCGACCAGGAGCTCCTCGATCTCGTCCCGCAGCTCCCGGGTGCAGCGCTCGTCCGAGTCGAGGAGAACGATCCAGTCGTGGCGGACGTGCTGCATGGCCCAGTTCTTCTGGGCGCCGGCGCCGTAGTACGTGCGCTGGAAGAAGCGGACCTTGTCGCGACTGCGGGCGATGTCGGGGGTGCGGTCGGTCGAGAACGAGTCGACCACGATGATCTCGTCGCACCACGACAGCGAGTCGATGCAGGCCGCGATGTTGTGCTCTTCGTTGAACGAGGTCACCACGCCGCTCACCAGGGGTCGCGGCCGCCCGTCTGCGGTCCGTCCAGTGTCGGTCGCGCCTTCCATTCCTGATGACTCCGATGCCGGCGGGATCGTCATCGACCCGCGAGGTTTCGAAATCCTAACACACCGAAATCTCGGACGACCTCGGCATAAACCGCTCGGCTCGCACGCTTTCGTCGCGGGATCACCGTCAAACAGGGGTTATGATGGAATGATGGGCGACCCGCGGCAACACGTCCTGGTTGTCGGAGCGAAGCAGGCCGGACTCGAGCGGCTCGCGCCGATGCTGCGCCGGGCGGATTTCGGGGTTCACACCGTGAACCCCTCGGCCTTCCTCTACGACCTCGTCCTGAGCACGTCCTTCGAGCTGATCGTGGTCGCCTTTCCGCTCCACGACCTGGCGATGACGGAGCTCCTGCAGGCCATCCGCAACGAGGGCTCGGCCTGCCACAACGCCGGTCTCCTGCTGCTCGCCGAGCCGGATCGCGTCGACGAGGCCCAGGCGCTGCTCGAGTCCGGCGTCAACCGAGCCGCGTGCACGGACTGGAACGAGGCCCGCCTGTGGCGGGCGATCAGCGACCTCCTCGACATCGCGCCGCGGGTCTCGATGCGGGTCCTGCTCCATGCCGACGTCGAGGTGACCAGGAGCCGCTCGCGGTCGATCTACCAGACCGTCAACATCTCGCGCTCCGGTGCCCTTCTGCAGGGCCACGAAGGACCCCCGCCCGGCACCCCGTTCGAGTTCCTTTTCCGGCTTCCCGGGGGCGGCCTGATCGACGGTTCGGCCGAGGTCGTCCGCCGGACCGACCCCGCGCGCGAGGGCCTCGAGGGGATCGGCACGCGGTTCATCGATGTCCGTCAGCCCGGCCGCGACCGGCTGCTCGCCCACCTCGCGCTTCAAATGGAACGCGGCAACAAGCGGTAGATCCGAACGGCCTCGAAAACGGCGATCGGCCCACCGGACGGAGGCAGCCGCTTCACCGCACCAGAACCAACGACAGCCACGGCCAGTAGGTGATGATCAGCACGCTCGTGAGGAGGATGATGAGAAACGGCACAGTGGCCCGGTACAGCAGCATCACCGGGCGCTCGAAGCGGTAGCTGGCGATGAAGAGGTTCATCCCGACCGGCGGCGTGCAGTAGCCGATCTGCATGTTGGCGAGGAAGATCATTCCGAGGTGGATGGGGTCGATGCCGTAGCCGGCGGCGATGGGAAGGATCAGCGGCACCACGATCACCAGCGCCGAGAAGATGTCGAGCATCATGCCCAGGGCGAGGAGGAAGAGGTTGAGCAGGATCAGGAAGCTGAGCCTGGACGAGATGTGAGAGGTCACGAAATCGAAGAGCCGAGACGGGATCTGCTGGTCGATCATCAGATTGGTGGAGGCCAGCGACGCGCCGAGAATGATCAGGATGCCGCCCACCAGGATCATGGAGTCGCGCATGATCACCGGCAGCCGTCGCCAGGGGATGTCGCGGTAGATGACGACCTCCACGACCAGCACATAGACGACGGTGACAACCGCTGCTTCGGACACCGCGAAGAACCCGCTGTACACCCCGCCGAGCACGATCACCGGCAGCGGAAGCTCCCAGATCGACTCCCGCAGTGCCGCTGCGGCCTCGCGAAACTCGAACCGCTTCGTGGTGGTGCGGCGGTGGACGAACCGGCCCTCGCGGATGCACCAGGCGGCCAGCAGGACGACCATCAGCATCCCGGGCAGAATGCCGGCGATGAAGAGGTCGTCAACCGACTGCTCGGCGATGATGCCGTACAGAATCAAGGGCAGCGACGGCGCGAACAGCAGACCCAGGCTGCCCGAGGTGGTGATCAGCCCGAGGTTGAACTTCTCGCGGTAACCCGCCTCGGCGATCGCGGGCACCAGCAGGGCTCCCAGGGCGATGATCGTCACGCCCGAGGCGCCGGTGAAGGCGGTGAAGATCGCGCACACGAACAGCGCCACCACGGCCAGCCCGCCGGGCATCCAGCCGAGCAGCACGTTGGTCACCCGGACCAGCCGGCGCGGCGCCTGGCTCTCGCCGAGCAGATAGCCGGCGAAGGTGAACAGCGGGATGGCGATGAGGACCGGGATCTCGGACACCCGGAAGATCTCCATCGGCACGATCATGGGGTCGATGCCGGCGCGGACGAAGCCGATCAGGGCCGAGGCGGCAATGACGGCGAACAGCGGCGCCCCGAGCAGCGCGAACAGCAGCAGCGCGAGCCCGACGAGGATCAAGGGATCTCCCCTTCGGCCCGGAACGCCCTGAAGTGTTGCAGGGCGTAGACCAGGTAGCGCAGCGAGATCACCGCGAACGCGACCGGCAGGATCGCCTCGCACACCCACACCGGCACGAATGCGATCGCCAGCCCGCCGGCCGCCTTGTCACCAAGCACCAGGCGCAATGCGCTCCAGGCCACCGCGGCGGCGACCGCCGCGGTGAAGAGGTCCGTCACGACCCGCAGGCCGGCCCGCCAGCGATCGGGGAGGAAACGCGACACCACGTCGATGGTGATCTGGCGGTCGCCCCTGGTCGCGACCATGGCGCCGATCATGCCCACCCACAGCACCGCCACCCGCAGCAGCGGGTCGGCCCACAGCAGCGCGCCGTCGAAGAGGTTGCGGAGCACGATCTGGGCGCCGGCAACGCCGATCATCGCTCCGAGGAGAATCACCAGCACGGCGTCCTCGAAGAGACCGAAGGCGCGCAGCAGGCCCGCCGCCACCGAGGGTCGCGACTCGGCCACGCTCAGTCCGCGGGCTCCGGCGTCGGCCGGTTCGCCCGATAGTCGGCGATCACGCGTTGGATCTGGGCCACCACCACCGGATCGTACCCCTGCTTGGCGATGAGGCGCTCGGTTGCCTGTGCGGCGATCTCCTGCCACTGCTGCTGCGTCTCGGGGCCCGGGGTGACGAAGGTCACGCCCTGCTTGATGAGGGCCTCCCTGGCCGCCTCGTTGTCGGCCCGGGTCCGCGCATCCAAGGCCTCGCTGACATCTCCGAGCGCCTCGTGAACGACCTCGCGATCGGCCTGGCTGAGGCCCGACAGCGCCTTGTGCGCGATCACGATGGCGCCGCAGACGTAGGTGATCGGCAGGTCCGTCACGAAGGGGGCCTTCGTGAACCACTGCAGCGCGATGGCACCGACCGGGGGCGCGGCCACGGTGTCGATGAGCCCGGTCTGCAGCCCCGTCATGACGTCGGAGATCGGCAGCGGGACCGGCGACAGCCCGGCGGCGTTGACGATCTCGAGCGAAATGGCATCGTCCTGCGGGATCCAGGCTTTGCGGCCCTTGAGCTCGGCGAAGGTGCGGGTCGGCGCCGCCGACATCAGGTAGGTGAACCCGGTCTCGGTGATGCCGAAGGCTGCGAATCCCGTCTCGGACAGCCTGGAAATCAACACCGGGTCCATCACCCGGCGCACGGCATCGACCTCGTCGTAGTCTCGAAACAGGAGCGGCAGGTTGTAGATCTCGAGGGCCGGATCCAGCGCGGCCAGACCGCCGGCGAGGAAGACCCCGCCCTGAAGCTGGCCGATGCGGATCTTGCGCAGCACCGCGCTGTCGGATCCCATGGTGCCGCCGGGGTAGAAGCGAAGACCGACGCGGCCGTCGGTCCGGCTTTCGATCTCGTCAGCCGCCGCCTGCAGCTCCTTCATCCAGAACGATCCGTCGGGCGCCATGGTCGCGATCTTGAGCCGGGTCGCCTGTGCGCCGACCGCCGACGCCACCAGCTGGAGGGCGATCACGGCCAGAATGGGTCGCAGCAATCTCATGGTTCACTCTCCAAAGTAGTCCTCGGAATCTTCGAGCAGCTGCCTCGCCTGCGCCTGAGCGAGCACGTTGACCAGGGTCAACGACGGCGCCTCGGGGTCGGCCTCGATCACTTCCCGGCACAGCCGGTCGTGCAGCTGGCGATCGAACACCATGCGCGCGTACTTCTCGGCGATCAGGACCTTGGCCATCAGGTGACGGCCGCCGGAGAGCTCGATGACCCGCTCGAAGGCCTCCCGCCCCTCCTCCGGATTCCCCCCCATGGCCTCGGGCAGCAGGGTCGCGAGGATCCCCAGGTAGAGGTAGGCCGCGCCCCCCTCGTAGCTCTCGTCGAGATCTACCACGCGCCGCATCATGGCATCGACGCGCGCCTTGTCGGCCACCGCCGACCAGTCGTCGCTCGCACTCCTGATCCAGGTCGCCCACGCCGCTCCCGCGCCGTAGAGCACCGGGACCTGCTGGACGCCCATGCTCTCGACGACGCGCTCGAACTCGGCGTAGGGCGCGGACCAGGTGCCGCAGGCGTGCCGCTCGCTCTCGCACAGCGCCCGCCACCCGTAATCCCGGCCCTTGACCGCGAGCCGCGCGGCCCGCTCCGGATCGTCGACGAAGGCCCCCGCGTAGCTCGAGTAGAGGGCCGCTCCGGCGAGCAGGAGGTCCACGTTGTCGGGGTCGTCCGCGATCAGCCCGTCGATCAACAATAAGTAGGCGGGCGCGCCCTGGCGGACGACCTCCGGATCGTTCTGCTCGAGAACCGCGCCCTCGAGGCTGTCCGCGAGCCGCGCCGTCGCCGACGACATCAGCGACGAGCAGCCGGCGGACACCAGCACCGCCGCCATCGGCAGAAGCCGCAGCGTCAAGCGGGCGCGACAGCGACACGCGACGTTCATCTTGGTCCTTTCATGCCGCGAGGGGTCCAGGAGATTCCGGCCCGGTATGGTCCGATTGTACGGTATCCGGGCCCTAGCGCGTCGTGCCGAATCCGCCGCGGAGCGGTCCGCCTTCGAGCGTCTGCGGCGCGGCGCCGGCCGCCGGCCCGCCGCCGCCCATGTTGGTGATGACAGTGACGCCCGAGAGGCCCTTGAGCACGCGCACCGGCTCCCGCCGGTAGCCCGTCTGAAGGCTGTAGGGGCGGCCGGTGTACAGGCTGAGGATCCGCGCGACGTAGGAGCGGGTCTCCGAGTAGGGCGGCACGCCCTTGTACTGTGCAACCGCGCCTTCGCCCGCGTTGTAGGCCGCGAGGGCGAGCTGCAGGTTGCCGGCGTAGCGCTCGACCAGCCGCGACAGCTCCCGGGTGCCGCCCCGGACATTGTCTTCCGGGTCGAAGGGGTCCTCGACCGAGAGCCTGCGCGCGGTTTCCGGCATCAGCTGCATGAGTCCCATCGCGCCGCGCCGGCTCACCGCCTGCGGGTCGTAATCGGACTCCACCCGGACCAGCGCGTCGACCAACCTGGGATCGAGTCCGCGCTCCTCGCTGAGACGGACCACCATCCGGCGCAGGTCGGAGCGGTCGGGCGCCGTCACGGAACCTCGTGCACTCGCCGCAGCACCGTTGGCCGCGGCGGAGCTCGCAGCCGCCGCCAGCACGACGGTCGCGACCGTTCGGAGGAGCCTCTTCACTCTTGTATTATGACAAATAACCTCTCGAAAGGGGGTGGATGGTGGGGGATTTGAGGGCCGGAGAGGGTGCGGCAGCCCCCTTCCTCGAGCGCATGGAGCGGGCGGGGATCCCCGAGGCCGCGATCGCGTCCTTCCGGTTCCACCTCGCCCGTCTCGTTGACGGCGACCGCGGAACACTGTCCGAAGACACGATCCGGCCGCTCGACGAGATCGCCGACGCGGCCTCGCTGGAGTCCTACCGGGGCGCGGGGGCCGAGGCCCTGCGGCGCGTGGCCGTCCTCAAGCTCAACGGCGGCCTCGGGACCTCGATGGGCCTCGAGCGGGCCAAATCACTGCTCGAGGTCCGCGACGGCCTCAGCTTCCTCGATCTCATCGCGCGCCAGGTCCTGGCCCTCCGGTCCGAGGTCGGCGCCGAGGTGCCGCTCCTGCTCATGGACAGCTTCCGCACCGCCGACGACGCCCGGCAGGTCCTCGCGCGTTACCAGGATCTGGAGCGGGACGACCTGCCGCAGTCCTTTCTCCAGCACCGCGTGCCGAAGGTCGACGCCGAGACGCTGCTCCCGGCCTCGCACCCCGCCGACCCCGAGCTCGAGTGGTGCCCGCCCGGCCACGGCGATCTCTACACCGCCCTCGCCACCTCGGGCGTCCTCGAGCTTCTGCTCGACGCCGGGCTCGAGTTCGCCTTCGTCTCCAACGCCGACAATCTCGGCGCGGTCCTCGATGCCGAGCTTCTCGGCTACATGGTCGCGGAGGGCCTCGACTTCATGCTCGAGGCCGCCGACCGCACCGCCGCCGACCGCAAGGGGGGCCATCTGTGCCGGCTCGCCAACGGGCGCCTGGCGCTGCGCGAGTCGGCCCAGTGCCCGCCCGGCTCCGAGGCCGCCTTCCAGGACATCGAACGCTACCGCTACTTCAACACCAACAACGTGTGGCTGAGCCTCCCTGCCCTCGCCCGGGCCCTGGCCGAGCACGGGGGCTTCCTGCCCCTGCCCACGCTCGTCAATCGCAAGACCGTCGACCCCCGCGACCCCTCGAGCCCGTCGGTCTTCCAGCTCGAGACCGCCATGGGCAGCGCCGTCTCGTTCTTCGAGCGGGCGGCGGCGGTGCGCGTGCCGCGCCGCCGCTTCTCGCCGGTCAAGAACACCGACGACCTCCTGGCCGCGCGCTCCGATGCCTACGAGCTCAGCGACGACTGGCTGGTCCGCCTGCGCGCGGACCGCGAGGCGCCGCCCGCGATCCGCCTCGACCCCGCCCACTACCAGCTGATCGACGCCTTCGAGGAGCGGTTCCCCCACGGTCCCCCGTCCCTGCGCCGCTGCCGCTCCCTTCAGGTCGAGGGCGACATCACCTTCGGCGCAGGTGTCGTCGTCGACGGAGACGTCGTCCTCCGAGCTTCCCGCCCGACGACAATCCCCGATCGCTCGGCATTGACCGGAACGTGTGTTTTCTGAACTCAAATTTCGACCGCCGACCGTCAGACGGTCGGCGGTCGAAATTTGAAGGGTGGGTGGACGGGTGGGCTGGAGGCGACGCCCGGATTCGAACCGGGGATAAGGGCTTTGCAGGCCCCTGCCTTACCACTTGGCCACGTCGCCTTCAGACCCCGCAGTCTAGTCCACGCCGCTGCACGGGTCAAGAAGACCGCCGCGCGTCATCCGCTCTGCCCCATTTCTCCAAAAAATCACGAAAAAGCCCGGCCTGGGGCCGGGCTGCTCTTCGTGATTTTTTGGAGCGGGAGACGGGATTTGAACCCGCGACGTCAACCTTGGCAAGGTTGCACTCTACCACTGAGTTACTCCCGCTCAGCGCCCCTTCCGGGGAGCGTCAATCTAGCAATCCCGGCGGCGGGTGTCAAC
>CAZMED010000076.1:0-12941 GCA_964565045.1 uncultured Thermoanaerobaculia bacterium
AACTGGGATTTCCCGCCCACCCTCCCGTTCTCTGGGGGGCGCAGGCGAATTCGGAATTAGAAATTAGGAATTAGGAATTAGGAATTTCCGCCCAACCGCCCGTTCTCTGGGGGCCGCAGGCGAATTCGAAACTAGGAATGAGGGATTGCGATGGCGGTGGGAGGGCCTGGTTCAGCGAGCCCTTGCGCAGTGGTCATGGTGGGCTGATACAGTAGGCGGAGAGTGAACATCCGCTGCGAAGGTGATCAGATGGGCACCAGGAGCTTCAAGGCGTCATTTCTGATTCTCGTGACGGCGGGCCTCGCGGCCTTTCTGGCCGGGTGTGGGCCGCCGACCGTCGACCCCTCGAGCTACCAGAAGCTCGAGAAATCGGTGGGCAAGCTGCGGCAGCCGATGGAGGAGGACCAGCGCGCGCGCTTCGACGAGGCCCTGGTGTACCTGGTCGGAGAAGCCGCCGTGGTTCGGGGCGACGACGCGGCCGGTGGGACCAGACCCGAGCCCCCCGAGCACCCCGATCTCGTGCTCGCCCTGTACGAGCCGCTCAAGGGCCTGACCGCCGACGGCGTCATCGCCGAGGCGCGGCGGATGCGTCTCGAGGAGGTGCAGTCGGCGGTGGACCGGCTCGAGGCGCTGCGGGAGGGCTCCGACGAGGCGCGGGAGATCCTCTCGCGCTTCCACCTCCAGGCGAGCCGCGTGTACAAGCGGAACAAGGGCTTTCTCGAGTGGCCGATGATCGAGTTCAAGGCCGAAAACGGGACCGACCAGGTGGTGTGGCTGATTCACTTCCGGGCTGCGCTCCTGCGGCCGGGTTACGACGAGCCCTGGCTGGTGGAGGAGTTCGACCAGCTCGTTCTCAACGGGCTGGCGCCGGGCGAGCGCGACCTGTGGCGCATCGAGCCCGAGCAGCAGGAGTGGGTGACCCTGATCGACCCGCACCCCGACTTCGTGTTCACGCTCGAGGTGATGCGCCTCGAAGGGCTCGGCGACACCGTGATCGCGGCCACCGAGTGGGGCGACATCGAGGCGGCGCAGCTCGCCCTGTACGCGAAGACCCTGGAGCGGATCCGCAGCTCGGACACGCTCGCCCTCGACGGCCTCCCGCGACCCGGCGAGCGCGGCTGAGGGAAGGCAGCCGCCGCAGCTCGCCGCTTCAGCGAGGGTCGGCCGCCGGCTCGTCCGCTCCCATCCGCTCGAAGCGGTAGCCGGCCTTTTCGGCGCCCCACACCTGCGCGCCGGCATCGTCGAAGCCGCGGTCCCAGCTGACCATGCCTTCCGCATCGATCACCACCTCGGACGAGGCCCAGGTGGCGCCGCGCAGCTCCGAGCGGCAGAGGCGGCCGAGCGTGGAGCCCTCGAAGGCGCCGTCGGACCGTTCCAGGAGATAGATCGTGCAGCCCTGCCGGGCCTCGAGATCTTCGGGTGAGAGGTCGGCGAGCGGCGATTCGTCACGCCACGCCCCCGCGCGGGACAACGGGTTCTCGAAGGTGAAAACGCTGGAGGCGAAGAGGTCCTCGCCGACCCTGCGGACGTGGTAGACGCGCTGCCGGTAGGGGCTGCCGGCGCTCTCGGCGGCTGCCTGCTCCACGTACAGCCAGATCCCGTCCCCGCGCTGCTTCCAGATGCGCGCCATGTGCAGCACGATGTGCCGGAAGTCGGGGTCCTCGCCAGCCTGCGCCGCCGACGAGAACGAGCCGCTCATCCACCCCGCGAGGCGCTCGAGCTGGGGGTCGGCGGCGCCGACGGGCGAGACGAGCACCGACAGAAACAGGGCGGTCGCGAAGAAACGCATCCGAACCTCCGCGGGCGCGGCGGCGCGCCACGGCGGGGATTCTACCTCGGCTGGGGCTACCGTGCGGGGCGCCCGTCCGGTCGTTCGGAGGAATCACGATGGCGAATCCGCGGTTGGAGGGAACGATGTCCACGGCGACCAGACGAATCCTGCTCCTCTTCGCCCACCCGGCGGCGGCGCGGTCGCGGGTCAACCGTGTTCTGGTCGCGGAGGCACGGCGCCTCGACGGTGTGACGGTGCACGACCTCTACGAGCGCTACCCGGACTTCGACATCGACGTCGAGCGCGAGAAGGAGCTGCTGACGACCCACGACGCGCTGGTGCTGCAGCACCCCTTCTACTGGTACTCGACGCCGTCGATCCTCAAGGAGTGGCAGGACCTGGTCCTCGAGCACGGCTGGGCCTACGGGCGCGAGGGGAAGGCGCTGCGCGGCAAGCTGATGCTGAACGCGGTGACGGCCGGCGGCGGCGAGGAGTCCTACGCGCGGTCCGGGCCCAACCGGTTCACGATCCGGGAGCTGATGGCGCCCATCGAGCAGACGGCCCTGCTGTGCGGGATGCGCTGGCTGGCCCCCTTCGTGGTCCACGGCACCCATCGCCTCGATGACGCGGGGATCCGCCGCCACGCGCAGGACTATGCCGCGGTCCTCGCCGCGCTGCGGGACGGCCGGCTCGACGTGGAGGCCGCCTGCCGCGCGCAGCGCCTCAACTCGGACCTCGCGGCGCTGATCGGAGACTGAGCGATGCACGGCGAGGACTTCTTCTTCCAGGCCTTCATCTACCTCGTCGCGGCCGTGATCTCGGTGCCGCTGGCCAAGCGCCTGGGCCTCGGCTCGGTGCTCGGCTACCTGCTGGCCGGCATCGCCATCGGTCCGTTCGCGCTCGGCCTGGTGGGGGAGGAGGGGCAGGACGTCCTGCACTTCGCCGAGTTCGGCGTCGTCATGATGCTGTTCCTGATCGGGCTCGAGCTGCAGCCGTCGCTGCTGTGGCGGATGCGGGGCTCCATCCTCGGTCTCGGCGGCCTGCAGGTCGGCGCGACTGCCGGCCTGGTGGCGGCGATCGCCGCAGCCGCCGGGCTCGACTGGCGAAGCGCCCTCGCGGTCGGTCTCATCCTGTCGCTGTCGTCGACTGCGATCGTGCTGCAGACCCTCCAGGAGAAGGACCTGATGAAGACCGGCGGCGGCCGCAGCTCGTTCGCGGTGCTGCTGTTCCAGGACCTGGCGGTGATTCCCATGCTCGCGGTCCTGCCGCTGCTCGCGCGGCCGGGCGTGTCGGCGGCCGCCGCGGCGGGGGGGCACCACCCCACCTGGGTGGAAGGGCTGCCGGGCTGGGCCGCCGCCGGGGTCGTGCTGGCGGCGGTCGCCTCCATCGTCGTCGGCGGCCGGCTGCTGGTGCGTCCCGCCTTCCGTTTCATCGCCCGTGCGCGCGTGCCCGAGGTCTTCACCGCGGCCGCGCTGCTGCTGGTGATCGGCATCGCGCTGCTCATGACCCGGGTCGGTCTGAGCCCCGCCCTCGGCACCTTCCTGGCCGGCGTGGTGCTCGCCACCAGCGAGTACCGGCACGAGCTGGAGGGCGACATCGAGCCGTTCAAGGGCCTGCTCCTCGGGCTCTTCTTCATCGCCGTGGGCGCCTCCATCGACTTCGCCCAGGTGCTGTCGCGCCCGATGCTGATCGGCGTGCTGGTGGTCGGGCTGATGGCGCTGAAGTTCGCGGTCCTGGCGTTGCTCGGCCGGCTGTTCGGCATGGGCCTCGACCAGAACCTGCTGTTCTCCTTCGCCCTCGCCCAGGCCGGCGAGTTCGCCTTCGTGCTGTTCTCCTTCGCGACCCAGCAGGGCGTCCTGGCCCTCGAGGTCACCTCGCCCCTGGTGGCGGTGGTGGCCCTGACCATGGCCCTGACGCCGCTGCTCATGCTGCTGAACGATCGCCTGGTGCGGCCGCGCTTCGGCACCCGCGAGCAGGCGCAGCGTGAGGCCGACGCCATCGACGAGGCGAACCCGGTGATCGTCGCCGGCTACGGCAGGGTGGGGACCATCATCGGCCGCCTGCTGCGCGCCAACGGCGTCGGGGTGACGGTGCTGGACGTGGACTCGGACCAGGTGGAGATGCTGCGCCGACTGGGCCAGAAGGTCTTCTACGGGGACGCATCGCGGCTCGACCTGCTGCGCGCCGCAGGCGCCGGTTCCGCGCGCGTGCTGGTGATCGCCCTCGACGATCCGGAGCGCATCCTGGGCCTGGCGAAGACCGCGCGCGAGCACTTCCCTCATCTGGCGATCCTGTGCCGAGCCGCCGGGCGGAGCCACGCCTACGAGCTCATCGAGGAGGGCTTCGACCGCGTCTACCGGGAGACCCTGGACAGCTCGATCGTCGTTGCGGTCGACGTCCTGCGCGAGCTCGGCGTGCCGGCTTTCGAGGCCCTGCGCCGCGCGCGGAGGTTCCGACGCCACGACGAGCAGGCGCTGCGCGAGCTCAGCAGGCACCGCGGCGACCAGGCCGCGTACGTCCGCCTCGTCCACCGGCAGACCGAGGAGCTGGAGCGGCTGCTGGCGGCCGACGCCCGCGACCTCGGTCCGGTGGTCGACGCCGCGTGGGACAGCGAGTCGCTGCGGCGGGAGTTCGGCGCCACCGCGACGGAGCCTTCGCCGGACTGAGCCCGCCGGGGCCGAAGCCGCGTCGCACGGCCGCCTCTGCCCGCCGCTCGCACGGGGCGGCGGGCCGCTCGGCTGTCCGGGTCCGGGTGCGGAGCACCTCGTGGCCGCTCCCCGAAATGTCCCGTCGGATCCGCGCGACGGGCGGTCGACCAGTTACCGAATCTCCGCCACCACCAGGGTGAGGTCGTCCTGGAGGCCGTCGCGCGCGTGCTCGAGCACCGCGGCGGTGACGGCCTGCTCGATCTCGTCGGCGCCAGCCGACCGGCAGCGGAGCAGGATGTCCTCGAGGCGCGCTTCGCCGAACATCTCGCCGGCCTCGTCGAACGCCTCGGTGACTCCGTCGGTGTAAAGCACGATCCTGTCGCCGGGACCTACCGCAACAGACGCCTCCTGATAGGGTTGATCGGAGGTGATGCGGGCGAAGATCGGACCGCCCACGTCCAGTGGGACGATGGTGCCGTCCTCGCGGACCAGGAGGGGCGGGTTGTGGCCCGCGTTGCAGTAGGTGAAGCGGCCCGCCCCGCGATCCAACACGCCGTAGAAGAAGGTCACGAAGGTCCCGCCTTGGAGGCTGCCGAGCATGACCTGGCGGACCCTGGAGCACACTTCCCGGGGTGACGGGGTCTGCGCCGCGACGGCCTTCAGGGACGCCTGCAGGCTGGACATCAGCAGCGCCGCCGGCATGCCCTTGCCGACGACGTCGCCTACGCACAGGGCGAGCCGCCGTTCGTCGAGCCTCAGCACGTCGTAGTAGTCGCCGCTCACCTCGCGCGCCGGCTGCCAGCGGGCGGCGACCTTGACGCCGCCGATCTCGGGCAGGGCCGAGGGCAGCAGCGAACGCTGGATCTCCCGCGCCTGGGACAGCTCGGACTCGGCGCGGTGCTGGCGGGACCGGCCGATCGCCAGCGACAGCTGATCGGCTGCGGCTCCCAGGAAGGCCTCGTCTTCGGTGTCGAAGGGCTCGCCGTCGAGCCGCGAGCCGACGCTGACGATGCCGAGCGGATCGACGCCGCGGCTCGCGACGGCAGCGGTCCTGGCTCCGACGGAGCGCAGGGCGTCGTTGTCCGCAACCGCTATCAGCTTCTTACCCTGGACCTCCGTGACGGCGGTTCGCGGCAGGCGAATGTCCGCGACCCGCTCATCGGCGAGGCCGACCGATGCGGCAAGACGGTAGTCACGACCGTCGGGAGAGAGGACGAAGATGGCCACGTTGCGGCACCGCAGCCCGCGCTGCACCTCGTCGGCTATCGCAGGCAGCACGGCGCCCAACCGGGCGTCATCCAGAACCAGGGCGGAAATGGTCTGGAGCGCGCGTTCGAGGTCCCGTTCGCGCTGGAAGAAGCGCCGGTCCACAAAGCTCTGCACGCGGTTGCGGATGGGGACGAAGAGCGCGACGACGGCGAGGGTCGTGAAGATGGCTGCGGTCTCTCCTTCGAGACCCGCGGTGCGCACGAGGACCGCTCCTGAGAGCCCGGCCACGACCAGGTACACCGCCAGCACGATCCCGGTGACGGCGCTGTAGATCACAGTCTTGCGAATGATGAAATCGATGTCGAGCAAGCGGTACTTCAGGATGGCGAACGCGAAGGACAGTGGGATGAGGAGGTACACCGCCTTGGTGACGGAGTTGGTGATGGTCGTGAAGGTGTACGCGGTGATGCCGAGCTTCTGCGAAAGGAAGCCGATGCCGAGGGAGAAAAGAACGATGACGATCGACGCCGCGACCGCCGTCACGGTGCCCCACAACGGCCAGCGAACCTGGCGTTGGACGTCGACACCGCTTTCCCGATAGCTGCGGTACAGGGACACGCAGGTGAGGACCGAGAATACGGTCAGGCTGCCCAGGAGGTGGATCATGATAGCCAGGCCAATGGCGATGCCCACGGCGACGCTCGCGGAGTCCGGGAGCAGGCGGATGACGAGCCCCAGGTGGCAGACCACCGCAATCACCAGCAGCTGGACCGCGAGCGGCCGGGAGCGCAGGGCGGCCGTCGGTCCTTCGCTTCGAGCCGCACGAACCAGACGGATGGAAACGCCGATCGCGACGGCTGCCAGCACTGCTTCCAGCACGAGCAGCCCGGGAGCCGATCGGCCGAGGCGCGCTGCGCCGACCATCGCGCCGAGCCCGACGAACAGCAGAAACGGGAGGGTGTGGATCCACACGAAGACCTTCGGCCAGCTTTTCACGACAGGCCGTGGCTTCGGGAAGACCAGTGCGAGATGCAGAAGGAGGTTCACGAAGGCGAGCGATAACAGGGTCACGAGACCGAAAAAGACCCACGAGCGGACGCTCAGTGCGGTGGGCACGATGCCGCGGAGGTTGGGCCAGAGCAGCTCGCCGGCCGCCCACATCAGGTAGAGCGCGGCGCCGGCGGAGGCGAGGAGAAAAAACACGTTGGCGGTACGTGCGCGCGGGCGGCTCCAGAACACGAGCAGGCTGATGAGTAGCCAGATCAGACCGACCGCCACGGTGCTCGCCATGTTCGCCACCACGAACGGCGACGTGAACGGTGAGACGAGCGTGACCGTGATCTCGTGCTCGTTGCCGTTCCGTTCGAGCCGGTACGTGATGACGTCACCCGCACGAGCCTCGCTGTCAAGCCGCTGCAGGCCCCGCAGATCGTCAACCTCGATCGCGTTGACCCTGACAACCCGGTCTCCCTCGCGAATGTCGGCCCCGGCGGCCGGCGACCGCGGAGCGATCGCCGTCACCTCCTGGGAGCCGACGGAAAACGGCCCGGCCTGCGATGCGCGCTCGGCCTCCTCGCTGAGCGCCTGGTTGAACGACAGCCCTGTCCAGCCGATCCGTTGCCAGTGGGCCACCGTCCAGGCGACGAGAATGGTGAACACTACAAACTGCACCGCAGCGGCGGCGACGACGAGGATCTTGCGCGTCATGACCGCGCGAGATTATCAGAGCATCGGCGCACGCGGTGCCGAGCGCCCGACGACGGCGCGGAGGGGGGCGCGGGCGGACTCAGCTGCGCGCCGGCGGCAAGCGGGAGATCATGCCGGCCACAGCCAGCCGAAGACGCCGGCGGTGAGGAGCCCGTAGACGAGGCCGTCGAACACGTGCTTGAGAGTCATGCTCCACGGCTTCATCTTCCAGATAGCATCCGAGACGGTGGCGAAGCTGTAGGCCATGAAGCTCGAGCAGCCTACCACGCGGAAGACCTGGAGGTAGTGGGTGCCGGGTTCGAGCGTGCGGCTCGCAAGGTAGGCCGCGAAGATCCCGACCAGAAGGCAGAAGAGAAACCACTGGACGAGCGCTCCGCCCATGGTCGGCGGGCCGTTGGGGACGACGTTGACGGTGCCGCACGGGCCTTTGTCGTACTTCTCCTTCATCTCGGGACTGGACATTTCGCCCATGCTGGCGGCGCGGGGAAACGCGTAGAAGCCGGGCTGCACGCCGGCGCGGCGCATCGCCTCGAGCACGGCCGCCTCGTCCGGGAGCTTGCGGTACTCGCTGTTGTGGTACTTCAGAGCCATGTGGATGATCGTGCTCGCGACGAAGACCACGACAGCCGCGACGACGATCGGCAGCCAGAGGGCGGTCAGAGGCACCATGGGTCACTCCCTTTTTTCTGTGTCTCGATCTCTTTTGTTGACCACCTTATATCAGCTCGGCGAGGGGGAGTCCAGACCGGGACCCGTGCGGCGGGTGCGGACATCGGTAGAATGCGGGGGCCCGGGAGGGCGCAGCACTCGAGAAGGAGGACGGATCATGGAGCGGAGGTCGCGAGGTCGCGCAGGGTTCTGGTTCGGGGTCGCGGGTCTGTTGGTTTCGACCGTGCTCGTGTCGGCGCTGCCGGGGGCGGCGGCGGGGCTCGGCTTCGAGCAGCTGGCGGCGCTGCGGAGCGTTCGGGATGCGGCGATCTCGGCGGACGGGGCGACCATCGCCTATGTCCTCGAGGTGCCGCGGCGACCCGGCGTGGACCCCGACGGCCCGGCGTGGCGGGAGCTGCGGGTCGTGCGCGTCGCCGACGGGCTGGACCGGGTGTACGTCGGGGGCGACGTCAAGGTGAGCGGCGTGCGTTTCACGCCGGGCGGCGACCTGATCACCTACCTCGCGAAGCGCGACGGCGACGAGCACGCCTCGTTGTGGGCGATTCCGGTCGCGGGCGGCGAGTCGCGTCGGCTGCTCGCCTTCGGCAGCGCCATCACCGACTACAGGGTGTCGCCCGACGGCGGCACGCTGGCCTTCGTCGCGGCCGAGCCGGAGGGCGAGGTGCGGGAGAAGCGCCAGGAGGCGGGTTACACCGAGGAGGTCTTCGAGGAGGACTGGAGGCCGACCCGGGCCTGGCTGGTGCCGATGCCGGCCTTCGCACCGCCGCCCGCCGACCCCTCGGCGCCGGACGGCGAGCCCGAGGAGCCGCGGGCGCTTCCCATCGAGGGCTCGGTCTCGCACGTCCGCTTCAGCCCCGACGGCAATCTGCTCGCGGTCGATGTCGCACCGACTCCGCTCGTCGACGACGGTTACATGCACCGCCGTGTGCACGTCGTCGAGGCGGCCACCGGCGAGGTGCGGGCGCGCTTCGACAATCCGGGCAAGCTCGGCGACTTCGAGTTCAGCCCCGATGGTGAGCACCTCGCGATGATCTCGGGCGCCGATCCCAACGACCCGGCCGCCGGGCGGCTGCTCGTGGCGCCGATCTCGGGCGGCGCGCTGCGGGACGTGCTGCCGGAGCTCGAAGGTGACGCGGCGGCCTTCGCCTGGCAGGATGCGGCGACGCTGATGTTCGTGGCCGACATCCGCGAGGAGACGCGCTTCGGCGAGGTGGACATCGAGACCCTGGTCCAGAAGACTCACGCGGTGTCGGGCCCGCGCACCGACGGCGCCAGGGTCCCCATCATGACCGGGCTGCACCTCGCGGCGGACGGAGGTTCGGCCGCCATCGTCGGCGAGACCCCGCAGCATCCGGCCGAGGTCTTCGTCATGGCCCACGGCGACCCGGCGCCGAGGCGGCTGACCGACAGCAACCCCTGGCTCGCTGACGTCGAACTCGCGCCGCAGGAGGTGTTCCGCCACCAGGCCCGGGACGGGCTCGAGCTCGGGGGCGTGTTGGTCCGCCCGCTCGGTCCGAAGGCAGGGCCGGCGCCGCTGCTGCTGATGGTCCACGGCGGGCCCGAGGCCCACCGGCGCAACGGGTGGTCGACCAGCTACTCGGCGCCGGCGCAGCTCGCCGCCGCCCGCGGGTACGCGGTCTTCTTCCCGAACTACCGCGGCAGCACCGGGCGCGGCGTCGCGTTCTCGAAGCTCGGGCAGAGCGACGCAGCCGGCGCCGAGTTCGACGATCTGGTGGACGCGGTCGACGCGCTGGTGGAAGCGGGGATCGCCGACGTCGACCGGGTCGGCATCACCGGCGGCTCGTACGGCGGCTACGCCACCGCGTGGGGCGCCACCCGTTACACCGAGCGCTTCAAGGCCGGAGTGATGTTCGTCGGTATCAGCAACAAGATTTCGAAGGGCATGACGACCGAGATCCCGATCGAGGACATCATGGTCCACACGCTCTTCCCACCCTACACCCGCTGGCAGTACAGCCTCGAGCGCAGTCCCATCTACTACGTGGAGCAGGCGCGCACGCCGCTGCTGATCGCCGGCGGCACCGCGGACAGCCGGGTCCACCCGTCGCAGAGCCTGCAGCTCTATCGGGCGCTCAAGCTGGTGGGCAAGACGCCGGTGCGCTACGTGCGCTACCCGGGCGAGGGCCACGGCAACGCGCGCGCCGCGGCGCGCGACGACTACGCGCGGCGGCTGATGCGGTGGATGGACCACTTCGTGAAGGAGGGCAGGACCGAGCTGCCGCCGTGGGAGCTGGAGTCGGGGATCCGTCCGGATGAACCCTCGGATGAACCGGAGGTCTCGTCCGGAAACGGGTGAGACCGAGGTCCGGAGGCCCCGGTCGCCAGGTCGAACGGCCGCGGCAGCCAGCGGTGATGCGCCGGCTCAGAATCGCAGCAGCGCGGCGGCCCAGTGGAAGCCGGCGCCGAACGCGGTGAGCAGGACGAGGTCGCCGGGGTTGATGCGACCCTGGGCGCGCGCCTCCCAGAGCGCGAGCGGCACCGAGGCGGAGCCGGTGTTGCCGTAGCTCTGCACGTTGACGAACATGGTCTCTTCGTCGATGCCGAGTGCCTTCTGGACGGCGTTGATGATCCTCCGGTTCGCCTGGTGGGGCACCACGAGCGCGACCTCCTCGATGCCCACACCGGCCTCCTCGAGCACGCGGCGGGCGGCCGCTCCCATCCGGGTGACCGCCTCCTTGAAGACCTCCCGCCCGATCATGACGATGTTCTGGTGCTCGCCCCGTTCGCCCGCCTCGACCGTGAACGGGCGGCGGGTACCCCCGGTTTCGAGGCACAGGATCTCGGCGCGCGAGCCGTCGGTGCCGGCCGTGCACGCCAGCATCTCGACGGCGTGCTCGCCGGCGCCCACGACGACGGCGCCGGCGGCGTCGCCGAAGAGCACGCAGGTGCTGCGGTCGCGCCAGTTCATGATCCGGGTCAGAAGCTCGACGCCGACGAGCAACACGCGCCGGCCGCGGGTCGCGGCGCGGGAGTGGGCGACGTCGAGCCCGAAAACGAAGCCGGCGCAGCCGCTGCCCGCCATGTCGAAGGCCGGCACCGTGCGGGCGCCGAGCCGGGTCTGCAGGTAGGAGGCCGTGTCGGGCAGGAAGACCTCGGGGGTGTCGGTGGCGACGATGATCTCGTCGATGTCGTCCACCGCGAGGCCGGCGTCCTCGAGGGCACGCCGCGCTGCGGCCTCGGCGAGGTCCACGGTCGACTGATCGGACGCCGCGATGCGGCGGGTCGAAATGCCGGTGCGGGTGGTGATCCACTCGTCGGAGGTGTCCACCCACTCGGCCCACTCGTCGTTGGTCATCACCCGCTCGGGCACGTAGGCGCCGAGACCGAGGATGCCTGTCAGGGACTGTGTCATCGTCAGCACGTCCTCCAGCGGCGCGAATTCTATAGCGATTTCGTCTCAGAAACAAAGGGGTGCCCGGGCCGACGGCGGAGGCCGGGGTGCGATCCCGATCCCGACGGGGGGCAGGAATCGCGCCGCCGCCTTTCGCGTTGCGCTCTTCGGCAGGGAGGGGACGTATGAAGATCACGCACGGGCTCTGGATTGTTGTTGGTCTTTTCTCGGTGGTCGCGGCGTGCGGCGGCGCGGCGGGCACCGCCTCGACCACCGACGCCGCGTCCTCGGCTGATGACATGCCGTCGCCTGGTGAGGCGGCCCGGCCCGCGGTCATCGACCACACCGTCAAGACGCTCGAAGGCGGGACCCTCGACCTCGGGTCGTTCCGCGGTCGGCCGATGCTGATCGTCAACACCGCCTCGAAGTGCGGCTACACCCCGCAGTACGCGAGTCTGCAGAAGCTGCACGAGACCTACGGCGGGCGCGGCCTGGTGGTCCTCGGCTTTCCCAGCAACGACTTCGGCAATCAGGAGCCCGGCACGGCAGAGGAGATCGGCGCGTTCTGCCGCCTCAACTACGGCGTGAGCTTCCCGATGATGGCCAAGGTGCACACCAAGGGGCCCGAGCAGGCGCCGCTTTACCGCACTCTCACCGCCGAGACGGGGGAGGGCCTCCGCGGCGAGGTGCGCTGGAACTTCACCAAGTTCCTCGTCGACGCCGAGGGCCGGGTCGTGGCCCGCTTCGAGCCCGCCGTCGATCCCATGGACCCGAGCGTGCGGTCGGCGGTCGAGGCTCTGTTGCCGGTGGGCTAACCGGCCTCGGGTCTGAACTCGGACGTGTCGAACCAGTAGCCGGCGCCGGACACCAGGTCCATCTCCGCCTGGACCATGGCGACGTGGCCCTCCTCGATCTCGAGGAATCGTTCAAAGAGGCGTCGGCCGTGGGCGTCCAGGGTCGATACCATCTTCCGGTAGAAGTCACTGGTCTCGCGTTCGGCGGCGAGGGCCTTGGCCAGGCTTTCGAGCTCGGCGCCTCCGCCAGCGGGGCTGCCGCCCGCCAGGGTGCTGCGGAGGCGGGCCGTCGCGGACTCGATCGCGTCCCGCGGCGCGAGCTCGGTGCCGATGTCGAAGATGTTGATGACGCCGCTGGACCGCCACTCCTCGAGGCGGTCTCGCAGGTACCGGATGTGCCCCATCTCCTCGTCGCGGAGGGTCGAAAACACTCTCCGCGCGACCGCGTGCTCGGCGTTGGCGGCGGCCTCGGCATAGACCGCGTGGACGCGGGTCTCGTACTTGATGGCGGTGGTGATCGCCTGCTCCAGATTCACATGGTCCTCCGGCCCGTCTCGATCGCCGGAAATTATGCATCAGCAGCGCGACCCGGTCATCTCATCGCCACGCGAGGCAGAGCACGTGGTAGGCGTTGAGCCCGCAGGTGGCCTCGCCGGTGTCGATCCAGGAGCTCGAGGTCTGCTGGGTGCTGCCGTAGCGGCCGTCGAAGAGGGTCGATCCGTCCGTCCACCCGCTGCAGGTGTACGGCGTCACCGCGCCGTCCGAGAAGCTCCCCGAGTACCAGAAGTTGG
>CAZMED010000077.1:0-12924 GCA_964565045.1 uncultured Thermoanaerobaculia bacterium
CCCACCCCCCACCTCGAATTCTAGGAAGTTGTCGTCAGGTTGGTAGCCCACGCGGGAGTCGATCCGCCAGGAGCCGCCGCGGCGGAAGGGATCGGCGACAGGCCCATCGCCGGGCTCGACGACGAGGGCGTACTCGCCCGCCTGCTCGGGGGCCTTGAGGATGCCGATGCCGAGACCCATGGTGACCCAGGATTCGGGGGCATGGCCGGAGAGCTCCGCGTCCGAGGAGGCCAAGCCTTCGGCCACGGTGTCCCAGACCGTGTCGCATGAGGAGCGCACCGGGCCCTGGTAATAACGTACGAAACCAGTCTGGTCGGTGATCTCCTCGACGGTGCCGGTACAAAGGACAACGCCCTCCACCGGCTCGAGATAAGTGTCGCGCACGTTGCCGTCCCAGTCGAAGGGCACAGTGGACAGGTCGACAACGTAAATCCGCACCGGAACATCCGTGAAGCCGCCCTCAAAGGTTACGTTCGGGTCGGGCGCATCGTAGGCGGGAACCCGCCAGACCGCGACGGCACCCGTGGCATCCCGTATGGTGGCCCCCGGCGCGACCACGTCATAACGCGGATCACCGCCGCGCACGCTGGCAAAATCCACGACATCGTAATCCCAGTGGAAGGTGAGCTGGGGCAGGAACTCGTGCGCCTCGGCGGTCATGGAACCGAAGATGGTACCGCCCGCGGCGCAGTGGCTGGAGGAGTCGACCTCGATGGAGACCGGATAGATCCCGTCCGGTATGCGAGTCGTTGAGTACGGATCGCGGCCGCGAAGGACGAGGCGGTACCGCCAGGCATGTGGAGAGACGGAACGCGCCACAGCCCACACACCGGGCGCCTCGGGAGGCGGCTCGGAGGGGCCCACCACCCGAAACTCGTCGTCCGGGTCGGTGTGCAGCTCGGAGTCGCTGTCCCCGACACCGCGGACCACGTTGCCGCAGGCGTCGGTGAGGTAAGCGTAGCCGAGGCTGACGTAGTCGCCATCGCCGTTGTTGGCGAAGAAGCGGTTGGTGTTGACGACCGCGTGATCCGACGGATAGAACCGCACCTCGCAAGGGTCCGAGGGGCGCGGAATGGACTCGACGATGGCGCTTGCCTCGCGGGTCACGCGGTGGGTCCCGCCGGCGCCGTCGCCGACCTCGACGTCGGCCACCACGGAGGCCTCGATGACGTCGGTGGCGATCCAGCAACACGGTGAGCCGTCGGGGTTGTCGGAGGCGTAGTGGATGCCCGCGTTGCGCCCCACCTTGTATGTGAAGGCCCCCGGCGCCGCCTCGAGGCGGTCGCAGGTGACGCCGCCGAGCGCGACCGCGCCGCCGTGCCCGCCCGCCACCGCCAGCGCCACCGGGATGTCGGGGTAGTCCTCGCGCAGGGCGCCGCTCTGGGTGCGGATGATCGCCGCCACCTTCGCGGTGAGCGGCACGGCTCTCAAGACCTCGTGGCCGTCGAGCCGCTCCACCGGCTCGGTGCCGCCGTCGAAGACGCGCACCTCGAGGTCCACCAGCTCCTCGTTCTCGCCCAGCTCGAGCCGCGCGGCGCGGAACACGGGCGCGGCAGCCGGTCCGCAATCGAGCACGTGGTTCTGGCACAGCGGGCCGTCCTTGGCCACGGCCTTGGCGCGCTCGCGGCCGCTCAACCTCGCCGCATCAGCCATGGCCCGCGCGGCGGCCGCGTCGGGCAGGTCGAAGCCGAGCACCGCGACGCCCGAGCTGCGGACGGTGCCGAGCACGGCGGCGCCGGAGCGCGCGTCGTCGCGTCGTTCGACGGCCTTCGCTCGCACCGGCATTCCCTTCGCGGCCTCGGCGAGGCGCGAGCCCGGCCGCCACGCGGGGCTGGTGCCCGGTGCCGGGTTGACCACGAGCGATGCGTAGCCGTTCAGCGACGTCCTCGCCGGAGGCCCGACACCGGTTGCGCAGAAACCGCCCAGACCGCACTCGGTCCCCTCCTCCCATGAGACCTTGGCGGCGGCCACCGGGTTCCCGAAAAGGTCGAGCACGGGTACCGAGAGCATCGCCTCCTGGTCGGCCTCGGTGGTCAGGAAGCTGCGCGCGTTGGTCCAGCCGAAGTGAACGCTGCCGTCGCCGCCCTCGTCCAGCAGCTCGAGCGTCACGGTGTAGTCGCCGGAGCCCCTGGGCGTGCGGACGACGACGAGCTGGCGGCCGGAGACTGTGAGCACTGCGTCGAGGGTCGCTTCGGTGTCCTCGAAACCGAGCAGTTCGGAGACCGCGAATGAGACGTCGTCGGGGCCGACCAGAAAGACCTCCGGCGCCGGCGCTTCGGGATGCAGCGGCGGCAGCGCCAGATCGACGCGCCGCAGGGTGACGCGCACACGGGCGCCGGCGCCCGCTATGAATCGGAAGTAGTCGGTGTCCCCCGCCTCGTGCCAGGTCCCACGCCACGTCTGCCCCGGCACGATGGGGTGCGCGCACTCGGTGCCCTCTCCGCCGCAGCTGGTGTCCTCCTCGTTAACCACCGGCAGCGGGGCCTCGGGGCTGCCGGAAGGCTCGACGCGCAGGGCGTTGACCCAAGTGCTGCGGGCGTTCCCCTCGATGTCGTCAGCGACGCTCACCCAATACTCGGTGCCCAGCGCCGGAAGCTCGCCGGGCTCGGGGGTGATCTCGAGGTAGCCGCCGGGCTGGATCTCGCCGTAGTAGACCATGGGCCCGACGGCGTCGTCGCGGTCGTCGTCGATGAAGACGTAGCCGTCGCGGCCGGGGGTCCAGGTCCGCGAGTAGACACGGAAGGTGTCGTTCTCCACCACCATGCCCGGCGCCACGCCGTCCATGGTGTTGCCGACGTTGAGGAGCCTCGGGGAGGAGTTGGCGCGGTACCAGCCGAAGCTGCAGCCCGAGGCCGGGTAGCGCGCCTCGGCGTAGAGCAGGTACTCGCCGGGCTCGAGCCCGAGGCCGGCCGGGGTGACGCTGAGCCGGTCGTTGCCGATAGCGTAGCCCTGGCCCTCCTCGTCGTCGCCGATCAGGGTCTCGAACCAGCGCGAGCCGTCGGGGAACCGGCGGTACAGCTGCCAGCGATAGGCGAAGGGGACGAGGCCGGTGGGCTGGGTGACCCGGGCGGCGAGCTCGAGGGGGTCGTCGAGGCCGATCGAGATCCCGGTGGAAGGCTGGTCGATGACGATCCCCGCGAAGGCGGGGTCGTGCCAGCAGGCGAAGGTGAAGCTCACGTCGGCGCTGTCGCACCGGCCCTCGCCCTGGGAGCGGACGCAGGGCAGCGAGCCGTCCTCGGGCCACAGCTCGGCGGGCAGGTCGGCCGGCGTCGCGGCGACCACCAGGCGGGCGCGGAACCCGTTGATGTACTCCGCGGGCATCATGATGCGCGTGGCGAGGTCGGCGAGGTTTCCGGTGGGCGGCAGCACCAGCAGCTGCTGCCACGGGTTGGTGAGGTAGTCCGAGCGCCGGCCGGTGGTCCACAGCGCAACGCCGCCCGCGGGCATGGACGAGGCGGAGCCGTCGAGCTCGACCTCCGACTCGATGAGAGCTTCGACCGGCGACGAGGCCGGCTCGGTGATGACCGCGAAGACGAGCGGCGAGGTGCGCGCCACGCCGGTCGTCACGCACGGCTCCTGCGGGGTGCCGAGCACGTTGCCGGCGAGGTCCTGGGCGCAGAACTCGAGCGCGTTGCCGTCGCGCAGCAGCGGCAGCTCGACCACGAACCAGCCCCAGTCACCCTCGGGGTCGGACTGGTCGGAGGCGTAGAACGCAGTGGCCGAGACCGCGGGGTCGAGCGAGGTGTTGGTCACCGTCACCCCGTCGACCGGCAGGTCCTGATCGGCGTCGGTGATGCGGAAGCGCACCACGCTGGTCGCAGGATCGTCCGGCGAGTCGATCAGCACCGAGGGCACCACGAAGTCGAGCCGCGGTGCAAGCTCGGTGGCCGCCGGGTCGACGGTGAGCTCGGTGGTCGGCCCGGTGAAGCCCGAGTAGACGTAGTTGGCGAGCACGTCGGTGAGGGTCGAGCCGTCGTCATTCAGAAGGACACGGCCGATGTTGCCGTAGCCGTAGAGGCTCGAATCGCCGCTGGTCGTACGCAGGGTGTGCCCGCCGGTCGCGAGGTCGAGGCTCGCGGTCCACAGCCCATCGGGATCGGTGCCGACAACCTCCGCCTCCCCGTCATCGATGATGACCCGGTTGATGTAGGCCGCATCCTCGAAGTAGGGGTCGCGCGAGTACCAGTAGGTGAGGTCGCCGTCGCCGCAGTCGGGGCTGTAGCGGCTGGCCGGGCCGAGCCCCCACAGATCGACCGGGCTGGCGTTGACGACGCTGCCGATGAGCACCGGCAGGAACGGCCCGTAGCGGGACCGGTAGACGTTGTACACGGGCGAGTCGTGGAGGGCGATCAGGACGGCGCGCTCGCTGATCGATCCATCCGGCATCTCCACCGAGAAGCGCAGGCCGTTGGTGCCGAAGAGCACGCCCGGCAGCTCGACGTCGATGCGGTCGGAGCCGGCCGGCACCGTCAGCTCGAGGTCGGGCACGGCGCGGCGCTCGACGCAGGCCGGCACGTCGCGGCCGGCAAAGTGGTCCAGGTTGTCGGGCCAGTCGACGTGCAGGTCCTCGCCGCGGCCGTCCTGCAGCTGGAAGGTCGGCTCGTTGAGGAACACCCGCACCGTGGCGCCCTCCAGCGAATCGCCGGGCTCGGCTCCGAGCCGCAGGTCGAGCGTGCCCTGACAGAGGTAGGGGCTCGCACCCTCGGGGCACAACCAGCTGACGTCGAGCAGCTCCGGTACGACCCTTGGCGCCGCCCACACCGGCACCTCGACCGGCTGTCCGGGGGCGGTGGTGGTCTGGCCGAGGTACAGGGCGGCGCCCGATATCGGGATCCTGTAATGGTAGGTTGCGCCCTGCTCGACCGTGGTGTCGATGAAGTAGTAGCGCTCCCACCACTCGTCGTAGACGCTCACCGTCTGCCAGGTGGCTCCGCCGTCGGCCGAGCGCTGAACGGTCGGACGCTCCAGTCCGAAGCGCAACATCACCTGACCGGGCAGCGCGTGGACGAGCTCGAAAGGCGCCCAGCCGGCGCTGCCCGCTTTGTGAACCACGACCTCGGTGGAGGCGCAACCGAGGTCCGGATCGCCGAGCCGGCACGGCGGCGCGATCCCCCGCAGCGCCGCCTCGTCCGGCATGGCATCCGCGGTGGCGACGACCACCCGCACGACGTAGGCGTCGTAATCCCAGGAGGCGGCGAAGCTCCCGGCGGCGCCGTCGGCGACGGCGGCCAGCGGCATCGGGTCCTCGCCGTCGCGGGCCAGGGCCCCCAACCAGAGCTCGTAGCCGTCCGGCACGATCGAGGCGGCGGCGTTCATCGCCACGATCTCGCCGTCGCCGTAGTAGCGGCCGGGCAGCGGCTCCGAGATCACCGGCACCGGGTACTCACCCGCCGCGACGAGGTGCCGCCGGACCGCGAAGCCGCCCTCGTCCACCACGTGGCCCGCCACGTCCTCGACGTGGATCACGAGCTGGTTGTCGAGCACGGTCCCCGAGATGGCGAGCGGCAGCCGGCACACGAACCAGCCGAAGCGGCCCTCGACCCGCACCTGCTCCGCCGGGTCGGCGAAGTACGCCGGGAAGCTCTCGAGCCCGCCATCCCACGTGAGGTTGCTGACGCTGACGCTCCTGGGGTCGACGTCCTGGTCGTGGTCCTCGACCCGCAGCCAGATGTCGGCCCACAGCGTTGGCGCCGGGTCCTCCGACACCACCGCCGGGGTCACCCAGGTCACCGCGGGCGGCTGGTCGGCAGGCAGCGCCGAGTTCACCGTCAGCGGCACGGAGTAGTCCGTCGAGGTGCTCGACGCCAGGCTCTGGCGCCCGCCCGCGCTCGCCCCGGAGAGCCCCCGCAGGAGGAGGTCGCGGCCGACCTGGCGGTCGTCGCCGAGGGCCGAGCTCGCGCCGAGCGCGTAGTCTTCGCCGTCCTGCCACGGCGCGATCGGCGACCACGCCGCCAGGCCCTCGGCGTCGAAGGACCCGGCGCTGCGGTTGGCGCCGTCCACGATCACCACGGCCCGCGCCGCTTCCACGGTGTCAGCGTGGTCGCCGGAGTCGGTTGGGACCGGCATCACCGGCCCGCCGATCCACAGCACCGGCGTCGTCGTCGGCACCTGGTCGGAGTAGAGGTACAGGACCGGCGGCGGGTACTGGGTGGTCGACCCGGCCACCGGGCCCCACCACGGGTGGAGGTCCTGCACGATCGAGCGCTCGAAGACGCCTCCGGCGTCGTCGACGACGAAGCGCAGCAGATGGGTTCCGGTGGCCACGCCGGGCACCACCACCTGGCAGGACGGGCCGTCACACGACGAGGCGTCCACGACCTTGGCGCCGGGCGTCGCGATCTCTGCCCGGTCGTCGCGGCCGCGGCCGGAGAAGGGCGCCGTCCACGGTTGCGGGGCCTCGTCTGCACCGCCCGCCGTCGGCACATCGTCGAGGTAGACGTCCACCGTGGCGTTCGAGAACTCTTGGCCCGGGTCGGGCAGGAGCGTGAAGACGTAGTCGTGGCGTCCCGCGAAGCTGTTGGCCGCGGTCGGCAGTGCCTCGCCGGAGGCGAAAACCGCGAAGCCGGGCAGCGGCGCCTGGTCGGCCTCGCCCGAGACCGCCGGGGGCGGCCCGCTCATCGCCCAGATCTCTTCCTCGCCGCGGACGTCGGGCCCACTGTTCGGGTCGTACAAGGGCACCACCCGGTACTCCGAACGCACGCCCGGCGGGACCGTAGAGTCCCTCCAGAACGTCGGCGTGAGCACCTGGGACGTCGCGGCGAGGATCTCCCAGGTGCCGCCGGCATCGGCATCGCGCCGCGACACCTCCCAGCCCGCGGGGATCAGGCTGTCGCCGCTCACATACGGCGTCTGCCGCCACTTCAGGTGCACCAGGTCGTGCTCCACGTGCACCGGCTGCAGTCCGAAGGCCTGGAAGGTGTCGCGGTCGACGATGGTCACGGTGGCGGAGGCGGGCACTCCGAGGAGGGCGCTCGACGGGTCGCGAAGCTCGACGGCGAAGACCTCGTCGTCCTCCACGAGGCCGTCCGTCCGGATCAGCACCGATGCGGTGGCCGCCGAGGTCTGGCCCGGCTCGAAGTGCAGCACCCCCGATCTCGCGTTGTAGTCGACGCCGGACGAGGCGCTCCCGGCAACGGTCTGGTAGGCCACCTCCACCGCCACATCGCTCGGCTCCGACAGCACGACCTCGAAGCTGACCAGGTCACCCTCCTGAACGAGGCGCACCGGCTGCGCGAACAGAACCTCGGGCAGGCCGTCGACGATGGTCACCAACCCGTCGCTCGGCAGCGGTCCGCTGTCGAGCACGCAACCCATCGGGTTCGAGAGGGTCAGGGTGAAGGTCTCGCCGTCGTCGTCGAACCCGTCGGCGATCAGGGGAACCGCGACCTGGCGCTCGGTCACCCCCGGTGCGAACACGAGCGAACCGGCCACGTCGACGTAGTCCGCACCGGCGGTCGCGGTGCCGGCCGACGTGGCGTAGTCGACCCGCGCCTCGAGGCCGCTGGCGGCCGACAACCGCACCGGAACCACCACCTGGCCCGCCGCCTCGACGCCCGTGTACTGCGCGGTCCCGGTGCCGCCGTTCGCGAGGTGAACGAACGGCGGCGCGTCGTTCGGGTGGATGGTGACGGTCGCCTGCCAGTCCGGGCCCAGACCGGCGCCGCCCGTCGGCTCCGAGAGGAGGACGGAGAAGCTCTCCGCCCCCTCGTAGAGTGCGTCGTCGACGAGCTGCACGTTGAGGGACGCCTCGGTCTCGCCCGCCTCGATGACCAGAATCTCGTCGGCTGCGACGTAGTCGGCCCCCGCCGTGGCCTCGCCGTCGACCGTTCTCGCGCGGACGTGGACGTCGGAGGCCTGCGGAGGATCGAGCTGCGCGAGCAGTGTGACGAGTCCACCGAACTCGTCTGCAGTCTGAAAGACCGGCCAGAGGTTCACCCGCGGCTGGCCGACATCGCCGAGGATGGTGACGGTGGTGGTGGCCGGGTGGCCGAGGACCGCGTTGACGGGATCCGAGATCGTCACCGTGAAGCTCTCGTCGAGCTCGGGCACGGAGTCGGCGAGAATGGGCACCGCGATGACGGCGCTGCTCTGACCGACCGGAATCGTCAGGCTGGTCGGCACCGCGCCGTAGTCCTCGCCGAAGACCGCGGAGCCGTCGGAAACCGCCACCGACAGAATCACGTCGGCCACCGGATTGCCGGTCAGAACGACCTCGAGGAGGGCCGAGCCCACGACCTCCGCCACCTGCAACTGGGGCGACGCGAAGGCGACAAAGGGCACGCCGTCCTCGTCGCGGATGGTGAGCGTCGCGGCGTCGAGGCTCCCGAGCGCGACGGGCGACGGGTTCGAGAGCGTGAGCAGGATCGTCTCGTCCGCCTCCTCGATGGAGTCGTCGAGGATCGTGACCGCGAAGGTGGCAGTGGTGGCGCCGGCCGGGATCGTCACCGTGCCGGTCGTCTCCAGGAAGTCCTGCCCCGTCAGGGCCGTCCCCTCGGCTGCTGCGTAGTCGACCTGGACCTCGACCTCCACCGGCTTGTTGAGCTCGACCGTGACCAGCGCCTCGCCGGCGCGCTCGAGCACCGAGAACGCGGCGCGACTGAATGCTACGGCCGGCGGTTCGTTGTCCTCGATCACCACCTCGGTCACCGCCGGTGCGCCAATCCTGACGCCCCCGTTGGCGCCGGTGAGCTTGACCAGGAAGGACTCGTCGGCTTCCACCAGCCCATCGTCGAGGATCGGCACCTCGATGTCGGCGCTGAGATCGCCGGCCGGGATGATGAGGCCCCCGGACAGGCCCTCGTAGTCGAGGCCCATCAGCGCGCCGCCGTCCGAGGTCAGCCAGCTGACCGTCACATCGCTCGCAGCGGCGCGCGACAGCCGGATTGTGAGGAAAGCAGTGCCCGCCGTCTCATCGACCACCAGAGAGCCGGAATCGAGGAATGCGCGCACCGGCGCCACGCCGTCCCTCAGGTTGAACCAGAAGCTGGCGACCGTAACGGACTCCTCGCCAACGGACGCGAGCTCGATGGCGAGGTCTTCGTAATCGTCCGCGACCGCGTCCTCGACCACCGGAACGCTGAGCTGCTGCCGCAGCCGCCCCGGCGCGAAGACGAGCTCGCCCGCGACCGGGGTGAAGTCCGCGCCCTCGGTCGCGCTGAAGCCCTTTGTCGCATAGCCGACCCGCAGCTCCGAGCTCGAGGGGGCCGAGAGCAGAACCTCGAGAACGGCCGCACCCTCGGACTCCCACACCTCCGGGTCGTCCTTGCCCCAACCGAACCCGACCCTCGATCCCTCGTCGGCGCCGATGTCCCACGGGTCCACCCGCCACCCGCCCTCGAAGTCGATCACGAACCGCGCAGACGGATCGGCCGACAGATCGGCGCCGCCGTCGCAGGGCGAGGACTCGAAGAGCAGCTTCCACTCGCCGAGGTGCACGAAGTCGTCGCCGTCGAGCTTCTCGACCTCGAGGCGGATCACCCGCCCCACCGCGGGCGCGGCGAGCTCGACCTCGTCCCAGAGGTACCGGTCGGGGACGAGACCGGAGCCGTCGGCCGTCCGCGGCGGCACCACCACGCGGTAGCTGCCGCTCCTGCTCTGCATGTCGGCGGGCGAGTCGGCGACCGCCAGCGACCACTCGTGGCGCTGGGCGAAGCTCAGGGCGACCCGGGACCCGGCCACCACGACCTGCGAACCCATGTCGAGCTCGACGAATGCAGGGTTGACGCCCGCAGTGCGGACGATCGAACGCGGGCTGCCGTCAAACAGGTTCGCGATCGTTCCGAGATCGAGGATCGAGTGGCTGACGGTCGCGCGCTGGAGTGGGTCGCACGCCAGGTGCAGGTCCGCGTCGGCGCCGCTCAACGGCCCCTTCAGCCAGCCCGAGACGCCCGCGGCCGAGCCGGCGCCCGGTGCAGTGCCGTCGCTCGAGAGGTTGTGGCGGGATCCCGCGGCGAAGCTGCCGCTGAAGCACGCCGAGGCAGCGCCCTCGACCAGCGTGTTCACGGCCTCGAGCGAGCCCGCGGTCCGGCGGAGGCCGTACTCGCCACCGATCACGGTGGCGTTGGCCACCACCGCAACGACCGAGTCGTCCTCCACCAGCAGCCCGGCGTGGCGCGCGGTGCCCGAACCGAGGTCGTAGAAGACCGTGTTGCGGATCGTGAGCTCGAGCTCGCCCACCGAGGGCGCCGCGACGCCCAGCCGCTCGCCGGCGCCCGAGGCACCGTCGAGACGGACGATGGACTCGCGCAGCTCGACCCTCCCGGTGACGCCCGGACCGTCGAGGAGGACACCGGCGAGATCGGAAGCGGGGTCGGCGGAGCAGTACAGCTGCAGCCACTCGAGGACCAGGTTGCCGACCGTCGACCGGATGCAGGGCCCGCCCGCGACCTCGAGGCCGACCGCACCCGAGGTGTAACGGCCCTGGTGGCGGCCGCCGTCGGGCGCAGCCCTGATGGTGATCGGGGTCTCGAACCCCGTCGTCCAGCCCGCGATCACGACCGGCGTGGTGTCGATGGTGCCCGAGTTGTAAATGCTGATCTCGAGGGCCACCCGCGCCGATGCGAGGTCGGCGGTCCCCAGGTGTTCGGCGTCGGGGGCACCCGCCACCGCCGCCGCGAGGTTCGGGAACTCGTGCCGGAGCACTGCAATGGGCGCGTCGATGACGTCGGCCGGCACGCCTCCGTTCGGGGTGGTGACCTCGCACTCGAAGCGGCTGGAGCACGAGCGCACGAAAACGACCTGGTTGTCGGCGCCGTACTCCAGACGCTGTCCGGGGAACACCTGGTCCAGAAACTCCGAGTTGACCATCGCGATCCCGCCGGAGATGCTCACCGTCCCTGATTCGAACTCGAAGATGTTGAACTGCTCGCCCACCGAGAACACCACGCGCGCCACCGGGGGCTGGTCGTCGTCGACGATGGTCACGCTGCGCGTCGCCGGCGGCACGAGGGACGCCGCCTGCACGGCGGAGACGGCGAAGGAGAAGCCCTCGTCGAGCTCGCCGACCGCGTCGTCCAGGATCGGCACACTGACCACGGCCGAGGTCTCGCCGGGCGGGATCACAGCCGTGCCGGAGGTGGCGGTGAAGTCCACGCCGGCGGTCGCGGTGCCGCCGGAGGTGGCGTAGTCGAAGCTGACCGCGCGGCCGCTCGGCGCCGACAGGGTCGCGGTGAAGTCCACGCTGCCCACGCCTTCGGTCACCGTCCGAGCCGAGGCCTCGAGGAGCAACTGCGGCGTCGGGTCGTCGTCGAGGATGGTGACCGCCACCGACGAGGGCGCGCCGAGCGCCGCCCCGAAGGCACCGGAGAGCTCGACCGAGAAATGCTCGTCCTCCTCGTCGAGGAGATCGTCGAGGACCGCGACCTCGAAGCTCGCTGTGGTCTCTCCCGCAGGCAGCACCAGGCTCCCGGCCGCCGGCAGGTAGTCGGTCCCGGCGGTCGCCGTGCCGTCGACGGTGGCGTAGCTGAAGCTGACGTCCTCGGTGGCAGACGGTGTCAGGGTCACCGTGATCCCGACGATCGCCGGCGCCTCTCCCAGCACCTGGGGAGACGCCGCGATCGTGAGCTCCGGCACCGGCTCGTCGTCGCCGATGACCACGGTGCTCGTCGGAGGGCCGGCGAGAACCGCGTTGACTGGTCCGCTCAAGGTCACGGTGAAGCTCTCGTCGGGCTCGGAGACGAGGTCGTCGACGATCGCGACCGCCACCGTCCCCGAACCGGCGCCGGCGGGAATCACCAGAGCTCCCGAGGCCGCGGTGTAGTCCGCTCCCGCCACGGCGGTGCCGTCGGCGGTCGTCCAGTCGACGCTGATCTCGTAGCCCGAGGCCACCGACAGCTGCACCACGAGCTCTGCGGAGCCCGCGTTCTCGGCCACGCCAACGGTAATTTCCTGCCACGTGAGCTCTGGCGGGTCGTCGTTGTCGGTGATCGCCACCTCGACCGAGGCGGGCTCCGCCAGGGACGCGCCCTGAGCATTGCTGAAGCTGACGGTCAGCCGCTCCTCGGGCTCGTCCGAGGCGTCGTCGAGGATCGGCACCGTGATCGTGCCGGTGGTTTCGCCGGCCGGGATCACCAGGGTGCCCGAGGCCGCGGTGTAGTCCTCGCCATCAGTAGCCGTGTCGTCGGCGGTCGTGTAGTCGATCCTCGCTTCGGCCCCCGAGGCCGCCGCCAACGTGACGAGGATCTCGACCGAGCCGGCATCCTCGGCCGCTCCGATGGTCGGCGGCAGGATCACGGCCGGAGGCGGGTCGTCGTCGGTGATGGTCACGGTGACCGTCGAGGGCGGGTCCAGCGCCGCATGCTGGGGATTGGCGAGGGCGAGGCTGAAGTCCTCGTCGGCCTCGTGGGTGGGATCGTCGAGGATCGCCACCGTGATCACACCGGCGGTTGCACCAGCCGGAATCGTCAGGGTGCCGGGCGGGGCCTGGAAGTCGTCGCCGGCCGCGGCTGACCCGGCGGTCGCCGCGTGGTCGACCGTCACGTCGAGGCCCGAGGCCCGCGAAAGGGCGGCCGTGATCTCGAGCGTGCCCGCGCTCTCGGCAGCCGACAGCGAGGCCGCCGTCAGCGAAACGGTTGGGGCCTCGTCGTCGTCGACGATGGTGACGACCTGGTTCGCGAACAGGCCCGGGGCGGCGTTGGTCGGGTTGCTCAACGTCACCGAGACCTGCTCGTCGAGCTCGTCGAGCTCGTCGTCGAGGATCGGCACGGTGATCGTGCCGGTCGTGGAACCCGCGGGGATGGTCAGCGTACCGCTCACCGCCGTGAAGTCCACCCCCGCCGTCGCACCGAAGCCCACGGTCGCGAAGTCGACCGTGACCGCGAACGACGACGGCGCGGACAGGTCCACCGGCACCTCGATGGACGCGGCGCTCTCGGGCACCGTTGCCGTCTCGGCCGCGAACGACACATCGGGGGTCGCATCGTCGTC
>CAZMED010000078.1:0-12640 GCA_964565045.1 uncultured Thermoanaerobaculia bacterium
TACCCTGGGTCCGCCGAGAATCGGCCGCCTGATCCGTCATCACGCGGGTGACGGCGCTTCTCGCTTCGGAGGGGGTTGCATGAGGTCCACGAGAACCCGGTCGCTGGTGGTTGCCGCGCTGTTCTTCGCGTTGGCTCTGGCCGGTCAGCCGCTGCTGTTCGGCGAGAGCGAGCTCGTTGTCCCGAGGGACGCGGAGGCGCTGGCCGCGCTCGACGACCACTTCACGTTCCTGATCGCCGGCGACCTGGGGCGGAACGGGTACTACCACCAGAAAGAGGTCGCGGAGATGATGGGCGAGGTCGCCGGCCTCGCGGGGCCGGAGTTCGTGGCCGTCGTGGGGGACACCCACCACTTCCTGGGGGTGCGCTCGGTGCACGACCCGCTGTGGCTGACCAACTTCGAGTGGATCTACAAGCACCCCGAGCTGATGATCCCGTGGCACGCGGTGCTCGGCAACCACGAGTACCGGGGCACCACCCAGGCGGTGCTGGATTACGGCACGGTGAGCCGCCGCTGGGAAATGCCCGACCGGTACTACGCCCTGACCGAGGAGCTCTCCGACGGCGTCGAGGTGCTGATGCTCTTCATCGACACCCCGCCTCTGATCGACAAGTACCGCGACGACCCGGTGGTGCACCACGACGCCGGCCTGCAGTCCATGAGCCGCCAGCTGCAGTGGATCGACGCCACACTGGGCGCCTCCGATGCCCGGTGGAAGATCGTCATGGGCCACCACCCGGTGTACGCGGGGACCACCAAGGATGAGATCGAGCGCAGCGATCTCCAGGAGCGGCTGCAGCCCCTGCTCGACAAACACCGCGTGGACATCGCGGTCAGCGGGCACATCCACAACTTCCAGCACATCCGGGTGGCGGGGTCGGACGTGGACTACTTCGTCAACACCTCGGCCTCGCAGACCCGGGACGTGGTCCACCACGAGGGCGCCCTCTTCGGCAGCCGCGACCCCGGCTTCACCCTGTGCACCGTCACGGAGTCGGAGCTGATCATCAGCTTCGTCAACTCCAAGGGTCAGATCATCTACCAGCACACCCGCACGAAGCAGCAGCCGGTGCCTGGTCCATATTTGGAGAATTAGCCGCACGACGCTCGGCTCCAGGTACCCATTCGTCCGGGCGCGCCGCGTGCTACCGTGCCCCCATGGAGATGCCGCCGGCGCTGACGCGGCTGATCCGCGACCCGAGCCCGGCCGCGGTGTGGGAGCTGCGCGGCGAGCTGCTGGAGCGCGGGCTGGATCCGGCCCACGGCGCGTTCCCGCTCCTCGCCGAGCTCCATCGCTTCCTCGACCGCCTCGAAACGGGGGCCGCGTCGCGCGACCGCTCGGAGCGCGCGTCGCTGATGGACATCGGCTCGTTCGGCGGCGTGGTGGCCTCGGAGCTCGCCGAGGCCGAGGACGCCGCCGCGCTCGCGCGGCGCCTGCTCGCCGGTGCGATCACCGAGGGCCTGGCCGTGCTCGCCACGCGCCAGCACGTCAAGGCGTGGCGCGGCGAGCTGGCGGCCGTGTACCGCGAGACGGCGTGGGTCCTCTACGGCGAGCTGTGGTCGTGGGCGGCGCACCGCAAGCCCGACCTCGAGCCCGGCGAGCGCCGCCGGCTGATCGACCGGCTGCTGGCGCCGGTGCGCTCCGAGGGCGGAGAAGGCGACGGCGCGAAGACCGTGCTGCTGTGCGCGCTCTTCCTGCTGTTGCTGGTGGACGCGCTGGCGGCTGAATCGGGCGCGACGGACTGATCACCGCCGCCTCCAAACGGCACGCCGCAGCGCTCGAGCCGTCGAACCGGTTCGTATTCGTGGGGCCCGTGCGTGCACCCAATCGGTGCAGCCGACGGCTGGGGTTCCCCGGCCCCTGCAACCCACCCGGATGGTGCGATGCGGGCGTGCTACATTTCGGGGCGGCACTGCGATGAGGATGACGTGATCACTCGCAGAAATGATCGGGACCGAGGTTGGAAGGGACGGTCAACGCCATGCGCGGCCTGGATCGCCTGAGCTCGTTTCTCGGTCGGGTGCCGAGGTGTGCCCTGGCCGCGATCGTCGTGCTGACTGTCTGTTCCTCCAGCCCGTCGGCGCAGGAGGCAGCCCCCGAGATCCCGGCCGGGACCTTCTTCGAGCCTCTGGCGGTCGAGCTGGTCGATGTGGACGCGGTGGTCACCGACGGCACCGGTGCACCGATCACGGACCTCACCATGGAAGACTTCGAGATCTTCGAGGACGGCAGGCCGGTCGAGATCACACACTTCTATGCGGCCCGGGGAGCGGGCCGGTCCTCGGGCGATGACCGGCTCGTCGAGAAGATCTTCCTGGTGCTGTTCCTGGACGACACCAACGTGGACCCCCAGCTGCGGACGTCGGTCGTGTCGCACATGCGCGATATCCTGGCAGCGGGCCTTCCACCCGGCGTGCTGACGATGCTGGTGCGGTTCGACGGCTCCCTCCACATCGAGTCCGACTTCTCGGAGAACGCGGAGGACGTCCTCGCGGCGCTGGATCGAGTCGCCGCGGAACCGGCGATGAACCCCCATCGCGAGGGCGAGGCGCTCGTGCGCCGCATGCAGAGCTTCAGGACGCTCCCGCCGCAACCGAAGCCGCCGACCGGGGTCTTCACTTCGACCAGCGACGAGCCCGTATTTCTCAACGATCCGATGGACATCGACCCGGAGGCGTTCTCTTTCATCCCCGAAATCCACCAGTACGCCAAGCGCAGCTCCATCCGTTACCGCGCCAGCCTCGAGGCGCTGCGGCGCTTCACGGCGATCCTGGGCGCGATGCCGGGCCGCACCATCATGCTGTGGGTCGGCGGCGTCGAGCTGCGGACCGGGGAGATGCTCTTCAGGACCTGGCAGGACCTCTTCCCGGAGGCGGCTCGAAAGCGGGCCGTGAACCTCACAGGGGAGACGATGCAGTACGACCTGTCGAGCGAGATGGAGACCCTGCTGGAAGAGGTCAACACCGACCGCATCAGCCTCTTTCCGGTCGGCGTCCTGGACGGAGGTGTGCGCGACTCGGCGTCCATGAACACCCGCATCCTCGAGTCGAGGGGTCGTCCCGGCACCCAGGGCGCGGCGGACGCCCAGGCACGGGACGCGGCCCTGGGCGTGATGGCCGCCGTCACCGGAGGGCGGCGCCTGACGGACAATGCGCGCCTCGGCGAGCAGCTGCAGCAGGTCGCGGAGGAGCTGTCGTCCTTCTACTCCCTCGGGTACCGACCGCCGTCACCCGGCGACGACAGGTACCACGAGATCTCGGTGAAGGTGAAGCGCGAGGGCGCGGACGTCCGCCACCGCAAGGGCTACCGCGCCTCGAGCAGCGAGCCGAGCCCCTCCGAGAGGACGGTGGCTGCGGCGCTGCTGGGCACCGGAACCAACCCTCTCGGCATCAACGCCACCTGCAGGGCGCAGGAGCCCCGCGACGACGGCACGTTCCTGGTGCCGGTCGCCGTGACCGTGCCGCTCGGCTCGCTGGTGCTGTTTCCCGAGGGAGGGCGGCACACCGCGGAGATCTCGGTGCTGTCCGTGGTGCGGGACAAGCGGGCCGGCCTGTCCGACGTCACCGAGCGTCAGTACCCCATCGAGATCGCCAACGAGCACCTCCTTTCGGCGGTGGAGCAGGACGCCACCTTCGTGCTGGCGATGGCGCTGCGGCGCGGCCCCCACCGGATCGCGGTCACAGTTCGCGACGACCGGTCGTCCGTGGAGTCCACGATCTGGGTCGACGTGGACGTCGGCGCCGGAAGTGAGGCGTCCCCCGGGTGATCGGCCACCGCGCGTGGGGAAGCGGCCGCGCTCTGGCGGTGGGCGCGGTGCTGCTGCTGGGCGGAGCCCCGTCGGGCACCTGCGACGACGCCGGCGGTGCCGTCGGCGAACAGCGCCTGGAGGTGCTCGAGACGGTCCCGATCGGCGGCGTGACGGGATGGGCCGCGGCGCTCCTGATGTCGGGTGAGAGCGGCGGCGATGTCGAGGGAGCGCTGGCGTGGACCTCGACCGTTCCCGCCGGCGCGTCGCAGCAGGCGACGGTGACCGTCGTCGTCGAGGTCGACGGGCGGACGCTCCTGGGGGATTCGTCCCGGTCGGAGACGACGATCGAGGTCTTCGGCTACCTGGTGGACGGGACCGGCGCCATCGCCGGGCATCTCGCCGAGGCGGTCCCCGTCGTCGACGCCGAGACTCTCGCGGCCATCCGCGACGGCGGGCTGAAGTTCGTTGGAACGCTCGGCGCCCGGTCCGGGGCCTCCTCTCTCCGCGTCGCGATTCGGGACCGCGAGACAGGACGGTACTTTCTCGGCACCATCGCGATCGAGGTCCCGGATGCCCGACCTGAAGGCGGGATCCTGCTGCCACCGCTGGCGGCCGAGACGGACGGCCGGTGGGTGGTCGCGAGCCGGCGGGATCTCGCGCACACGGCCGGGTGGGCCGATCTTCCGCAGGACGCGGCGTACCCTTCGGCGAAACCGGTGTGGCCTTCGTCCGCTGCCCTGAGCCTGGCCGCGGTCTCCGCCGGGGACACCGAGGACCTGCGGTTTGCGGCCCGGCTGATGGACCCGACGGGCTCCGTTGTCGCCAGTCCGGCCGTTGCGTCGGAGGCCGGCGGTGCCGCGGGGGACGGTGCGGTCGTTCTTCTCCTGGAGGTCGGGCCGCCGCAGGCGCCGCCCGGCGTGTACCGGCTGGAGGTGTGGTCCGAAGGCACGTCGGGCGCTGAGGCCCGCGCGGTGACGGTCGTCGTGTCCGATGACCCGGCCGTCACCAGGTGGACGGATCCGGCGGCGCCGCGCGCGCCGCGCACCGAGGCCGTGATCGGTTCGGCGGTGGCAGCGTACGAAGACGCCACGCGAGGGGACGATGAGGAGCCGTCGGGCGGGCAACCGGAGGCGGAGACCGGCGATCCCGTCGACGATTCGCTCTGCGCGGGACCCGCGATCGATGCGGGGGCGGTGAGCGCCCTGGCCGGCTCAAGGGCCGCAGCCGTGACCTCGATCGCATCGACCGAGCTATCCGGCGTCGATGCCGGAGCGGCCGCGTTGCTGATGTCGGGTCAGAGCGGAGGGGAGGTCGACGGGGCGGTGATCTGGACGCCGGCCGGCGCGGCCGGCGAAACGGGTCAGACCGAGGTCATGGTCGTCGTCGAGATCGACGGGCATGGGCTCGTGCAGGGATCGGTCCGTCTGCCGGTGCCGATCGAGATCTACGGCTACCTGCTCGACGGATCCGGCAACGCCCTTCAACACATCGCCGAGGGTCTGCTCGTCGACGGCTGCCGGCAGGTGCGCGCGGTGCGGGACGGGGGCCTCAGGTTCGTCGGTGTGGTGCCTGCGCCCGTCGGCCGGAGCTCTCTGCGGATCATCGTGCGGAACCGGGAAACGCGGAGTTTCTTCCTCGCCAGGCAAGACCTCGAGGTGCCCGGCGACGAGCCCGCGGCCTTTTTCCTCGGACCGCCGCTGGTGGCCTCGGCAGGGGGGCGGTGGGTCGCCACGGGGGAGATTTCGTCCGATCCCGCGGCAGCCCGCCCACGGGTTCCCGGGATCGAGTCGTGGCCGTCCGGCCGGCCGGTATGGCGATCCGGTGAGCCGCTGGAGCTGGTGCTCGGCCTGACGGTCCCGGGAGGCGAACCGCAGCTCAAAGCACAGCTGACAGATTCCGCCGGCATGCTCCTCTCCGACCCGGAGCTGCAGCCCGGTCCAGACGCCGGGAGCGCCGCGGGCCTCGTCTTCAGGCGGGCGACCCTGTCCGCCCCCGATGTGCCGCCGGGCGAGTACCGGCTGACCCTCGTCCTCGCCGACAGCGACCGCGGGGAGACCTTTTCCAGGAGCCTGCCGGTGGTGATCCACGATGTGGAGGGGCTGGACGCGTGGATCGACCCGAGGGCGACGCGGGCGGTCAAGCCTCCACGGCCGGAGCGAGCCGCGGCCGGCCCATCCGGGGCGCTGCCGGACGCGGGGCTTCGCGAGGGCTACCTGGAGGCGCTGCGGCAGTGGTCGCGTGACGACAAGGTTTCCGCCCGGAGACGTCTGGCCGAGCTCGAAAGGCCGCCGGCCGGAGTCGATCCTTCCAAACGATGGCGCCAGCTGTTCACCGAGGAGCGCCTCGCGATCCTCGCACTCGCGAAGGACCGGCCGGAGACGATCCTGGCCGTGGCGATGCTCCATCGCGACATGCACGCGTGGTACATGACGCGCCGGGAGACCGACCTCGCGGAGCACTCGTGGCAGATGTCCGCGATGCTGGCGCGTGTGGCGCCGTCGCTCGACGGCCTGCAGCCTCCCCCGGGCTTCAGCGAGTGCCTGCTCGTCGATCTCGCCACCCAGCTCGCACGCTCGGGTCAGTGGCGGGGGGCGAGGACGGCGCTCGAAGCCGCCGTGGAGGTGGCGCCGGACAGCGCACCCGCACAGCTCGGGCTGGGCGCGCTGCTGGAACGCACGGGCGACCCGAAGGAGGCAGCGGAGGAGCTGCAGAAGCTCGTGCGGGCTCATCCGGAGAGCCTGGAGGGTCGGCTTCGGCTGGGCGTCAACCGTGCGCGGCTGGGCGACGTCAACGCGGCTCTGGATCTCTTTCGGGGTCTGCTCGACTCTTCGACACACCTGTGGATCCGGACGCTCGCCTATCAGGAACTCGCCACGCTGCTGATCTCCGATGGCCGTGCGGGCGAAGCGGCGGAGCTGTTGCGGACGGCGGTCGGAGCAATTCCGGAGAACCAGCGCCTCCGCATCCTGGAGTCGTACGCGCTCGAGGCCGCCGGACGGTCGCGCGATTCCGCCGCTGCGGCCGAGCGTCTCGGCGTGGACATGGCGCAGCAGAGCACCTCGCCGCGCTACCGCTACTCGCGGTGGCCGGAGCTCGAGGAAGAACGGGTGCGGGCCGTCCTCGGTGAAGCCGAGGTGATGGGTCGCGCGGCGCTCCGGGAGGCCCTGCCGTGATGCTGGAGCGGTGGACTCGGCGATTGGCCGCGGCTGTGTTGGCCGCGGCCGCGGCGGTCTTCGCGGTCGCTGCCGGCGCGGACGACGGCGGGCAGGTGTGGGTGCACCTCGTGCGTCCTGCCGACGGCGAGGAGGTGTTCGGCGAGATCGAGCTCGAGGCCGATGCGCTCGCCGAGCTGCCGATTCGCGATGTGGCGTTTTTCGTCGACGGGCGCCCGGTGGGCTCTCTGAGCGCGGCGCCGTACCGGCTGCGCGTGGATCTGGGTGGCGAGAACCGTCCGCACACCGTCGAGGTCGTGGCCACCGACGCCGAGGGCCGGCAGGCGAGACACCGGGTCCGGACCGCGCCCGTCCCCCTCGGCGGGCGCTTCGACGTCGACCTGCGGCAGCTCTACGTGACCGTCACCAGGGACGGCGAGCCGGTGCGCGGCCTCGGCCGCAACGACTTCACGGTGCTCGACGACGGGCGCCCGCAGGAGCTGATCACCTTCGCCGGCGGCGACGTGCCGTTCACCGCCGTGCTGCTGATCGACGCCAGCGCGAGCATGTTCGGAGACAAGCTGGAAGCGGCGCGCGCCGGCGCCGCCGCCTTCATCGACGGGATGCACGAGCTCGACGAGGGCAAGGTGACGGTGTTCTCCGACGTGATCCAGAACAGCACCCCGTTCTCCGGCGCCCGGGAGGTCCTCACCGCCGGCTTCACCGGCGCCCGCGGCCAGGGCGGCACGGCGGTCAACGACAATCTCTACACGGCGCTCAAGCTGCTCGAGAGCCGCCAGGGGCGCCGTCTCGTGGTGCTGCTGAGCGACGGCATCGACAGCCACAGCGTGCTGGACGGCGACGCGGTGCTGGCGTCGGCACGTCGGAGCCGGGCGATGGTGTACTGGATCCGGCTCCTCGAGCCGGGGCGGTCCGCGGACGACGACGAGCCGCAGATGGTGTCGGCGTGGCGGACGCCGGCCGACTACCGCCGCCAGGCGGCGGCGCTGCGCGAGCTCGTCGAGCTGGGCGGTGGACGCATCATCCCGGTGCACACGAGCGCCGAGATCGAACCCGTGTTCGTCGGGATCCTGCGCGAGCTGCGCGCCCAGTACGCGCTCGGCTACTACCCCGATGCCCGGCGCCGGGACGGCAGCTGGCGCCGCGTCAAGGTCCGCGTCGAGAACCCGGGCGCCGAGGTGCGGACCGCCGGCGGCTACCTGGACGACTGAGCCGGAGCTTCCGGGTCGAACCGCTGCGAGCCCGCCACCCCGGTTGCTTCATCGGTGGGCCGCCCCCGTCCGCCGGGCCACGTCGTCGCTGATGTCGGCGATGGCCCGAAAGGTGGTTTCGGCGGCGGCGACGATGGCGTCCCGCTCGGCCGCGGCCAGCGGCAGCGAGTCCATCTGGAGCTTGAACTCCGCCCACCGCTGCGTCTGCTCCTCGCCGTAGGGGTCGAGGTAGGCGAGGCCGCGCCCGTCCAGGCTCCACGCCTGGCGCAGACGGCGGGCCAGGAAGCGGCCGCCGTTGGTGCTGCCCTCGAGGACGTACAGCGACCCCAGGAGCGCCACCGCGGCCGAACGCTCGGTCTCGGTCACCGCTGCCGCGAACCGCGCCGTCGCCGGCTCCGGGCGCAGGGCCGCCGGGTCGATGCCGTAGAACTCCAGGTCCCGCTCGAGGTCGGCCACCCGCATGCGTTCCGTCGTGGCCACGGCCGAGATCTCGGGCCGCAGACCCCGCGAGCGGGCGAGCGCGGACTCGAGGGCGTCATGGGCCAGGTAGAGCTGGCCGAGGTAGGCGGCGAAGGCCGCACGATCCACGGTCCCGGCCGCGATCTGCTGCTGCAGCGGCCGCTTTTCAGCATAGGTGTGGAGCTCGCGGGTCTCCGTCTTGAGCCGGGTCATCAGCGTGTCGGGTTGGTTCTGCGGCAAGGGTCCTCCAGGTCGTTGGGGGCGCTCGAGATGAGATGCGCTCTCATCAATGAACAGGCTAGCGCTTTGCGGAACGTCCGTCAAACCCGCGGAGGGGGGGCGGGGGCCATACGCGCTAACTCAGGCGTGTTGGCGAGCGATCTGTCAATGCGGTCAGGCTCTGCTGGCGCTCTTTGTCCGTCCCGAGCCCGAGCCCGTTCCCGTTGCCGTTCCCGATACTCTCGACCTCCTGAGAGGGAGAGTGTCATGGTCTTCGACCTCGAGCTGACATCGTTGGTAAGGTCGATCTCTGAGAAGAACCCGAAACTCCGATAACGGGAACGGCAACGGGCTCGGGCTCGGGCTTGAACAGCATGCTCTCAGGTTATGTCAGCGCCTATGGGGCGAAGGCTCGCCGGTGGCGGCGCCGAACGGAATGAGGGCTCAGCTCGAGAGCCCGACGATCCGCAGCAGGTGCTTGCGGAACTGGGTCACCAGGCCGGCGGGGGAGATCAGGGCGCCGGTCTCGTCGCGAAGCTGCTCCACCTCGAGCTGGCGCACGGCCATCTTCTCGGCCAGCTGCCCGGCGAGGTCGGCCCGGTCGGCGAGCAGGCTCTGCAGCCCCGACTCGTCGATCTCCAGCACCTCGAGGGCAGCCTCGGAGGCGCGCACTGTGGCGGCGCGCGCACTGCCGGTGAGGAACGCCATCTCGCCGAAGACGTCGCCGGCTGCCACCCGCGCCACTTCGCGGCCGCGCTGGAGTACGACCGCGTCGCCCGTCGCGACGAGGTACAGGGCGGTCGATGCTTCGCCCTCGCGGACCACCGCTTCGCCGGGGGCGTAGCGGCGCAGCCGCGAGCTCTCGGCGAGCGCGTCGAGGGCCTCCGCGGGGGCGTCGCCGAAGAGCTCGCAGGCAGCGAGCGCCGCTCGTCGGCGCGCCAGCGTGTCCAGCGGCTCGACGGCCTTCGCGCGGTGGAGGGTGCGCTGCGGGAAGGGGATCTCCATCCCGGCCCGCGCCAGCGCGGCGTGGGCGCGGGTGAGAAAAGCGTCCGTCAGCGCGTCGCGTCGCCACGGGGTGTGGGTCCACAGCCGGCACCGGTAGACCACCGCGTTGTCGGCGAACTCGACGGTGAAGATCCTCGGGGGCGGGTCCGCGACCACCCCGGGGGTGTCGCTCGCCACCTCGAAGAGCACCCGTTTGGCAGCATCCGGCGGCACGTCGTACGCGACGCCGACGGTGACGACCACGGCGGCCGGCTGCTCGCCGGTGCCGAAGATGGTCACTCGCGCAGCGCCGACGTCCGAGTTGGGCAAGAGCAGTCGCAGCCCGCGCCGGTTGCGGGTGATGAGCGACCTCCACCCGGTCTCCTCGATGAGACCGAGCTCGCCGTCGATCTCCACCCAGGTGCCGGCGGTGAGCCGCTGCTCCCAGGCCAGGGCGAGGCCGGCGAGCAGGTTGCCGAGGGTCTGCTGCAGGGCGAGGCCGACGACGATGGTGATCACGGCCGAGGTGGTGACCAGGCCGGTGATCTCGATATCCATGCTGCGCAGGATGAGGAGGGCGAGGGCGAGGTACACCAGCAGGGCGAGCACCTCGCGCATCAGGCGCGGCGGGGTGACGCCCATGCGCTTGATCAGCACCCACTCGAAGATCAGCAGCAGGCCGCCGCGGGCGACGAGGAAGCCGAGCGCCAGCACCAGCGCGACCTCGGCGCCGCGGATGGCGCCGTCGTCAAGGGGCACCGCCGCCGCCACGAAGTGCGCGAGGGCCGCGATCGCGGTCAGCACCAGGGGCAGGGTGAGGGCGCGCAGGCGGCGCAGCGGCTCCGCGCGCAGCGCGAGGGCGATCAGCAGCGTGATGACGACCAGGATGAGGTCCAGCATGGCCGCCATGGTACCCAAGTTCCGCACCGGCGGCAGCACCCGCCGTGCCCAGATCCCCTGCGGTGGCCCCCTGAAACCCGGCGTCGGCTCAGGGAGTGCGGGCGGACCAGGCGGCGGCGTCTCCGGTGCCGAAGCCGTCGCTGAAGATCAGCGCCCGCTCGATCACCAGGCTGACGCCGCGCAGCGCGGTGGCGGCGGTGGGGCCGCCGGTCACCTCGACGGCGTAGCTGAACTGCCGGTTGTCGACGACCTCGGGAGGCTCGATGTCAGAGCCGATCACGACGGCGCCGGGATCGCCGGCAGTGGCCGCTGACGCCACCTCCGTGCAGGCACCCGCGCCGACCGGACATCGTTGGAACGCGGCGCGGACGCTCTCTGAGCTGGCGTCGTACGCGGCCAGCTCGATCCGGGTGACTGCCGTCCCCGATGGCAGCTCCACCGGAGCCAGGAAGGCGCAGCTCTTCCCGTCGCAGAAGCGCTCGCCGCCCTGCGCGTCCAGCACTGCACTGTCGGCGGCTGCGCGCGCCTCGAAGGCGAACGGGTTGATCGCAAGCCGGTCGTCCTTCGGCAGCGCCGGCGGAAGGTCGAAGTCCACGCGCAGGCCGACCAGTCGGGTGTCGATGGCGGCTCCGAGGGACACCTCGACGACGTACGTGAAGCGCGAGTTGTCGATGGTCTCGGGCGCCACCAGGTCGAAACCGGCCTGAGTGCTTCCGGGAGTCCCGTTGGTGCTCACCGCCGCCACCTCGGTGCAGGCGCCCGAAGCCGCGCCGCAGCGACTGAAGCTCGCCGTGACGTCGGCTGCGCCGCCGTCGACCGCGTCGAGCTCGATCCGGGTGACGACGGCACCCGAGGGCAGCTCGACGGGGGCCGCCAGGATACAGGCTGTGCCGGTGCAGTACCTCTGAATGCCCGTCGGCTCGCTCCACCCCAGTGCGCTGCGATCCCCCGCTGACCGGCCTTCGAAGGCGTGGGCCGGGAGGGCCAGCCGATCGTGCCGTGTCGGGCTCTCGGGTCCCGCGACCTCGAGCCTCACGCCGCGGAATCGGGTGAGGTCAGTGTTGCCGGGCGCAATTTCGACGAGGTAGGTGTAGGCGGAATTGTCGATCGTCAACGGCTCCGCGAGGTCCGCACCGACCTGCGTCGAACCCGGTGCACCGGCGGTGAGAACCTGATGCATGAGCTCGCACCCGGTGCTGCCGACGGGGCAGCGGTTGAGGTTCGCCGTGAGGTCGGCGGGCCCTGCGTCATAAGCGTCGAGCTCGAGCCGGGTGACGACGGTCCCGGTGGGTAGCTCCACCGGCGCTTCGAGCAGCCATGGAAACTCGACGGGTGATTCGCACCAGCGTTCGAATCCGGAGGAGCGCAGTGCCGCCATGTCGCTCGCGTCCAGGCCTTCGAAGGCGAACGGGTGAATCGACAGGACCTCGCCCGCCACGGCGCCTACCGGCAGCAGCTTCGCACCGGAGCGGTCCGCGGCCGGCGCCGCAACCGCGCTCCACACGGCGAGCGCCGTCAGCAGGATCGTCGACCAGCGGATCGTCAGATTCTTCGCCATCTACCGCGCCTCCCAACGGCCTGCCGCCTGCACGCGCGACGCGTGCCTCTCAACCGCGCCGTCTGCGGTCAACGGCCGGCATTGAGGGCCAGTCGGCTGTCGACCGCTGCTCACGCCGGAAATCGAGGTCCAACCCTACCATGCGGGTGGGCGAATCGGGTCGGCTCCAATGCCCGCATCGCGACGGAGGCCGCGGTTGGAGACCACCGGCGCGCCGGAGATCCTGGCCGTGATCCACATGGTGGTGCTGTCGCTGTGGGGCGGCGTGGTCGCCACCGAAGCGGTGCGCGAGCTCAGGGCACCGCCGTCGACCATTGCAGCGAGCCGCCGGACTCGAAGGCGTCGGCGAAGACGAGGCCGACGAGGTAGTGCCCGATCCAGATGTCG
>CAZMED010000079.1:0-3936 GCA_964565045.1 uncultured Thermoanaerobaculia bacterium
GGGCTCGGGGCTCGGGGCTCGGGGCTCGGGGCTCGGGGCTCGGGGCTCGGGGCTTCAAGCAGATCGATCGTGGCCGACTCAATGTCAAGCCTCAGGCCTCAGGCCTCGAGCCCTGCTGCCGAGTTTCGGGGCTCAAACCCCGAGCCTGCCCGCGAGCCTCAGGGCTCGAGCCCCGAGCCCCGGACGGGTGGGCCGGGTTCAGCTCCCGGTGTCCGAGAACGGCTTCAGCAGGTGCGCCCGGGTCGGATGCCGCAGCTTGCGCAGTGCCTTGTACTCGATCTGGCGGATGCGCTCGCGGGTGACGTTGAAGGTGCGGCCGACCTCCTCGAGGGTGTGCTCGGTCCCGTCGCCGATCCCGAAGCGCAGCTTCAGCACCTGCTCCTCGCGCGGCGTCAACGACTTGAGGACATTCTCGGTGTGGTCCTTCAGGGTGCGCATGATGACCGCCTCGATCGGTGAGACCGAGTTGGTGTCCTCGATGAAATCGCCGAGGTGCGAATCCTCCTCCTCGCCGATGGGCGTCTCGAGTGAGATCGGTTCCTGCGAGATCTTGTGGATCTTGCGGATCTTCGACACCGGCATTTCCATCCGCGCCGCGATCTCCTCCACCGAGGGCTCGCGCCCGAGCTCCTGCACCAGCATCCGCGTGGTGCGGGTGAGCTTGTTGATGGTCTCGATCATGTGCACCGGGATGCGGATCGTGCGCGCCTGGTCGGCGATGGCGCGGGTGATGGCCTGGCGGATCCACCACGTGGCGTAGGTGGAGAACTTGTAGCCGCGGCGGTACTCGAACTTGTCGACCGCCTTCATCAGGCCGATGTTGCCCTCCTGGATGAGGTCCAGAAACTGGAGGCCCCGGTTGGTGTACTTCTTGGCGATCGACACCACCAGGCGCAGGTTGGCGACGATCAGCTCCTGCTTGGCGCGGTCGGTCTCGGACTCGCCGCGCCGCACCTCGGTGAGCAGGATCTTGAGCCGCTCGTACGGGACCTGGAACCGCTCCTCGAGGCGCTCGAGCTCCTGCTCGTAGCGCTCGACCCGCTCGGTGTAGAACTTGCGCCGCTCGACCGAGCGCTCCTGCTGGAGCTTCTTCTTGTCGCGGTTGATGGTCTGGATCGGGATCGCGAACTGGCGCTCGACCTCGCCGAAGAAGGTCAGCAGCCGGTTCCGGGTGGTGGTGGTGAAGTCGGCCCGCCGCACCAGGATGGCGGTCTCGGCGGTGTTGGCGTCGATCTTGTCCGACAGCTCCTGGTGCCGCTTGCCGGCCCGCTTGCAGCGCCGCAGCCGGCGCCTGAGCTCGCGCGACTCGTCATCGAGGTGGGCGATCGTCTTGAACAGGCGCAGCCCTTCGCGCACCCGCTCCTCGGCCTTCTCGTCGAGCTCGTCGACGCTGGTCTGCAGCAGCTCGCGCACCCCGCGGCGCTCGCGCCGGGCCCGTTCGTTGGTGCGCAGAAAGAGCTCGAGCAGGGAGGTCTCCTTCGACAGCGCGATGAAGACCCGCGCCTCGCCCGACTCGATGCGCTGCGCGATGTCGACCTCGCCGTCGCGATCGAGCAGCTTGACCGTGCCCATCTCGCGCAGGTACATGCGCACCGGGTCGTTGGTCTTCTCGAGCTGCTCGGTGGCCACGGGCCGGGTTTCGACCTTCGCCGCCGCCTGCTTGTCCGCAGCGGCCTTCGCCCGCGCGCCGCCCTCGCGGTTGTCGGCCTCGGCGCTCTCCGCGTCCATGATGTCGATGTCGAGCTCGGAGAGCCGCATGTAGATGTCATCGAGCTCTTCGGCGATCCCGGTGACCTCTTCGGGAAGGTTGTCGTACAGCTCCTCGTACATGATGAAACCGCGTTCCTTGCCGGTCTGGATGAGCTTCACCAACTCGGGGTACTTTTCCTCAATCTGCACACTCGACTCCTTCACCACCATCCGCCTCCATTCACAAGGGTGGACTGTGCGTCTCGAGAACGCCCGAGATCCCGGCGGACAGCGCCGCAAGCCCTCGCCGCGGCACAACGCACTGGAGAGCACATCCGGCAGGCGTTCCATTCCCGCAGGGAATCAATCAATAGCTGTGTCCATCAAGCTGCATTCAGGAGAGGCACTCTGCTTCCGGCACAGGAGATCCGCACGCTCCCCGTCGCCATCGAACTGAATATGGGTTGCAGTTCCCGATTTGGCAAGCCCTGGACGCCGGGATTGTCAGATCTCGACCGTCCTTTGTCGCAATCTCGCCTTTTCGGACAGCAATCGGTCCAACTCGACCTGGTCTCCGCGGGCCTCCGCAGCCTCGATCAGCGGTGCCAGCTGGCGCGCGCGGCGCCGCGCCTGGTGCTCGAGAAGCTGTCGCAGCTGGAGCCGGATCGACGCGTCGGTGACCTCCGGCATGACCCTCGTGCACAGTTCGGCGACCAGCGACGCCTCCCCGGAGTCGGTGCAACGGTCGAGCAGGGCGCGCACGAAGACCGGTTCGCCGCCGTCCCGTTCGATGTCCCGCGCAGCCTCGAGCAGGTGCCGCACCCGCGGGTCCTCGATGTACGGCAGATGAACGAACTCGAGGATCCGCCGCCGCCACTCGTCCGAGCACTCGAGCAGAATCCGCAGCACCTCCCGCTCGCCGGCCGGAACCGGACTGTGGGCGGCCGGCGGCGGGTCGGCGCCGGCTCGCCGCCCGCGAGCGCCGTGCTCCTCGATCTCCCTCGGCCGCAGATACAGTCGGCGGGCGAGCTCCTCGATCAGATTCTGGCGCAGCGCCGGGTCCGTGGCCGAGCACACGAGGGCGGCCAACCGAAGGCCCGCGCGTCGGCGCAGCGCAGGTTCCGGCGGCAGATCGTGGAGGAGGAAGTCGAGCAGCGGCGTGGGGCGTTCGAGAAGTGCGCCGAAGCCGTCGCTCCCCTGCTCGCGCACCACGTCGTCCGGGTCCATACCCGGAGGCAGAACCAGCACCAGGGCCTCGAGCCCCGCTGCGAGCAGGACCTCGGCGCCGGCCCCGGCGGCCCGCCGTCCGGCATCGTCGGCGTCGTAGCAGAGGAGAACGCGGCCCTCGGGGCCGAGCTGCCGCTTGAGGATCCGCGCGTGCTCCGCGGTCAGGGCGGTGCCGAGGGTGGCGACGGTGTTGGCGATCCCCGCGCGGTGCAGCGACAGGCAGTCGAAGTAGCCCTCGACGACCAGTGCCGTGGTGCTCGCCGCGATGGCGCGCCGCGCCCGGTCGAGGCAGAACAGGGTGGAGCGTTTGTGGAAGATCGGGCTCTCGGGGCTGTTGAGGTACTTCGGCTCGCCGTCGCCGAGGACGCGGCCGCCGAAGGCGACGATGCGGCCGTCGCCGCCGTGGATGGGAAAGGTCAGGCGGTTGCGAAAACGGTCGTAGGGCGAGGTCCCGCTGTCGGGCCGCACCGCCAGGCCGGCCTCCACGACCGCCCCCTCCGGGTGGCGGCGCCGCAGGTGGTCGAGCAGCCGCCGCCAGTCGTCGGGCGCGAAACCGAAGCCGAACTCGCGCCAGGTGTCCTCGGCGAAGCCGCGGCGCTCGAGCTCGGCGCGAGCGGCCGCCCCCTCGGGCGCCGCCAGGCATTCGGCGAAGAACAGCTGCGCCTCGCCGAGCAGCTCCCGCAGACGGTCGGCGGCGTCCTGACGCTGCCGGGACCGGGGCGAGCGCGGCGGAAGCTGCACCCCGAAGCGGCGGGCCAGGCGCTCGACCGCCTCCGGAAAGCTCAGATGCTCGATCTGCATGACGAACTTGAAGACATCGCCGCCCTGGTGGCACCCGAAGCAGTAGTAGAGGCCCTTCTCGGCATCGACGGTGAACGACGGCGTCTTCTCCTCGTGGAAGGGGCACAGGCCTTCCCAGGTCCGCCCGCGCTTGCGCATCCGAACCTGCTCGCCGACGACCTCGACGATGTCGGCGGACTCGCGCACCCGCGCGATGACGTCGCGGCCGAGATCGAAATC
>CAZMED010000079.1:4036-12637 GCA_964565045.1 uncultured Thermoanaerobaculia bacterium
TCGATCTCCACCTCGGTGACGCCGGTGCCGCCGAGGTGCTGCGGCGGGTGGCGGAAGGAGCGCACCGCCGGGTGGCTGCGGCAGACCTCGGCCACCATGCGGCGCAGGACGCCGCTGCCGTGCCCGTGCACGATCCGGAGCTGCGGCAGGCCGGCGCCGAGCGCCTGGTCGAGAAAGCGCTCGAGGTCCTCGCGCGCCCGCTCGCCGTCGAGACCGATGAGCTTGAGCTCGCGACCGGCGTGCTCCCCGGCGTCGACGACCACCGCCGGGCGGCGCGGCCGCTTCGGCGCGTCGACGACCTCCAGGTCCGCAACCGGCACCCACAGCCGTTTTCCGGCCACGTCGACCTGCGCCTGCGAGCCTCGGACCTCGCGCAGCACGCCCCGCCCGCCGACCGCGAGCCGGACCGCCGCGCCCTGCGGGAGGTCGTGCGGCCCGGGACCGCCGCTCGCGGCCGCGGGCGGCTCGATCGCGAGCGCCTCCTCGCGCAGCTTCTGCAACCGGCGCCGCCCCAGCGCTTCATGCTCCTCGATCGCGGTGCTCAGGCGTTTGATCGCTTGGTCGAGCTTGGCCTTCGCACGCCGACGGAGCGCCTCACGCTCGGCCGCCAACTCCTCGGGTATCTTCCGGCGCTCGGCCTCGAGGCGCGCCAGCTCGCACTCGGCGTCGTGCCGCGCACCGTCCGCCGCGGCCCGCTCCAGGGCGAGGTCGGCGCGCTCGGCCTCGAGTTGGGTCTCGAGGGTCTCGAGGCGGCGCAGCCAGCGGTCGAGCTCGAGGTGCTCGCCGCCGAGAAGCTCCCGCGCGCGCGCCAGCACGCCCTCCGGCACCCCCATCCGCTGCGCGATCTCGAGGGCCCGCGAGCGACCCGGGCGGCCCATCGTGAGGGTGTAGAGCGGACATTCGGAGGCCTCGTCGTACTCCATCGCGGCGTTGTCCATGGCGTCGCCGGTGCTGGCTGCCAGGGCAATTGCCGCGAGGTGCGTGGTCACGACCGTCAGGCCGCCCCGCCGCGTCAGCTCCTCGATCAACGCGCAGCCCAGGGCCGCGCCCTCGAGGGGGTCGGTGCCGGCGCCGAGCTCGTCGAACAGCACCAGCGTCTGCTCGTCGGCCTCGCGCAGCAGACGGGCGGTTGCCGCCATCGCGGCCGAGAAGGTGGAGAGGTCGGCGGCGACGTCCTGCTCGTCGCCGATGTGGGTCCACAGCCGGCTGAAGGCCGGAAGCCTGGTCCCCTCGGCCACCGGCAGCGGAATCCCGTGCAGCGCCATCAAGGCCATCAGCCCGATGGTCTTGAGAACCACGGTCTTGCCGCCCGCGTTGGGCCCGGAGACCACCAGGGTGCGCACGCCCGGCCGCAGCTCGAAGTCCAGGGGAACGGCCAGGTGGCCGGGATCGCGCCGCTCCAGATCGCCGAAGATCTCGCGCCGCAGGGCGTGCAGCCGCTCGTCGAGCAGCGGGTGCCGGGCGCTGTGCAGCACCAGCCCGCCGGGGGGGCCCGGCACCGTCACCCGGCCTTCGACGCGGCGCCCGAACAGCACCTTGGCCTGGACCGCGTCGAGCTCGCCGAGCACCGCGACCGCCGCGGCGAGGCCCTCCCGGGCGTCGGCGAAGAGCCGCGCGATCAGATGCAGGATCCGCTGCACCTCGCGCTGCTCGCCGGCCGCCGCAGCGGCGAGCTGGTTGTTGAGCTCGACCACCGCCAGGGGCTCGACGAAGGCGGTCGCCCCGCTCGCCGACATGTCGAGCAGCAGGCCCGGCAGTTGGGCCCGCACCGGGGCGCGCACCGGCAGGCAGTAGCGGTCCCGGCGCAGGGTCGGCGGGGCGTCGGTGACGAGCTCGCGGTGAGCTCGCCGGATGCCCTCGAGCTCGGCCATGACGGCGACCCTGGCGCGCGCGACCTCGCGCCGGAGCCTGGTCAGCTGGGGCGAGGCGTTGTCATTGACCGTGCCGTCACGGCCGAGCAGCGGCGCCACCCGGTCGACGAGGCTGCTGGTCTCAGGCAGGGCGTCCGCGATGTCGGCCAGCAGTGGGTGGTCGGCGCCGTCGAGGCGCCGCCGCACCGCCGCCACCTGGCGCGCGAGGTTGAGCAGGGCGAGCAGGTCCCGGGGATTTGACGGTGGAGCCGCGCCCGCCTCGAGCCAGGGCACGGCCTCGTCGAGGGCGGCAAAGGAGAAGCTCTCCTGATCGCCGATGAGCTCGTCGATGGCCGCGGTCAGGAGTGCGGCCGCGGTGGGGTCGTCGAGCGCATCGGAGCGGACGGCAAGTCCGGTCAGAACAGCGCGGCCCACGCCGCTGCGGGCGTGGGCCGCGACCAGTTGCAGAACCTTGTCGAACTCGAGCTCTGAAGCGCGCGACGGGACCACCGTGAGTTCTACAGCATCCCTGCGCGGCGCTGCTTGGCCATCTTGCGCAGCATCTTCTTGCGGGCCTGGATCATTTCCCGCTTGCGGCGCTCGGAGGGCTTCTCGTAGAAACGCCGCCGTTTCACCTCGGAGAGGATGCCGGCCTTCTCGCACTTGCGCTTGAACCTGCGCAGCGCCTGTTCGAAGGACTCGTTGTCACGAACCGTGACGCCTGTCGGCATATGGACTCACCTCCCCTCGGTGCGAATTGCGCCGGCGAGCAGTCAAGCTCCGGCGCGCACGTCCGGGGCGGGAGAATACCACCGCCGTCCGTGACGGTCAAATCGGCGCCGCCGGCGGCAGCGGCGGTGCCGACGGACCTCAGCTCTCAGTCCTCGACGACCTTGGTTTTGACCGCGTCGAACTGCTTGTTGTAGACCTTGCCGGTCTTGGTCCGGAAGTAGAAGGCCGCGGCACCACCCTCGGCCTTGCGGTACAACCAGGTCTCGACCCCACGCTTTTCGTCGACCTGGATGTTCTGGTAGTAGGGCACGCCGGCGACCTGCTTGACCTCGTCCATCGTCATACCCTTGGTCACCAGGTCGAAGCGCTCCTGGGTCATGAAACGCATGTCGGTGAGCTCGGTGAGCTTGTCCTGCAGGGGCTGGTACGGCGGCAGGTCGAGGGAGTCGTAGTAGCTCAGCGCGGCACTCAGCTGCTCGATCGCCTTCTTGTAGTCACCCGCCATGGCGATGGTGTCGTCGGCAACCAGGATCGCCTCGTCAGCGTAGATGTTGAGTCCGGACACGGTCGCCGGGTGCTCGGGGAAGTTGTTGAGTGCCACATTGAGGAAGTCGGTGAGGGCGTTCTGCGCCGCATCGAAGGCCTCGTCGCGGGCGGCGGTCAGCTCCTCGATTCGGGCCGGAAGGGCTTCGAGCTCGGCCACCTGCTCCTCGGACCGGTCGCGCTCCCTGATGGCCTCGAGCTCGACCAGGCTCGCCTCGGCAGCGGCGAGATCGGCCCGCAGCTTCTGCAGCTCATCGTACTGCTGCTGCAGCACGGTCAGCTGCTCCTCGAATCGTATCTGGGCAAGCTCCTCTTCGCTCGGCCCCCGCGAGCAGCCCGCGAGCAGCAGCCCGAACACCGTGATGAATGCGACGCCACACGAAAGGAATCGGCTCCTAGCCATGGCTCCTCCCTTCGCCCCGCACGCTAGCAGAACCCAGGCTTTGTGACAACATTCACGAAGTCGCCGCCGATCGGGCCGGCGAGACGCCGGGAAGGCCCCGCGCCAGATGCGCCCATCGGGCGATTTTTCAATTACTTGACGGAATGAGACTTCGGTGGCGATAATGGTTGGAAGCGCGATTGGAGGCACCATGGACCGTTACGACGCGATACTCGAAGCGATCAGGAAGGCCCAGCGTCACGGTTTCGACTCGCTCGCGACCCAGCTCGAACAGGTCATCGTGGCCCTCGAGCGTTCGCTCGACAGCGCCAAGTCATCGCTCGAGAACGCCCTTCCGACCGATCCGGAAGCGGTTTTCCCGGTGTCCGATATCGAGGCCGAGGTGGCCGCCATGCGCGACCAGCCCCGCCAGGCCTCCGGAGTCGGTCTCGACGAGCTGCGGACCCTCGATGGTGCGCGCAGCCAGTCCGAGCTGCTGCGCGCGCTGCTGCCGATGCTCGCCGAGCACGTCGGGAGGGCGGTCGTGCTGGTGATCCGGGAAGGTGTCGTCACCGCCTGGAGCGGCGCCGGCCTCGAGTATCCCGATCAAGTGCGCGGCTGGCAGGGCGGCATCGCGGCGTCGCCCGACCTCACGCAACTGGTGGAGACGGCGTTGCCGCGGCGCTTCCAGCCGGCCGGCGACCCGCTGCTCTCCGAGTGGCTGGCCGACGAAGGGCTGCCCGAAGAGGCGGTTTTGCTGCCGATCTCCCTGCGCGGCAAGCTCATGGGCATGGTGTACGTGGACCGGGTGGCGGGCCGGCCCTGGAACCTGGAGGCGGCGCAGGCGCTGGTCGCCGTCGGGTGTCTCCTGATCGACACCCTCGCGCACCGGCCGGTCGCGCCGTCGCCGACCCTGGCGCAGATCGTGACGGCGGAGCCTCCGCAGGTGGCCGAGCCCGAGCCCGAGATCTTCGCCGCGCCTCCGGAAGCCGAGGACGCCGGAACCGAAGAGGCGTCTCCCGAGTTCGCCCCCGAGGGCCCCGCCGAAGAGACCGCCGGTGAGAGCTTTGGACCCCCGCCGTCCGAGGCCGCGGACTTCGAGGAGCCGGGCGGCTGGCAGCAATCCGGAGCCGAGGACGAGGTGGCGATCGAGTACGATTTCGAGCCGGAAACCGCCACCGCCGAACCGGAGTCCGCGCCGGAGGCCTTCGATCCCTCGGCGACCATGCGGGTTGAGATGCACGAGGAGGCCCCCGCAGCCGAGAGCATCCCGCAGCCGGATTTCGGCGCCGAGCCGCCGCGGTCGCTCGGTGAGGCCGGCGCGCCGCCCCCGGTGCGGCCGATCGAGCCGCCGAAGCAGGTGCCGGTACCGGGCGACGCCGCTCCCGAGGACGATGTCCGGCACGAGGAGGCGCGGCGCTTCGCGCGGCTCCTGGTGTCCGAGATCAAGCTCTACAACGAAGAAGAAGTGGACCGCGGACGCATCGAGCGCGATCTCGCGCAGCGCCTCAAAGAGGACATCGACCGCAGCCGGGAAATGTACGAGAAGCGCATCCCGGACGACGTCCGTGCCGGCCACGACTACTTCTACGACGAGCTGGTTCGCATCCTGGCCGACGGGGACGCCGACGCCCTCGGCATGTGAGCTCGCTGACGCCGATCCGGCGTCGCGCCGCGGCGCCCATTCTCCTCACTCTGGCGAGCTGCTCCGGGGCCGGATCGGCGCCGGAGCCGCCGGTTCGTGAACGGATCCTCGACCGGGCCTTCGCGGTGATCGAAACCGATCCATCGCAGGCGGCGCAGCTCTTCGAGGATGCAGGCGCCGGAACCTCTCTGGAGCGGGCGCGGATGTCCGCGTGGAAGTCCTGCCTGGAATCGACGGGGGCGCCGGCCGCGTCGTGGCGGCGCTTCCTGGCGGACGGCCCGCCGCCCGATCTCGCCGCCGCCGCCCGGCTGCGGCTCATCGAGACGCTGATCGAGGAAGGAAGCACCGATGCGGCCCTGACCGAGCACCGCCTCCTCCCGCCCGCGTCGCGCGCTGCGGGGGACGAGCTCCTGCTGGCGGTCGAAGGCCCGGAGGTCCGGCTCGAGGCCGCGCGCCGGCTCGCCGTCTCCTCGCCCGGTCGACTGGCCGCCCGCGCACCGGACCTCGAAGGGCAGACGGTGGAGGCGCTCGGCCCCGCGGAGCTTCTCGAGCGGAGCCGCTCGTGGCGCCGGGCCGGCCGCCCCGCGCGCGCCGCCGCCGAGCTCCGCCGCCTGAAGTGGCGGGGGGCCATCGAGGTCGAACGCCGCCGCGAGCAGGCCCGGGCGGAGCTCGCCGCGGGCTCGCCGCGGGCCGCGCTGAGGGTGCTCCCGCAGGGCCGGGACGCGGAGGCTGCCGATCACGAGCTGCGGGCGCGCGCGCACCGCGCCCGGGCCTGGGAGCTGTACCCGTCGCGCCGCGCGGGCGCGTCGTTCGCCGACTGCGCCGCCGCCGCCGGGCGGGCCCTGGACGAGGGGGCGGTGGCCGAGACCGGCACCTCGGCCCTCGAGCTGGGGCTCGAGTGCGCGACCGAGAGCGGCCGGCTCGAGATCGCCGTGCGAGCCTGGCGCAGCCTCGCGGCCGAGGGCTGGCAGGGCGAGCGCAGGCAGTGGCTCGGCCGCCGCCTCGGGGTCGCGCTCGCCGCCGCCGGAGACGGCGCCCGGGCGGCCGAGCTCGCCGCGGAGCTTCCGGACCACGCCCGCTGCCTGCGCTTCTGGGCAGCGCAAGCGGCAGGTGATCCGAACCGTGAGCTCGAGGCGCTCGCCGCGGCGCCGGTGGGCGATCTCTACGCCCGGTGGGCTCGGCAGGCCCTGGGCCGGCCGCAGCCCGCGCCGCCGCACTGGTCCGCGGGCGCGCCGACCGCTCCACCGCCGGCTTCGGTGCAGCGCCTGCTCGACACCGGTGCGCCGAGGGAGGCGCTGCGACAGTGGCGGTGGCTCCGGGAGCTCCGCCCTCCCCTGCCGGCGGAGGCTCTGGCAGCGGCCGAGCTTTCCGTGCAGAACGGGTTGACGGTCGACGCCATCCGCTGGCTGCGATCCGGCTTCCCCGAGCTCGGCACGGTCGAGCTGGCGGCGGCGCCCGAGAACGCGGTCGAAGCCTACCTGCCGCTGCGCTGGCGCGAGGCGCTGCTCGCCGCCTCCGCCGAGGCCGGCATCGAGCCCTGGCTGGTGGCCGCGGTGGCGCGGCAGGAGAGCACCTTCGCGGCGCACGCCGAGTCGTCCCGCGGCGCGATCGGGGTGCTGCAGCTCCTGCCGTCCACCGCGCGCGTCCACGCGCGGGCGCTCGGGTTCGGCCCGAACCCCGACCTCCGCGATCCGGAGCTCAACCTCCGCCTCGGCGCGCGCGAGCTCGCGCGCCTCGAGCGCCGCTTCGGCGCCCTCGAGCCCACCCTCGCGGCCTACAACGCCGGCGAAACCAGGGTCCGGAAGTGGTTGCGGGAGCAGCCCGACCCGCGCCGCTTCGCCGAGCTCATTCCCATCCCGGAGACCTACACCTACGTGCGCCGGGTGAGCTATCTCAGTGAGGCCTACCGCCTGCGCTATGCCGACCTGTGGGAGGGACCACCATGATTTTCGAGATCCGCACCACCGCGCGCTCCGAGATGGTCGACATCACGTCCCGTGTCGCGGCCGCCCTCGACGGCGCGGGCGACGGTCTGTGCCATGTCTTCGTGCCGCACACGACCGCCGCCGTGGTCATCAACGAGAGCGCCGACCCGGACGTGGCGCGCGATCTCGTCGCCGCCTACCGGGCCATGGTGCCCGCGGTCCGTTTCGCGCACGCCGAGGGCAACTCGGACGCCCACCTGCTGGCGACCCTGCTCGGCAGCTCGGTGACGGTGCCGGTCGAGCAGGGACGGCTCGCCCTCGGCACCTGGCAGGGGATCTTCTTCGTCGAGCTCGACGGGCCGCGATCGCGACGGGTCGAGGTGCGTTTGCGCTGAGTCCGCCAGAGACCCGAACGCAGTCTCCGGTGCACCCTGACTCGAACTGTCGTCGACAGAGGAACTTGCTTGAACGCCCATTCAATTGAGAATGGAAGTCAATGATAACAAAAGGCTTTTTCTATTGACAGCTTCGTGAAAGGTCCCACAATGAGGATGGGGGGGTCGTCATGATGCACGCCGATCACCGCCTTCTGGTCCACCGCTGCCGTCGCGGTCTCACCGTCGCCGGCATCGTGCTTCTCGCCGGCTTCCTCGCGCCGCGGAGCGCCCTCGCCCAGGTGGAGTACGAGCCCATCGACAGCTCGGCGTGCGCCGACTGCCACGAGGCCGGCGCCGCGGGAACGACCCTCGCCGACGAGATCGAGCACTCGGCCCACGAGGGCCTGGAGTGCCTCGACTGCCACGCCGACCGCGACACGGTCCCGCACCGCCCGGCCGACCCGGACTTCTTCGTCGGCAGCGACAGCTGCCGCGCCTGCCATGACGACGCCGACGCCGAGTACAAGGCGCACGGCCGCTCGCTGCTCGGCGACGTCGAGGACGTGCCCACGTGCGCGGACTGCCACGGCAGCCACGACATCCTGCCCTCGTCGGTGACCCGCTCGGCCACGCACCCCACCAACCTGCCCGAGACCTGCGGGCGGTGCCACGAGGACCTCGACCTCACGACGAAGCACGACATCCTCATCGACCACCCGATCCAGATCTACGCCCGCTCGGTGCACGGCCAGGCCTCGCGAGGCGGGGTCTACGTGGCCGCCACCTGCAACGACTGTCACTCCACCGGAGGCACCGCGCACAAGATCCTCGCACCGGGCTCGCCCGAGTCGAGCATCAACCACTTCAACATCCCCGAGACCTGCGGCAAGTGCCACAGGGGCATCCAGTACGACTACGAGGAGGGGATCCACGGCCAGCTCGCGACGCGGGGCGAGACCGACGCGCCGGTGTGCACCGACTGCCACGGCGAGCACGGCATCCTGTCGCCCGACGACCCGCTGTCGCCGGTGTCGGGTTCCAAGGTCGCCGAGATGACGTGCTCGCCGTGTCACGAGTCGGCGGTGCTCAACGAGAAGTACGGTATCCGCACCGGCCGCCTGACGACCTTCATCGACTCCTACCACGG
>CAZMED010000080.1:0-12590 GCA_964565045.1 uncultured Thermoanaerobaculia bacterium
ACGTTAGAACGTTGCACGTCAAAACGTTCCACCCGCCCGCCCATTTCGGATTTCGAATTTCGAATTTCGGATTTTCACCCACCCACCCGCTGACCATGCGGCGGTGCAGGTCCACGGGGTCAACAGCTTCCGGGGCAGTGGCAGAAGCAGTGGCAGCTGCAGTTTCCGGAGACAGTGGCAGCGGCAGTGGACAGCGACAGTATCCAGGCGGGAGCGCGAGCACAACCCCGATCATCCCCTCGGGTTGAGCAGCCGCCAGGTCATGGCACGGACTTCGTCGAAGGTCGCCAGCACGGTGGCAGTGCCAGCAGCCTCGAGGGCTTTCGAGTGGGCAACGAGGTCGGTCGTCGTGAGGGCGTCGAGCTTCTCACCTCCGGGTCGTTACTGGCGCGCCGGGCGCGCCAGTAACGACCCGGAGGTGGCCATGCCGCGGGCGCGCCGCCTGCTCGCTGCCACGGACGCGGCGCTCTGACACTGAATCTGTCACTGAAACTGCCACTGAGACTGTCACTGTCATCTGCCACTGTCACTGAACCCGCGTTCGGACGCGGACTCGGACGCGGGTCTCACCGACTTCCGCATCAACTGCAATTCCGGATGAGCCGAACGTTCCAACGTGGAACGTTCAAACGTTTGAACGATGTGCGCTAGCCCTTGATCACGGCGACGGGCTTCAAGCGTGCGACCTTGCGGGCGATGCCGGCCCCGACCACGGTCTCGACCACGGCGTCGACGTCCTTGTAGGCGCGCGGCGCCTCCTCGGCAAGCCCCGACATGGAGCCCGCGCGGACCGCGATGCCCTGCTCGGCGAGCTCCTGCCGGAGCTCCGCGCCGCGGATCGTGCGCTTGGCGCGGCTGCGGCTCATGGTGCGGCCGGCGCCGTGGCAGCACGAGCCGAGCGCGCACTCCATGCTCCTCTCCGTGCCGACGAGCACCCACGACGCGGTGCCCATCGAGCCCGGCACCAGCACCGGCTGGCCGATCTTCCGGTACTCCGGAGGAAGGCCCGCGAAGCCCGGACCGAAGGCGCGGGTGGCCCCCTTGCGGTGGACGCAGACCCGCCGCCTGGCGCCGTCGATCAGGTGCTCCTCGGTCTTGCCCATGTTGTGGGCGATGTCGTAGACCTGGTGCAGGTCGAGCTTCGGTGCCCGACCGCGCAAGGCCTCGGCGAAAGCCCGGCGGGCGGAGTGGGCGAGCACCTGGCGGTTGGCGAATGCGAAGTTGGCGGCGGCGCGCATGGCGCCCTCGTAGGAGCGGCCCTCGGCGGAGTCGAGGGGCGCGCACACCAGCTCGCGGTCGGGCAGGCGGATGCCGTAGCGCTTGACCGCACCCTGGAACGAACGCACGTGATCGGTGCAGACCTGGTGGCCGAAGCCGCGCGAGCCGCAGTGGATGAGCACCGTCAGGCACCCGGGCGCGAGGCCCATGATCCGCGCCGCCCGCTCGTCGAAGACCTCGTCCACGACCCCGACCTCGACGAAGTGGTTGCCGGCGCCGAGGGTCCCCATCTGCGGGGCGCCGCGCTCGCGGGCGCGGGTGCTGACGCCGCCGAGCTCGGCGCCCTCCAGGCAGCCGCCCTCCTCGGTGCGGGCGATGTCCGACTCGGTGGCCCAGCCTCTGCCGCGCGCCCAGCGCGATCCCTCGCGGCAGGCGCGCTCGAGCTCGCGCGCGTCGAGGCGCAGCCTGCCGCCCTTGCCGACCCCGCTCGGGCAGGCGGCGTCGAGGGCCGAGGCGAGGTCCTCGATCGCGCCGCCCGCAGCCCCGAGCTCGACCTCGGAGGCGAGCAGCCGCACCCCGCAGTTGATGTCGTAGCCGATGGCGCCGGGCGAAATCACTCCCGACGGCAGCTCGGTGGCCGCGACCCCGCCGATCGGAAATCCGTAGCCCTGGTGCACGTCGGGCATCACCACCACCCGGCCGACCACGCCGGGCAGGGTAGCCGCGTTGGCCGCCTGCTCGAGCGAGGCGTCGTCGCCGATCGCCTCGAGGAGCTCGCGGCTGGCGAAGATCCGCACCGCGACCCTCATGTCGGGGCGCGCCGAGGCCGGGATCTCCCACTCGAAGGGGCCGATCCGCCGCAGGTCACCGATCCTGACCGCCACCCGCGACCTCACACGTCGAAGATGATGTTGGTTTCGAGACCGTGCGGCGTGTCGCGGACCTCGAGGCGGTGGTAGGTGACGGCCTTGACCTCCTTGCCGCGCGAGGCGACGTACCCGCCCTCGAGGTGAGCGAAGAGCCGCGTCCCCTCGACCTCGAGCAGGAAACCGTCGAAGGCCAGCTCCTCGCCGTCGGCGAGGAACAGCAGCTCCTCGAGAAAGGACGCCACGAGCTGCTCGCGGTCGTCGGCCGCGATCTCGAGGCGGCGGTGGCGGCGCGACTCGTCCGAGACCTCGACCCCCATCAGGGCGTACATGCCGCGCGCCGCCTCCTCGAGCAGGGCTTCGAGATCGGGCCCCCAGACCACGAGCTCCCGATCGGCGGTGTGCTCCACCTCGCGAAACCCCCGGACCGGATTGCTCATGCCGCCAGGGTACCACCGCGATGCTATCCTGTGCCGTCATGACCGCACCCCGGATCGAGCCCACGCCGCCGCGAACCGCGGCGCGCTGGCCGTTGATCACGGCGGTCCTGATGTGCGTTCTGCTTGCGACCGCGCACGCGGTCGACCGCGTGACCTTTGTCGGCGTCGCCCTCGACGCCGAGACCCGCGAGGCCGACCGGCGGCTGCAGGGCTACCTCGAGCGCCAGGCCGGCGTCTCCTTCGCCCCCGAGGAGCTGGAGTACGACCAGGTGATCGAGCGCCTGGCCGGGTGGGACCCGCGGGAAGGGGTCTACATCGCCCGCACCACGCCCTACGTCCAGGTCGTGTCGGAGATGCTGGGCGCCGACACCGAGGTGCTTGCAACCTACGTCAGCGAGGCCACCGGCGACACCACCTACCACTCCTACTTCGTGGCGCGCCGCGGCGAGCTGCCGCCGGCGCCCACGCCCGCCGACGTCGTCGCCCTGATCCACGCCGCCCCGCGGCGCCTGCGCTTCGTCCACCACAGCCGTTTCTCGACATCGAGCTTCTTCCTGCCCGCCCTCCACTTCCGCGCCAACCGCGTCTTCCACATGACGGAGCCGACCGAGTCGCTGGCCGCTATCGAGGTCGAGCAGATCTCGGGCACCAGCAGCAGCGAGCTGGTCCGCGCCGTGGCGCGCGGGGAGGCGGACCTGGCCGCGGTGTGGGACGGCACCCTGAGCCGCTTCGTGGCGGCCTCGGGCAGCACCGAGGACGCCGCCGCGGCCCGGGCGGTGGTCTTCGCCCGGCTGCCGTCGCCGATCCCCAACGACATGCTGGTGTGCTCCCGGGGGGCGCCCGACGAGCTCAAGGAGCGGCTGCGGGCGGCGATCCGCGGCATGCCGCCGGCCGAGATCGCGGTCGGCGACTTCGCGCGCTGGGTCGACATCGTCGACGCGCCCGGGGCCCGCAACGCGCTCGCCCACCTGCGTTGGCTGGCGCGGGAGCAGGTGGCTCCGGTGACGGTCGAGGTCCGCGCGGCGCCCGGCGAAAGGGCGGCGACGCCGGCCATGCTCGAGGCGGCGCGGCACGCCGTGCGGCTCTCCGGCATGGAGTTCGTGCTGTACGACGCGGACTTCCACCAGCACATCGACTACGTGTGGACCGTCGACCGCATCCACGACGGCGCCGCCCGCCTGCGCAGCGCCCTGCCGGGCACCGAGATCGAGGACCAGGTCTTTCCGCTCAGCTTCCTCGACGCCGAGGACCTGACGCGGCGCATCGTGACCCTCATGCAGGGCCGGCTGCACCGCATCCGCGCCGTGTGGCCCTACAGCGGCCGCCAGCCGATCGTGATCCGCGACTCGACTCTGGCCATGGCGCGGGCCGGCGAGGTGCCGGTGCAGCGCATCACCTGGCTCGATCCCGAGCGCAACAGCTTCCGCGCCGGACCGCTGTTCCCGGTGCGCGTCCGTTCGTCGGGCCTGTTCACCCACGAGCTCGAAGCCGACGACTTCCGGCGCGCCGGCAGCGGCGCCCTCGAGCTCGACCCGATGAGCAACGTCTCCTACCGTGTCTACCAGCTGCGGGTGACGCCGCCCAACCGAATCTTCCGCGCCGCCACCGCCGCGTTCATCGGCCTTCTGGTCCTGGCCGCGGCGGCGGCCGTGGCGTCGGCGCGCCGGAGTCGGCCGGGACGCGGGCCGCGGGACGAGGAGACCATGGTGTCGTGAGCGGCGGTGGTCCGTCACGGCCGCTCGTCGGCGCCATGCTCGCCCACTACCGGGTGGTCGAGCGTATCGGGGGCGGCGCCATGGGCGAGATCTTCCTCGCCGAGGACACCCGGCTCGCCCGCCGTGTCGCGCTCAAGGTGCTGCCGGCCGAGGCCGTCACCGACGCCGAGCGCCTGCAGCGCTTTCGCACCGAGGCGCGCGCCGTGGCGGCCGTCAACCACCCCAACATCGTCACCATCCACGGCGTCGAGGAAAGCGGCGGCGTCCACTTCCTCGCCATGGAGCTGGTCGAGGGGCGGACCCTGCGCGAGGTGATCCCGCGCGGCGGCCTGCCGTTCCCGGAGTTCCTGCGCCTTGCGGTGCAGCTCACCGAGGCGGTGGCGGTCGCGCACGCCGCCGGCATCACCCACCGCGACCTCAAGCCCGACAACGTCATGATCACCGGGTCGGGGCGGCTCAAGGTGCTCGACTTCGGGCTCGCCAAGAGGCTCGACGAGCCGCACGAAGCGAGCTTCGAGGGGGCCACCCTGGCCGACCGACCGCGCTCCGACTTCGAGCGCCTGACCAGCGACGGCATGCTGATCGGCACCATCCCCTACATGTCGCCCGAGCACGTGCGCGGCGCCGCCATCGACGGCCGGTCGGACCTGTTTTCGCTCGGCATCATCCTGTATGAGATGCTGACCGGCGAGCGTCCCTTCAAGGGATCGAGCCCGGCGTCGGTGATGGGCGCGATCCTGAGCCACCGACCGCCGCCGGTTTCTGCGGCGCGGGGCGACGTGCCGCGCCACCTCGAGCTCGCCATCGAGCTCTGCCTGGAGAAGGACCCCGCGGAACGCCTGCAGTCCGTGCAGAGCCTGCACGAGCAGCTGCGGATCCTGCGCCGCGAGCTCACCAGCGCGGGCGCCAGCTCGGACGAGGCCGCCGCCGCACGGATGGCTCTCCCGTCGGCGGGCGGGCGCCGTCTCGCCGCCCGGCTCGGTCGCGCCCTCGGCCGCCACCGCACCGCGCTGCTGCTGCTGGTCGCGGTCTTCACGATCAACCTCGTCGAGACCACCGTCGAGACGGCGGTCCGCGACCGCAGCGGGCTCGGCCGCGAGCTCGGCTTCGCACTCGCCCGCGCCGCGCACTGGTTCGAGGGCTCGATCACCCTCGAGGGATGGGACGCGGCGTCGCCGCTGGTGGTCTACGGCTACTCGATCGCGTACTTCTTCTTGCCGCTGCTGCTGGTGGCCGCCACCGGTTGGTCGCTGGCCCGTCGGCCGAGCCCGCAACCGTTCGCCCGCTTCGCGCTGGCCTGCGCCGCCGCCTATGTCGTCAGCCTGCCGTTCTTCCTCTTCTTCCCGGTCCCCGAGCGCTGGGCGTGGCCGGACTCGGGCGCCATCCTGCTGTCCGATCTGTGGGCGCCCGCGCTGATCGAGGCCTTCCGTCCCATCTCGGGCCTCGACAACTGCTTCCCGAGCTTCCACGTCTCGCTGACCACCCTGGCGGTGGGCCTCGGCTTCGTCCACCGCCTGCGCCACCGCTGGGCGGCGCTCTGCCTCGGTCTCCTGGTCATCATCTCGACCGTGGTCCTCGGCATCCACTGGCTCACGGACGTCGTCGCGGGTCTCGCCACCGGCGTCCTCGCCGTCGCCCTCGCGCTCCTGGCCGAGCGCCGTGTCCACGACTTGCGGTCGCTCCCCTCCTGAAATCCGGTCCCGCTTCCTGATCGGCGCCGGGCTCGAAGACCGGCAGGACCCCCCCACTGTCGAGGCGAATGTGGTTCTTTTGTTAAGATTCAATCTCAGATGAACCGTTGCCCACTCTGTCTGAACGAGGTCGCGTCCGGACTCGAGCGCTGTCCGCGATGCGACGAAGCGCTCGCGCCGACCGTGGCCCCGTCAGAGGTCGTTCGGAGCCCGGCGAGGCACGTCAGCCCCGGAGGCGTCACCTCCCGGTCGAGCATCGACGGCAGCCGCTTCGTTGCCGGCGATGTGCTCGCCGGTCGTTACCGGATCGTCGGGTTGCTCGGCCGCGGCGGGATGGGCGAGGTCTACCGGGCGGAAGATCTCAAGCTTCAACAGACCGTCGCCCTGAAGTTCGTTCCCGACGAGCTCCTTCACGACGGCGCAGCCCTCGCCCGGTTCCACCGCGAGGTCCGGGTCGCCCGCCAGGTCTCCCACCCCAACGTCTGCCGGGTCTTCGACTTCGGCGAAGCTGACGGGCACGCCTTTCTGACCATGGAGTACATCGACGGCGAGGACCTGTCGGCGCTGCTGCGCCGCATCGGCCGACTGCCGGAGGACAAGGCACTGGAGATCGCGCGCCAGCTGTGCGCGGGCCTTGCCGCGGCGCACGACGCCGGCGTGCTCCACCGCGATCTCAAGCCGGCCAACATCATGCTCGACGGCCGCGGCCGCGCGCGCCTCACCGACTTCGGGCTCGCCGGCCTCGCCGGGGAGCTCCGTCAGGAACCTCGCGCCGGAACCCCCGCCTACATGTCCCCCGAGCAACAGGAGGGTCGGGAGCTGACCTCCCGCTCGGACATCTACGCGCTCGGCCTCGTGCTGTACGAGCTCTTCACGGGCCGACGGGCCCTCGCGGCCGGTGATCACGGCACCCACGCCCTCCCGCCACCGTCGGCGGTGGTCTCCAACCTCGATCCCGCCGTGGACCACGTCGTCCTCCGCTGCCTCGAGCCCGAGCCGGCCAGGCGACCCCACAGCGCGCTTCAGGTCGCGGCCGCCCTCCCGGGCGGCGACCCCCTCGCTGCAGCCTTAGCGGCCGGAGAGACGCCCTCGCCGGAGATGGTCGCCGCCGCACCGACCACGGGCACCCTGACGCCGGCGGCCGCAATGGCTGCCGTGGCAGCGGTCGTGGCGCTCGTCGCTCTGATCGCAGGGCTCGCCGATTCCGTGCGGCTCATCCGCTCGGTCGAGGTCGCCACGCCGCCAGCGGTCCTCGAGGACCGGGCGAGGAGCGTTCTCGAGGCGGCCGGCTGGGGCCGCGAGGACGCCGCCAGCGCGTTCGGTTTCGAGCCGGACTGGAGGTTCTACGAGGGCCTCGAAACCGGGTCCGATTTCCGGCGGCGGCAGGCGGCCGACCCGGACGCCGTCCTCCGTTTCTGGTACCGGCGTTCACCCCGACCCATCGTGCCGTCCCATGGTACGGCCGTCACGGCCGAGTCGCCGCCGCTCGCGATTACCGGCGACGCCCTGGTCTTGCTCGACGCTGCTGGCCGGCTCCGCAGGCTCGTGGTCGTTCCCGAGGCCACGCACGAAGGCCGCGGCGTCGAGCCTCCGTGGCGGGCGCTCCTCGAGCGGGCCGGGTTCGAGCCGGACGCTCTGGCTCCCGAAACGCCGCTCCACTCGCCGCCCGTCTTCGCCGACGAGCTGCGGGCGTGGGCCGCGCCGCCGCGGCCCGGCGCCGACCTCGGGCTCCGGATCGAGTCCGCCGCGCACCGCGGCCGTGTGGTCTTCTTCGATGTCGCCGGTCCGTGGGCGCCGCCGCCGCTGGCGGCCGGTGAGGCGATCCGCGCCCAGACCACCGCAGGGCTCCTCATCCTGCTCGTGGTGGCGGGGGGTGCGATCGTGGCGGCGGCCGCCCTCGCCCGCCGCAACCTCCAGCTCGGCCGCGGTGACCGCCGGGGAGCGGCACGCCTGGCAATGGGCGTGCTGGTGGTGTCGATCGGCGCCGGGCTGCTCGGCGCCGACCATGTTGCCGACCTCGGCGGCGAGTACCGGCTCATGGCACGGATCATCGCCGACGCCGCGTTTCGGGCCGGTCTGATGTGGCTGCTCTACATCGCCATCGAGCCGGCCCTTCGTCGCACGTCGCCGCACCTGGTGGTGGCCTGGAGCCGCCTGCTGGCCGGCGGGTGGAGGGACCCGCTGGTCGGTCGGGACGTCCTCATCGGCGGGCTGCTGGGGCTCCTGCACACCGTGTCGGTCCTGCTCACCAACAGGCTGCCGCTATGGATCGAGGGCGTGCATGCGCCGCCCCTGGCGACCATCGAGTGGAGCACCTTGACGGGAGCGCGGCACCTCATCGCGACGGCGGCCCTTCAAAACATCGTCAGCGCGCTGTTCTTCGCTCTTCTCGTCACCACCGCCTACCTGCTCCTGCTGCGCCTGCTGCAGCGCAGGGCGCTCGCCATCGCGGCCTTGTGGCTGCTGTATGCGCTGCTTCCGTCGCTGATCTTTCTCCGCAGCTGGTCGATGGTGCCCGCGACCTTCCTGCTGGCCACCGCACAGACCTTGGCCGTGGTACGGTTCGGGCTCGTCGGGACGGCGGCCTCGCACATCTTCTTCGTCCTCAGCCTCGACCTGCCCCTCGCCTTCGACGCCCGGGCCTGGTACGTCCCTCACATCGTCCTCCCCACGATGATGATCCTCGGTCTCGCGGTCTTCGGTGCGCGGCTCTCCGTCGGCCACCGACGCCGGTTCGGACCCTGGAGCCGCCCCGGCCCGGGGGGGCCCCCTCCTCGAAGCGGCCCGATGGTGGCATGATGGCGGCATGACACAGCAGCCACTCCCCGAGCCTTCGTGGAAGGCCTGGCACGACGAGGAGCCGATCCGGCTCGGGATCTCGTCGTGCCTGCTCGGCGCCAAGGTCCGCTTCGACGGCGGACACAAGCGCGACCGCTACCTCACCGACGTGCTGGGAGAGTGGTTCAAATGGGTCCCGGTGTGCCCCGAGCTCGACATCGGCCTCGGCGTGCCGCGGCCCTCGATCCACCTCGTGCAGGGCGAACCCCAGCCGCGGCTGGTGGAGCCGAAGTCGGGTGAGGACCTCACCGAGAAGATGGAGGTCTACTCCCACGCCAAGGTCGAGGAGCTGATGGCGAAGGACCTCGACGGCTACATCCTCAAGCGCGCCTCCCCGAGCTGCGGCATGGAGCGGGTCAAGGTCTTCGGCAAGGGCGGCATGCCGTCCAAGGAGGGGGTCGGCGTCTTCGCCAGGATCCTGCTCGAGAAATGGCCCAACCTGCCGGTGGAGGAGGAAGGCCGCCTCAACGACCCCCACCTGCGCGAGCGCTTCATCGAGCACGTCTTCTGCCGCCACCGCTGGCGGACCCTGGTCCGCCGCGGCCTCACGCGGCGCAGCCTGATCGCCTTCCACACCGCCCACAAGCTGCTGCTCAGGGCCCACAACGAGGCCGGCTACCGGCGCCTCGGACAGATCGTGGCCTCGGCCGGGAAGATCCCCGACGCCGAGCTCTTCCGCTCCTACGAGGAGGAGTTCCACCGCGTGCTGCAGACCCGGGCGACCCGCAAGCGCCACGCCAACGTTCTGTTCCACGTGCTCGGCTACCTGAAGCAGGTGCTCGACCCCTTCGAGAAGCAGGAGGCGGTGGCCCTGATCGAGGACTACCGCCAGGACCTCGTGCCGCTGGTTGTGCCCATCACCCTGCTGCGCCACCACGTCGCCAAGCACGGCATCGACTACCTCAAGGGCCAGCTCTACCTCGAGCCCCACCCCAGGGAGCTGATGCTGCGCAATCGGGTGTAGCGCAGCCTCCGAACGTTGGGCTCGTCCGGAACTGCAGGAGGTGCAGGCATGCGATACGACCCGTTTCCGTCTCCGTCTCCGTCTCCGTCTCCGTGCCCGATCTCAGGTTCAGTGACAGCGGTAGAAGGCAGTGGCAGCGGCAGGTTCAGAGGGCAGTGTCCGTGACAGCGACCGGGGCAGCCGGAGGCAGCGCGATCGCGGCATGGCCAAGTCGGGTCGTTCTTGCCAGTTGACTCGAGGGATCGTCCGAACCCCAGAGGCACAGAGATCACAGAGCCGCACCGAGGCTTTTCTGACTCATCGCAGGACCATCCAGAGAGCATCGTGTACGGACGTCGTGATTTCTCTCTGTGGATTCTCTGTGCCTCCGTGGTTCAACTGGGTCGGCCGAAGTTCGAAATCCGAATTCGACCGTCCCACACCCCACGCCTTCCCGTCAGCGGCAGACGTTCACCGTTCCGACGTTCCTCGTTCGATCGCTTTCGGCCGCGCGCCCGGTCAGCGGGAGGGTGCTCTACCGGCGGCGGCGGAGAAGCCGCTGCACGAGACGACCGGCGCGTCCCGAAAGGACCCGCTCGCGGAGTCTCCAGGTGAGGGTGCCGTAGGCCCGGGCCAGCTCCTCCCGGATGGACGCGGCCTCCGCCGTCCGAGCCGCGACCTCGGCCTCGAGCGCCGCCGCGTGCTCGTCCGCTGCGCTCCGTGACGCCTCGAGGTCGGCGAGCAGCCCACGCATCTCGGCCTCGACCGCCTGCAGCTTCCGGTGGAGCTCCTCCACCTCCTCGGCCCGGGCCCGCCACCGGGCCGACTCGGCGAGAGCGGCATCGCGCTGCGTGCGCAGGCCCTCGTTCTCCTTGATGGCCGGCGCCAGGCCCCGGATGTACCGGGCCGCCGCCCGCCCCGCCTCGTCCGCGCTCCCGACGGGAGAACCCTGGACGCTCGCGTACAGCGCCAGGAGACGATCGACGGCATCCGACAGGCCGGCCTCGCGACGCACCAGCGCGCCGACCGCAGCCGCGTCCTTTGCGTCGTACCTGGCGATCTGCGCGGCGAGCGCGTCCGCGGTCCCGGGCCCCGACAGGGCCCGCAGGCCGAAGTTCAGGGGGCGCAGCTCGTGCCAGCTCGCGGCGTCGACCAGGGGCCCCGACCCGCCCGGCGACCACAGGATCACCGCGCACCCCACGGCCATGGCCTCGAGGGCCGTCCGCCCCTTGGCGAAGACCAGGTCGTACGCCGGCAGCAGCCGCTCCGGAGCAGGCGTCGGGTTGGCGGTCGAGGTGCCGACCACCTCGAGGTCGACGCCGGCGGCGGCGCACGCCCTCCTCACCTGCTCCACCTGCTCCCCCGGACCGGTGGCGTTGGCCAGGAGAAGGGCCCGCCGCGGCACGGCCGGCAGCGTCGGCCGCGGCCGAAAGCGGTCGAGGTCCACGAAGTTGAGCAGCAGCTCCGTCCGGTTGGAAGGCACGCCGCCCTCGTCCAGCAGCCGCCGCCGGCACAGCTCGTCCACCGCCACGTAGCGGACGATGGCGGGGTGGCTCGGCGGCGCCTCCTGCCAGGGCAGCCAGCCGTGGCAGAAGAAAACCGCCGGCACGCCCGGGAAGTGCAGAAGCGCCGTCATCGTCTCGAGGTGGTGGTGGCCGTGGATGACGTCGGGGGGCTCGGTGACGCGCCGGAGGTCGTCCACCACCGGCACGCTGGCCGCGCGCAACTCGGCCGCGACGTCGCCCAGGAGTTGGCTGTAGGCGATGGGAGCATGCCCTCGCCGCAGGAGCGCCATCGCCACATCGCGGACGTAGAGCTCGGTGCCGGCCCGCTCGGCCAGCGTGTTGTTGGTAATCAGGATCCTCACGGCGGGCCCGGCCGTCCTCAGACCGGCGGCCGCACGACGGCCAGCGCCCGCGCCAGGGGCACGACGTGCTCGCGGAGGCGGATGACTCGGTCGTACACGCCCTCGGCGACGAGGCGGTCGCCGTGGGCCTCCCACTCCGGCCGGGGCTCGGCCTCGAGCTTCTCGGGCGCGCGCCGCGACGGCCGCAAGAGGGCCTCGGCCCGAAACCCGTCCACGCCGCGCCGGCGCAGGAACTCGTCGACCTCGTGCCGGACGACCGCGGACCCGTAGGCGCGCGCCGCGGAGATCTTGCGCTCGAGCGTCGCATCGGAGGCGGTGAGGATCGCCGCTCGCTGCGGGTCGCCGGGGCGCGGCTCGTCGGCCCCGAGGTGGATCGGCAGCTCCAGGAGATCGACCTCCGCACCCGCAGAGCGCGCGCTCAAGACGGATGCCTCCACCGTGAGGTGGACGGCGTCGTGCATCAGGATCCGGCGTTCGTACGCATCGCAGATGACGGTCCGCACGCCGCGCTCGAGCCAGTGGCGGGCGAGCTCGTCCCGGAGATCGAGAAAGGGGCGGAAGCGGCCAGCCAGGAGCGCGTCGTACAGCTCGCGGTCGGAGCACCTGCCGAACACCGGGCCCGGCACGCCGAGCCCGCCCGCCAACAGCCGCGCCGAGGCCTCGATCCGCGGCTCGGCGTCGCGGCCGGAGCCGTCGGTGACGACGAGCACCTCGGGCCGGAGCCGCTCCATCCAGGCGTAGGCCAGCAGCTCGTGGCCGGGGTGGGCCACCACCAGCGACACCGGGGCTCGGGGCTCGGTCCCCTCGACGGCGCCGGGTTGCTCTGGTTCGGTCGGGGTCATGGTCGCCGCACTATGACCGGTCGCCCGGTACCGGTCAAGGGCGGGCCCGGCGGTGGGACGTTGGAACGTTGGAACGTTGGAACGTTACACGTTCCCGCCCACCCCCACGGTCTGATGATCCGGCGGTATTCAAACGGCTCGTCATCGGTTCCTCCGGGGGGAAGGATGGA
>CAZMED010000081.1:0-12512 GCA_964565045.1 uncultured Thermoanaerobaculia bacterium
CTCGGCGACCGCAAGGGCCTGCACCTGGCGATCGGCGCCGCCGGCGCGCTGATCCTGCTGGCGGTGCCGTTCATCTTCCTCGCCAACATCAACCTCATGCTGTTCCCCGAGCGCTGGCTCGAGGTGGAGGGCTTCCTGTCGGCGGCGCTGCTGCCCAACGTCGTGCCGCGATACCTGCACTTCGTGCTCGCCTCGCTGGCCGTGACCGCGCTCTTCCTCGCCGGATGGCTGTGCCGGAGGAGCTTTCCCTTCGAGGACGAGCTGCCCGGCCTCGACCGCTGCGAGGTCCGGCGCGAGCTCCTGTCCGCGGCCTTCGGCGCCACCGGTCTGCAGATCGTGGCCGGCCCGCTGGTCCTGATGACCCTGCCGGCGGGCGGCTTCTCGTGGCTGATGATCGGCAATCTCACCCTCGCGGTCGGCCTCGGCGCCGTCGCCCTGGTCCTGCTGTGGCGCGAGATGGGAGAGCGCGGTCCGCTGAGCGCCCGCTACTGGGCGGTGGTGGCCATCCTCGGCTGCACGGTGGGGCTGATGGCCTTTTCGCGCCACCTCTACCGCGAGGAGGTGCTGGCACCGCACCGCGCCATGGTGGCCGCCCACACCGAGGCCTTCCGGACCGCCGCCCTCGGCGCCGAGATGCGGCTCGCCGCCGGCGTCCCCCGCCTCGGCGAGATCGAGGTGACGGCGTCGCCCGGCGAGCGCACCTTCCGCTCGGTGTGCATGGCCTGCCACGACCGCTTGGAAAAGCGGGTCGGCCCGCCCCTGAAGGAGATCGTCGACATCTACGCGGGCAATCCCGACGGGCTCATCGCCTGGGTGCGGTCACCGGGCAGGAGGCGGCCCGACTACCCCGAGATGCCGCCGATCGCCATGCAGGAGCACCAGTACCGAGCGGTCGCCGATTACATCCTCGAGGAGGTCTTCGCGCCTGCGGACGAGGCGGCGCCTGCTGCATCGGCCGGCTGAGACGAGGCCCCGGCCGGAGCGCGCCGATCGTGCGGCGGAAGGCGGGCCCTGCCCCCCGGCGCCGGGCCGTCACATCGGCATCAGGGCCACGGCGGTGCCGATGAGCACGAAGAGTGCCAGGAAGGGCACGAAAACGTAGCCCATCAGGTCTCGCGCCTGGAGGCGGACGCCCGCGCCCATCACCGGCAGGACGGTGAGCAGGAAGAAGGGCTGCAGCAGGTTGGTGAGCGACTCGCCGTAGGCCACCGCCATGGCGACGCGGGCGACGTGACGGTTGATCGCCCCGATTTCCGCCGGGCCGGCGAGTGTGCGCACCGCCTCGACCAGCGGCGGCCCGATCACCGCCCACTCTCCGCCGGCCGAGGGGATGGAGAAGTTGACCGCTGCGCCGAGGACGTAGGCGGCCACCGGGATCGTCTCGAGAGTGACCCTCGAGGCCATCCACACCGCCATCGCCTTGCCGAGCCCGGTGCCCATCATGATGCCCATGATGCCGGCGTAGAAGGGGTACTGGAAGACGATCCCCGAGATGTTGGAGCAGGCCCGGGCCATCGCCGTCACGTAGCGGATCGGGGTCCGGTGGAGCAGCAGTCCGAACATCAGGAAGGTGAAGATCATGATGTTGAGGTCGAGCTCGAATCCCCGGCGCGCGAAGTGGAGCGCGAGGTAGGAGAGCCCCATGCCGACCACGACCATCTGAAGTGCGGCGCTGTTGTTCGCGCGGTCCGAGAAGCCGGACCCGGGCTGCCGCGTCGCCTCGGCCTCTTCGGCCACCGTGGTCTCGCGCCCGGCGATCGGACCGGTGCGGAGGTCTTTCAGCTCGACAGCCGCGGTGCGCGGCCGCGACAACCACATGACGGTCGGGGTTACCACGAGGTAGAGGGCCATCACCACCAGGTTGAGGGGGCTGCCGAGGGTGGCGGAGGTCGGGATGGTCTCCGTCAGGAGGCCGGCCTCGATGAGGAAGTTCCCGGGAGTGTTGAGGAGCAGGGGGATCGTGCTCGACAGGCCGACCACCCAGGCGTTCGACGACAGGTAGGCGCAGGCGACCAGAAAGGGGTAGTTGACGCCGTGCACCCGACGCGCCAGCTCGCGGCCGAGGACCGCCGTCAGGACGACCCAGCCCCAGCTCACCAGCACCAGCAGCCCGCCAGCCACCAGCACGGCGAGGTACACCGGCTCGGGCCGGGTGATCCGGGCCGCCAGGCGGTCGATCAGCCCGGCCACCGGCGCCGACAGGGCGATGGCGTAACCGGTGACCAGGATGAGCACCATCTGCATGCCGAAGGCGAGCAGCATCCAGAAGCCGTCGTACCACCCGGAGACCACCTCGGCCGGGCTCGCCCCGACCCACGCCATCGCCGCGCCGGCGGTCGCGATCGTCAACAGGACGGCGAAGACGAAGGGGTCGGGCAGCCACCGCTTGAACTGCTTCGCACACCACGCGCCCACGTTGGACAGCATCCCGCCCCCATCCCGTACCGGAGGTGATTTCGACGCTGCATCATACCGGTCTCGCGCCTGGATCCACCCGCTGGACGGCGGGCGACGGTCGTGGGCGTCGGGTCGTGCTGGCCGGTCGCGAGAGCGCGCAACCCGTGCCAGGGCCGCGGACCCTTCGCGCGGGGGCGGGTTCGACTCGTGCGGTTGTGGGGAAAGGGTCCTTCGGCTATGGTGGCGCCCGGAGAGGAACCCACGTCCATGCAGACCCTGGTCGTCGTGACCCAGGAGGGCGACTGGCCGCTCGAGCTCGAAGGGGCGCGGCTCATCACCGCCCGCCAGTACCTGATGGAGCCGGAGTTCGCGGCCCTGCGGCACGCCAAGGTCTTCAACCTCTGCCGCCACTACCGCTACCAGGCCTTCGGCTACTACGTGTCGCTGGTCGCCGAGGCGCGCGGCCACAAACCGATCCCCACCGTGATGACCATGCAGGACCTGCGCTCCCCGGCGGTGGTGCGGATGGCCTCGGACGAGCTCGAGGATGTGATCAAGAGGGGCCTGGCCGCGGTCGAGGGCGAGCGCTTCTCGCTCGACGTGTTCTTCGGCCGCACCGCGTCGCGCGAGCACGAGCGCCTGGCGTCGGCGCTGTTCCGGCAGTTCACCGCGCCCTTCCTGCGCGCGCGCTTCAGCCGCACCGAGCAGTGGGAGCTCGACCGCGTCAGCGCCATTCCCACCAGCGCCATCGCCGACGCCGACCGCGCGCTCGCCTTCGACAGCGCGCAGACCTTCTTCTCGCGCCGGTACCGGCCGCAGCCGCCGACACGGGCCTCGCGCTTCGACCTCGCCATGCTCTACGACCCGGAGGAGCTCACCAGGCCCTCCGACCCGGACGCCGTCGAGCGCTTCGCCGCCGCCGCCGACCGGATCGGGATCGAGGTCGAGGTCATCGGCCGCGCCGACTACGGACGCCTGCTCGAGTTCGACGCCCTCTTCATCCGCGCCACCACCGCGGTCAACCACTACACGTACCGCTTCGCCCGGCGAGCCGCCGCCGAGGGCATGGTGGTGATCGACGACCCGAACTCGATCCTGCGCTGCACCAACAAGGTCTTCCTGCACGAGCTGCTCGCCCGCAGGGGCATCCCGGTGCCCGCCACCCGCATCGTTCACCGCGACGACGCCGCCGCGGCGGCGGCAGCCCTCGGCTTCCCGTGCATCGTCAAGCAGCCGGACAGCTCGTCCTCGCTCGGCGTCTTCAAGGCCGACAATGCCGGCGAGCTGCAGCCGCAGCTCGACGCCCTGTTCAAGGTCTCGGACCTGCTGCTGCTGCAGGAGTTCATCCCCACCGAGTTCGACTGGCGGATCGGCGTCCTCGACCGGCGGCCGCTCTTCGCCGCCAAGTACTTCATGGCGCCGAAGCACTGGCAGGTCCTCAAGCACGAGCCGGAGACCGGCCGCGTGCGCTACGGGCGCTGGCAGGTGATGGCTCTGGAGGAGGTGCCCGCGGACGGCCTGGAGCTCGCGGTGCGCGCCGCCAATCTCATCGGCGACGGCCTCTACGGCGTCGACCTCAAGCAGCTCGAGAGCGGCTGGCGGGTGATCGAGGTCAACGACAACCCCAACGTCGAGCACGGGGTGGAGGACTTGGTCCTCAAGGACGGCCTCTACGACCGGATCATGCAGTCCTTCCTGCGCCGTCTCGAGGCGGCTGCAGGGTTGGCCCATCGATCATGAGCCTCCTCGACGTCGTGGTGCTGGCGACCGGGTTGGGGCTGCTGGTCATCGGCGCCGAGCTGCTGGTGCGCGGCGCCGCGTCCGCCGCCCTGGCGCTCGGCATCAGCCCGCTGGTGATCGGCCTGACCGTCGTCTCCTTCGGCACCAGCGCGCCCGAGCTGGTGACCGGCCTGGTGGCCGCGGCACGCGGCGAGCCCGGCATCGTGGTGGGCAACGTGGTCGGCTCCAACCTGTTCAACGTGCTGGTGATCCTCGGCCTGGCGGCGGTGATCGCGCCGCTGGCCGTCGACCGCCAGCTGGTGCGTGTCGATGTGCCGGTGATGGTCGCGCTGTCGCTGGCGGCATGGGCCCTCGCCTCCGACGGGCGGCTTTCGAGGTGGGAGGGCGGGTTGCTGCTGGCGGGGCTCGTGGCCTACTCCGTGTTCACGGTGCGGGCCGGCCGCGGGGCCGGACCGGAGCTCGAGGAACGGGTCAGCGACGGGCTCCACCTGCCGCCGCCGCGCCGGCGGCTGGGCCGCGACATCGCCTTGGTTCTCACCGGCCTCGCCCTGCTGGTGTGGGGGGCGGCGTGGCTGGTGGACGGCGCCGCCGGCATCGCGCGGTCGCTCGGGGTCAGCGAGCTGATCATCGGCCTGACGCTGGTGGCCGCCGGCACCTCGCTGCCCGAGCTGGCCACCTCGGTCGTCGCCGCCGTCCGCCGCCACACCGACATCGCCGTCGGCAACGTCGTCGGCTCCAACATCTTCAACCTCCTGGCCGTGCTCGGCGCCAGCTCGGTGGTGGCGCGGACCGGGATCGAGGTCGCGCCCATGGCGCTCGGCTTCGATCTGCCGGTGATGGTGCTCGTCGCCGCCGCCTGCGTGCCGGTGTTTCTCAGCGGCCGCAGGGTGGAACGCTGGGAGGGCGGGCTCTTTCTCGCGGTGTACGCCGCCTACCTGGTCTGGCTGCTGTTGTCCGCCGGTGCCGCCGCCCCGCCGCCGCTGCCCCTCGTGCTGGCTGCCTTCGGCCTGCCCCTGCTCGGCTTCACGTGGCTGCCGTGGTTGCGCCGGCGCGGCCACACCACCAGCACGGCGCGCTGACCCGAGCGACCGTAGCGCGCCATGCGCTCGAACTCCGCGCGTGCGATGGGCATGTTGACGCAGTCGGCCACGGTCTCGCCCTCGCTCGAGTCGACGAACGGGTCGTGGGCGTAGATGAAGCGCTGCTCGAAGCCGGTGATCACGACCCAGTGCGGGAAGCGCTCCTGGTAGATGCGCCACGAGCTGATGAGGACCAGCGGGATACCGCCGGCCTCGAACAGCTCCTGCACCTCCGGGAAGCGCGCCGGGCGGCGGTGGACGGGGATGCCGAGCTCGCCGATGCGGTCCAGGTAGTCCTCCTCGACGATGCGGATGACCTCCTTCTTGGCCGGGTGCCGCACGGTCTCGGCCAGGAAGGGCCCGCGCTGCTTGACGAAGAGCTCGGCGTCGAACCCCTGGTCGTGGGCGGCCACCGCGAGCCCGAAGGGTCCGCAGCCGCCGTGTCCCGAGGTCATGTAGATCGAGGTGGACTCACGCCACAGACGCAGCTCCAGCCGGCGGTCGAGGTCGCGCTGCGGCTCGAGCGCCTTCATGGCCATCATCAGGCAGGCCGGACCGCAGGTGAAGTCGGTGGTCTGCGGGTAGTAGGGGACGCGGGCGCTGGTCAACTCGAGCTGCGGCGCCAGAGTGCGCTCGAAGCGGAGCGCATCCATGTGGTCCTCGTAGTAGTCCTCCACCTCGTCGAACTGGCGGTAGCCGTTCGAACGGAAGAGCGTCAGGGAGGCGGTGTTGTCGCGCCGTACCTCGGAGCGCATGGACACGCAGCCGCGGGCGACGGCCTCGGCCTCGGCGGCGGCGAGCAGCCGCCGCGCGATGCCGCGGCCGCGCGCCTCGCCGTCCACGGCGATGGAGTACAGGCGCGCCAGCGCGGTGCCTCGGGAAAAGAGCACCAGGGCGTAGCCGAGGAGGCGGCCGCCCTCGTCCTCGACCAGCGTGCGGGCATTGGCCCGGGTCAGGAGGTGGCGGAAGCGGCGCCGGGTGATGCGGTCGGTGGCGAAGCAGCGCTCCTCCAGCGCAAGAAGCTGCTCGAGGTCGTGGACGGTGGCGGGACGAATCATGGCCGATCAGTGTACTCCGATCGGGGGTGGGGTGTGCGGGCGCCCGGATCAAAGCCGCAGCCGGACCACGATCGGGCGGTGGTCGGAGCCGGCGAGCGGCAGCCGCAATGCCTCGAGGTAGCCGGCATGGCCGCGGGCGAGGCAGGTGTCGAGCGTGCGCCGGCGGTGCGCGAAGGCATTGGCGAAACCTGCGTCCTCCAACAGCCGGATCCCGGGCTCGCCGCGCTGGCTGAAGGTCGGGTTGAAGTCGCCGCAGCAGACGGCGACGTCGGGCGCCCGTTGCTCCACCACCTCGAGGAAGGCTTGGTGCTGCAGCCGGCGGTCGCGGCCGCGGGCGAAGGGCTCGTTGTGGACGTTCACCAGTCCCACCACCCGTCCGTCAGCCGCCTCCATCTCGGCATAGAGGGCGATGCGCTTGAGAGTGTGCGCCGGTCCGAGGGTGCTCGGGTTGACCGTGGGCAGCTCGATGACCTGGTGGTTCCGCAGGGGGCAGGTGCTCGCGGTGAGCTGACCATAGAGCCGGTACGGGTACCGCCGGTCGGGCCGGTCGACCTGGTGGAAGGGCGCGAAGAAGAGGTCGCGGCCGGCGAGGAGCTCGGCCGAAGCCCGGTCGCGGAAGAACTCCACCGGTGCCTCCTGCAACAGGATCAGGTGCGGACGGTGTGCCTCGACCGCCGCCCGCAACGAGTCGGCGGCCCGCGCCGAGCGCTCGCCGCGTTGGATGTTGTAGGACAGGACGCACAGCTCCTCCGAGGGGGCGTCGCTGCAGGTACCCGACTCGATCTGCGCCAGCGCGTTGGGGCGCCGCGGCTCGGGCAGCTCGTCGACGAGCACCGAGTGTCGGTACAGGTACCCGGAGATGGCGCGGCGCACGACCGCCAGCCGGTTGGTGCCGGCGCTGCGCGGCGCGTGGTCGGAGCCGTCGAAAATTCTCATCAGCAGCCCGTCAGCTCGCGCCATGGTATCCCGTCGGCGGGCCTCGGCGCCGGTCGGGGCCTCGCGGCGGGCGGGGTCCCCGCCGCCGACTCGATTTGGCACGCCGGGCGGGCTACAATCGGCGCATGACATCCAGGCTGCCGCGATGCCGGCGGCGACCGACGAGGGCCCGGCGGACCGCAGCGTGCCCGCCGGGTGCTTCTGCGGCGGGGAGAAGGAGCCACCCATGACCGAGTCCGACGAGCGGCGCGACCTCGGACGCACGCCGAGCTTCAGCTACGTCAAGCTGGTGACCACCGATGCCCGCGGCAACGAGAAGACCCTGCCCCTGATCCTCCGCGACCGCAGCGGCACCGGGGTCGGCGCCATGTACATCGGCAAGGAGGTCCTCAACCCGGCGGCGGAGTACACGCTGCGCGACTCCGAGGGCGGCGAGAAGCCGGTCCGGCTGGTGTGGACCAAGCGGGTGGCCGACTTCGTCCAGATGTTGGGCCTGGCGATCGCGGACGTCTGAGGATTTCCGGGGTCTCAACCCATCGGCTCGAAGTGGCAGGTGAAGTGGCGCAGCTGCTTCGCCTGCGAGGTGATGCGGTGGCCCGGGATGCGGTCGCGGTGGTTCCACACCTCCTCGATGACCTCCATGAGGTAGTCGAAGTGGCTCTGGGTGTAGACCCTGCGCGGGAAGGCGAGCCGCACCAGCTCGAGCGGTGAGGGCTGCTCGACGCCCTGCTCGTCGAAATGGCCGAACATGACGCTGCCGAGCTCCACCGCGCGCACTCCGCCGGCGAGGTAGAGCGCGTTGACGATGCCGATGCCCGGGTAGTGGAGCTGCGGCATCTCGGGCAGCATGGCGCGCGCGTCGAGGAACAGCGCGTGGCCGCCGGCCGGGCGCACCATCGGCACGCCGAGCTCGGACAGGGGCCGGACCATGTACTCCACGGTGGCGTGGCGGTAGACCTGGTAGTCGTAGTCGAGGGCCTCCTTGAGGCCGACGGCGATGGCCTCGAGGTCGCGGCCGGCGAGGCCTCCGTACGTCGGAAAGCCCTCGCGCAGGATGAGCAGGTTGCGGAAGCGTTCGGCCCAGCTCCCGTCGCGGCACACCAGGAAGCCGCCGATGTTGGCGAGGCCGTCCTTTTTGCAGCTCATGGTGGCGCCGTCGGCGAGGGCGAACATCTCCTGCGCGATCTCCAGGAGCGGGCGGCCCTCATGACCCGGCTCGCGCTCGCGCACGAAGTAGGCATTCTCGGCGAAGCGGCAGGCGTCGATGATCAGCGGGATGCCGTGTCCGGCGAGCAGCTCCTTCACGGCGCGCAGGTTGGCCATCGACACCGGCTGGCCGCCGCCGGTGTTGTTGGTCACCGTGACCATGGCGAAGGGGATCTTCTCGCGTCCGTGCTCGGCGATGCATGCGGCGAGCGCCTCGACGTCCATGTTGCCCTTGAAGGGAGCCTCGTGCTGGGTGTCGAAGGCCTCGCGGCAGGGCAGGTTGAGCGCGGTCGCGCCGCGGTACTCGATGTTGGCGCGGGTGGTGTCGAAGTGGCTGTTGTTGGGGACGACGTCACCGGGCTTCAGCACGCACTCGGCGAGGATGCCCTCGGCGGCCCGGCCCTGGTGGGTCGGCAGGATGTGCGGCATGCCGGTGATCTCGCCGACCGCCGCCTCGAAGCGCTTCCACGAGCGGCTGCCGGCGTAGCTCTCATCGCCGAGCATCATGGCCGCCCACTGCTGGGCGGACATGGCGCCGGTGCCCGAGTCGGTGAGGAGGTCGATGCAGCAGTCCTCGGCGTCGAGCAGGAAGACGTTGTGGTGGGCCTTCTCGAGCGCCTCCTCACGCTGGGCGCGGCTGGTGATCTTGAGCGGCTCGGTCATCTTGATGCGGAAGGGCTCGATGATGGTGCGCATGGTCCTCCTCCGGGCGGCGCCGGTCCCCCGCCGAGACTACCCGCTTTCAGCCGCCGCGCAAACCCTGCGGGCCGCGGTCTCCGCCGGTGACCGGGTCGGTCGCTGGAATGCCTGGCGTCTCTGTGACGTTAAGATTTTCGATATCGATTGAATCGATATCGAATTTTTTGAAAGAGGGAGACAGCGCCAGATGGCCACCAGGCACCAGGGCTCCGCGGCGGAGAAAAGGGCGCTCGACGCGTACATCAAGCTGCGCCGCGCGGTCAACGCGGTGAGCCTCCGAGAGGGAGAGGTGATGCGAGCCGCCGGGCTCACCGAGAGCCAGTTCGGAGCCCTCGAGGCCCTGCTCCACCTCGGTCCGCTGTGCCAGCACGAGCTCGCCGGCAAGGTGCTGAAGAGCGCCGGCAACATGACCACCGTCGTCGACAACCTGGAGCGACGGGGTCTGGTGGAGCGGCGGCGCGACGGCGAGGACCGGCGCGTGGTCACGGTCCACCTGACCGCCAGCGGCCGCGATCTCGTGCGCGCGGTCTTCCCGCGAGTGGTGGAGGTCCTGGTGGACGCGTTCTCGACGCTGTCCGCCACCGAGCAGCAGCAGCTGGCGGCGCTGTGCCGCCGGCTCGGAACCGCGGAGTCGTAAACACCGAACCCACGCTCGCTGAGCGAGCGGTACGAAAAGGAGAAGAACATGTCCGACTTGATTCGCAATCGTGTGGAGAAGCTGAACGGCATGGTGCTCGAGGGCAAGATCATGGAGGCGATGAACGAGTTCTACGCCGACGACGTGGTGATGGCCGAGAACGACAACGAGCCGACGGTCGGTCTCGCCGCCAACCTCGAACGCGAGCAGGCCTTCGTCGACAACACCACCTGGTACGGCGCCGAGGTCAAGAACGTCGTCGTCGACGGCGACACCTCGATGGTGCAGTGGTGGCTCGACTTCCACAACGTCCAGTACGGTCCGCGGCTGGCCTTCACCCAGGTGGCGGTGCAGCGCTGGCGCGACGGCAAGATCGTCGACGAGCGCTTCTACTACTCGCCGCAGCCGGTGGACGAAAGCTGACGGCGTGCCATGAGCGGGACGCTGAACATTCCGGTTCTGCTCGGCAGCGTGCGCCGGGGGCGCCAGAGCCCCAAGGTGGCGCGCTGGCTGCACCGCCGGCTGATGACGGAAGGAATCACAAGCGAGCTCCTCGACCTCGAGGAGCTCGCACTTCCGATCATGGACGAACGAATCCGGATGCGCGATGACTCGCCGGAGGCGGTGCTCCGTCTGAGCGAAGCCGTGGCGTCGGGCGACGGCCTGGTGATCGTCACCCCCGAGTACAACAACGGCTACCCGGGCGTGCTCAAGAACGCGCTCGACTACCTGCTGCCGGAGCTCAAGCGCAAGCCGGTGGGGATCGTCACCGTGTCGGCCGGCGCCTTCGGTGGGATCAGCTGCCTGGCTCAGCTGCGGCTGGTGCTGCTGGCCATGGGCGCGGCCCCGATCCCGGCCTCGCTGCCGGTGTCCCGGGTCGGGCAGTCCTTCTCGGACGACGGCCCGACCGACGGCGACTTCGTGGGCCGCGCGGACCGGTTCCTCGCCGAGCTGCGGTGGTGGACCGAGGCGGTGGTGCGGCAGCGCTCGGCCTCCTGACGGCACTGTCTGGAGAAGAAGAAGAGGGGCGCGCCCTGCGGCGCGCCCCCTGTTTTGTGGCGGTGGTGAGGCTCACGCGAGATCGAAGAGGAGGACGTCGCTCCAGTCGCCGGCTCCGGCAACGCGGGCATCAGGACCGGCTGGTACAATGGAGGCCACGGGCGGCTTGCGGTGTGCCCGTCCTGTCGCGAATCTGACCACTCGAACCTTGGGGAAAGGCCGGATCACCAGGATCCGGAAAGGTTTGGACTCATGCTCGGTCCTCTCTGGCGGCGCTGTGCTCTCTGGCTCGGGATCGGAACTCTGTTGGCGGCCATGCCGGCCGCGGCCACCTCCCGCAACTACGTCTACGTCGGTTCAAATTCGGGGCAGCTCTACGGCGTCGACGTCGACACCGGCGAGGTCCGCTTCCTGAGCACCTCCACCGAGTCGTCCTCGACCATCAATGCTCTGGCGGCCAACGACAACGCCTGCATCGCCTACTACGGCAACGCCACCAGCATCTACCGCTGGGACGAGACGACGGACGCCCACTCGCTGATCGCGGACCTCGCGATCGCGCCCTACGCGCCGCCCTTCGCCGGCTTCAGCCTCCAGAGCGGCGGCGGCACCTTCTGGAACCCCACCAACACCTACTACGTGGGGGCGGAGCTGCCTGGGGACATCGAGGCCATGTACGCCCTGGTGATGTCGGCTGACGGCACCGGCATCGTCTCCATCACCCGCCTCGACATCCAGGGCGACGCGGCGGCGGACACCGACCCCGGCGACGCGGTGGCCGACCTGGGCGGCTTCGGCGACGTGATCTCCATCGACAACGGTGCGGGAGGGGTGCTGCTGCTGGGCGCCACCTGGAACAGCGGTACGCCCGCCGTGCTCACCATGTGGACCTACGACCCGGCGGGGGCCACCGCGAGCGCCCGCTTCACCCGGCTGACGCCGCCTCCGGGGGGCCTCAACCTGCAGCTCGCCCGCACCCCCGACGGGCGGGTGTGGGCCGGGTACGACGCCCCCTCCGGTCCCAACGCCGGGGACCCGGTGCTGCGTGAGCTCGACATCGACCTCGGCGCGAAAACGGTCGCCTTCGTCGGCGGCGAGGTGCCGCTGGACCCGGCCACATCCATCGCCGACCTCACGGCGCCGGCCTGCCGGCCGCAGATCGGCGTCGCCAAGCGCGTGGCCGCCGGTCCGACGGCGGTCGGCGACGGCACCTTCACCGTGACCTTCGAGGTCCTTATCGAGGCCCTCGGCGATTTCCCACTGTGGGACGTCCAGGTCACCGACGACCTCGCGACCGAGTTCGGCACGCTGGTGACCGATACGCCGGACGCGCCGGGCGAGTACGCGATCAGCTCGGCTGCGGCCGTCACCGCCGAGAACCCGTCCGGCGCGCCGCCGAACTCCGATCTCACGGCCAACCCGGGCTTCGACGGCGCCACGGACCAGGAGCTCCTGACCCTGAGCCCGGGCGACGTGGTCGAGGTCGGCGCCACCGCCACCCTGCGCTTCACGGTGCGCTTCTACCCCGCGCTCGGGAAGACGGTTTACGAGAACCAGGCCGTGGCCGACGGCGACAGCCGCGAGGACGGCACCACGGACGGCGACACCTCCGACGACTCCGACGACGGGCTCGACCCCGATCCGGACGGCGACGACAACCCCGACGAGACCGGCGCCGGCTGCGCCGCCGACCCGGGCGGCGACAACTGCGAAAACGACCCCACCATCCTCACCCTGCCGACGGCTTCCCCCCAGATCGGC
>CAZMED010000082.1:0-12281 GCA_964565045.1 uncultured Thermoanaerobaculia bacterium
CGTTGCCCATCAACCCCACGACCGAGGCAACGTTGACGATGCGGCCGCTCCTCGCCTTCATCATGAGCTTTGCCGCCGGCTGGGTGACCTTGAACACGCCGTCGAGGTTGATGTCCAGCACCAGGTTCCAATCCTCGGGCTTCATGCGCACCAGCAGCTGGTCGCGCGTGATGCCGGCGTTGTTGACGAGGATGTCGACGCGCCCGTGCGCCTCGTGCACGGCCGACACCACCGCCGCAGCGTCGTCACCACTGGTCACGTCCAGCTCGCGTCCCTCTGCCGAGCCCCCCGCAGCGGTGATCTCGGCCACGATCGGTGCCGTGTCCAGCACGTCGGCGCACACCACCGTCGCGCCCCCGCGCGCCAGACGCCGCGCGATCTCGGCCCCGATGCCGCGCGCCCCTCCGGTCACCAAAGCTACCTGCCCATCGAACTCGTTCATTGCGTCACTCCCGTTCCTCGGACAACCATTTGGTTCGCCGTATTGAACCACAAAGACACCGAGGACACCAAGGATCCGTCGAGCAACTTCTCCAACCGGGTGACGCAGAACCGGAAGCGATCGTCCTTGGAGGAGCGGTTTTCCCGGCTTGGAATGGTCGGCTCATCCGGAATTGCATGGGATGGGGGCATCGGACACTGCCCGTGCCCGTTTCCGTGCCCGGATTCAGGTTCAGAGACAGCGGCAGATGGCGGTGGCGGCTGCAGTGGCAGCGGCAGCTGTCAGTGACAGTTTCAGTGTCAGAGGGCCGCGTCCGTGGCAGCGACCGGGGCACTGAGCCGGCGGCGCGACCGCGGCATGGCCACCTTCGACGAAGTACGCGCCATGACCTGGCGGCTGCTCAACCCGAGGGGATGATCGGAGTCGTGCTCACGCGCTTGCCTGAACACTGCCGCTGCCACTGTCCACTGCCACTGCCACTGTCTCCGGCCACTGCAGCTGCCACTGCCACTGCCCCGGAAGCTGTTGACCCCCGTGGACCTGAACCGCCGCATGCTCAGCGGGTGGGCGGGCGGAATTCCGAATTCCGAACTCGACCGTCGCCCACCCCACGTTTTCCGGATGAGTCGAACGATCTTCTCGGCGTCCCGGGTGTATTGGCGGTGAAGATCAGCCGATCAACTCGGCGATGGCTTTCTCGACGGTTTCGACGGTGCCGGCGGGGTGGCAGGCCGCGTTGCGGTCGATGCGCCGGATCAGCCCGCACAGCACGCTGCCGGTGCCGACTTCGATGAAGGTGTCGATGCCGTCGCCGAGCATGCGGCGGATGATCGCCGACCACAGCACCGGCGCGTCCACTTGTCGAACGAGGCCGTCTCGAACCTCCTCGGGCGACCGCACGGGCTGCGCGTCCACGTTGCGATACAGCGGCACCACCAGTGGGCGGAATCCGAGCTCGTCGAGGGTCGGCTCGAGGCCCTCCCGCGCCGGCGCCATCAGGGGCGAGTGGAACGGGGCCGACACCGGCAGCGGCAGCACCCTTCGCGCGCCGCGCGCCGTGCAACGGTCGCCTGCCCCGGCCACCGCCGCCGTCGAACCGGCGATCACCACCTGGCCCGGCGAGTTGAAGTTCACCGCGGCGACGACGCCGCCGCTCGCGGCCGCCTCCTCGCCGCATGCTGCGACGACCTGGTCGTCGTCGAGGCCGATGACCGCCGCCATCGCTCCGTCGCCCACCGGCACCGCCTCCTGCATCAGCCGCCCCCGCAGGCGCACCGTGCGGGCGGCGTCGGACACGTCGAGGCCACCGGCGGCGACCACCGCCGAGTACTCGCCGAGGCTGTGGCCGGCAACCGCCTCGAACTCGAGGCCGGCATCCGCGAGCACCGTCCAGGCTGCGATCGAGTGCGCGAGCAGGGCCGGCTGCGTGTGCTCGGTCAGGCGCAGCGTCTCCTCAGGCCCGTTCCAGCAGATCTCGGACAACGGTGCTTCGAGGCCCTCGTCCACCGCGGCGAAGACCTCCGCCGCCGACGGCCACCGCGTCGCCAGGTCACGGCCCATGCCGACCGCCTGACTGCCCTGGCCGGGAAAGACCGCGGCGATCCGGCCCATCAGAGGACGTCCCCCAGGTCTGGAGTCCGCGCCGGGACCTCGAGGATGGTGTCGCGAATGCTCTCGATCACACCGCTCTCGGCGTAGGAGGCCGCGAAACGGACCGCGTTGCGGATCGCCCGCGCGCTCGAGCGGCCGTGCCCGATCAGGCAGGCGCCGTCGATGCCGAGCAGGGGCGCGCCGCCGTACTCGGCGTAGTCGACCTTGCTGCGGAGGTTGCGGAAGGCACCCTTGGCCATCAGCAGGCCGGCGCCGTACATCGGCGACTGCCGCGCCTCCTCCATCAGCATGCCGACAACCATCTCACCGAATCCCTCGGCCACCTTTAAAATGACGTTGCCGGTGAAGCCGTCGCAGACGACGACGTCGACCTTCGACGAGAAGACGCTGCCGCCCTCGACATTGCCGACGAACCGGATGCCGGCCTCCCTGAGGACGCGGTTCGGCTCGCGGACCCTCGGCCCGCCCTTGCCCTCCTCCTCGCCGACCGACATCAGGCCCACCTTGGGCGCCGGAACGCCGAGAACGGCGGTCGCATACAGCGAGCCCATCACCGCGAACTGCAGCAGCTGGTGCGGTTTGCACTCGACGTTGGCGCCCACGTCGAGAACCAGCGTGTGGCCCTCGCTCTTCGGCACGATCGCCGCGAGCGCCGGCCGCTCGACACCCTCGATCATGCCCAGCGCCGCCTTCGCCGCAATCCACGCCGCGCCGGTGTTGCCGGCCGTCACCATGGCGCGGGCCCGGTTCTGCTCGACCAGCTCGGCGCACACGTTGAGCGAGGAGCGCCGCTTGCCGCGCAGCACCGCGATCGGGGCGTCCGCCATCGACACCACGTCGGGGGCGTCCGCGAGCTCGAGCCCCGAGGGGAGGCTGCGGAACCGTCCCAGCTCGCGGCGCAGCCGGCGCTGCGGACCGGCCAGGATGACCGGGATGCCGAGATCTTGAACGGCATCGAGCACGCCGCGGATGACGACCTGCGGCGCTCCATCGCCGCCCATCGCGTCGACGGCGATCGGTCCCCGCACCTGCACGCCTCACCGCCCCATCACGTCGCCTGCAGACGGCGGCGAGCACCGGCGGCAAGGTGGAACCGCATCACGATGCGGTCAGTCGAGCTCCTCGACACGCACGACCTCGCGGCCCTTGTAGCTGCCGCAGTGCGGGCACACCTGGTGCGGCGCCTTGGGCTCGAAGCACGAGGTGCACAGGCTCTTGCCCGGAGTACTCAGGGCATCATGGGCACGGCGCGTGTCGCGGCGCGTGCGGCTGTGTCGGCGTTTGGGATTCGGCATTTCCTGACTCCAATCGGGTTCGGTCGTTCAGCTGTCCGGTCCGGGCTTCGACAGCCCCGCCAGCGCCTGCCACCGGGGATCGATCTCCGGCTCGCAGCTGCAGGCGTCGGCGCGGTTGCGGTTGGCGCCGCAGGTCGGGCACAGCCCGGCACAGCTTTCACTGCAGAGAATTCGCATCGGCATGGCAAGGAGGACCTGCTCAGCCGCGAGCTCGAGCAGGTCGAGCTGGTCTCCTTCGAGGAACGCGACCTCGAGATCGGCCTCCTCGAGGCCGACCTCGGCGTCCTCGACAACGTTGTCGGCACGCCGGTACTCGACGCAGAACTGCTCGTCAAAATTCCACGCGACCGGTTCCAGGCACCTGGAGCACGCGATCGAGCCTTCGCCGCGGCAGGAGCCGAGCACCGATACGGAGGCACCGTGCGAGCGCACCTCGCCCACCAGATGGACAGCGACCGGCGAGCTCACCTCCTCGCTTGCCAACCGCTCGGGCTCCACCGTCAGCCGCTCATCGAATTGCAGCGGCCCGTGCTCGAGCTTGGATACATCGATCTTCACGCACACACCTCTCCCCGCAGGGAGCGGGAATTATAGCACCAAATGGCGCGGTGAACAGCCTCGTCCGCGATTCAGGCCGGGAAAGGCGCACGCCCGGCCCGCGCGCCATCAACTTCAGGCCGCCGTCAGGGCTGCACGCCTGCGGCGGGCGCCGGTTGCGCCGAGCCGAGGGTGGCGATGCTGGCGCCGAGCGCGACCAGGGCGACGACCGTCCACAGGGATTCGCCGACGGCGGGCAGGAAACGCAGTGCCAGCAATGCGAGCACTCCGACGAACACCTCGAGGCTGATCGGCAGCGGGTGGTGCAACCACCTCGTGAGGACGGCGTTCCCCAACGTGCAGCCGACGACCGTGAGCCCCACGCACTTGGCGGCGAAGAAGACCGTCATCAGCGCGGCCACCAACGGGACCCCCAGGGCCGGGCCGAGCCCGAGAACCGCCACGAGAGACGCGACGATGGTCAGCGCGACCAGGGTCCCCAGCGCCGGCACCCGGAAGCCGAGAGCGGGCAGCGCCCAGGCTCCGTACCGCATCCGCGCCGGGAAGAGAAAGGCGAGCCCGGTTGTGACCAGCAGCCAACCGCCGGAGGCGAGCAGCCGCAGTCCGAGGTCGACGCGAGCCAGCCGAGGTGTGACGGTGTCACCGCGAGCAAGGGTTGCGAGCGACGCGAAGGCGAGAACCCGGCCGTCGACCCGCGCAGTCCGCGCAACCTCGGCGGTGCCGAGCATCGCCACGACGTGACGGCCGACCACCGCGCCGTTTGCGACGATGACATCTCCGCCGACCGCGATCGCGTCACCGGAAACCGAAGCCTCCGGACCGAGCCGAAGGTCGGCGCCGAAGACCACCGCATCGCCCTCGATCGGCCGGTTGATCTCGAGGTCGGCCAGTACGGCAGTTCGAGACGGCGCCGGTTCGACCGCGGCTGCGTGCCCGAGGAAGACGGCGGCGGAAGCTAGCAGCAGGCTCAGCGGCGCGCGCGCCATGGCGAGGCCTTGCGCCAGCGCACGGCGGTCGCCACGACCCCGGCCAGACCGAGGAGACCGAAGACCGCTGCGCCGGCGAACAGCCGCGGGTCGATGGTCGCAGCGGCGGCGCGCGCCCCGGTCGTCACGACCGCGTACCATTCGGAGACGCTGCCCGCCAGAGCGACCCACCCCTGGGCCGACCAGCCGGGCAGCAGATTCAGCGCGCCGCTGCCGGGAACTCCGCCCACCAACAGCGCCCCGACGACCGCAAACAGCAGCGAAGCGGCGACCGGCACGAACGCGACGACCCGGCGCCGCAGCCTGACAGGGGCCAGAGACCTCATCACCGCGCGTTCGATCTCGAGGTCGGCGGGGGGAACGGCCCGGCTGAAGATCAGCCCGAGGGCGTGCTCGGCGGCAGCGACCTCCCGGCAGTGCGGGCAGGCTTCGAGGTGCTCGCGCGCCGCTCCGTCGAGGCGCTCCACTGCGCCGCCGTGCTCGGAGAGGGTCTCCTGGACTGCCTGACATTCGCTCGCCACGTGGGCCTCCTCTGGCATCATAGCGCCTCCCTCACAGGAAGCCAGCCAACGCCCTACGTAGTACGGAGTGGGCCCGAAAAAGTTTGTTCTTCACGGTTCCCAGGGGCATCTCCTTGAAATCGGCGATCTCCTGGTAGCTGAGGCCGGCGAAGTGCCGCAGCAGGACGAGCTCGCGGTACTCGGGCCGGAGCCCGTCGATGACCGCGCGCAGCTCGTCGGCGAGGGCCCGGTTCTCGAGGTGGCCGAGGGGGTCCTTTTCGAGATCGGCGACGACCATCTCGAGCTCCTCGCCGTCGGAGTCGGTGCGGTACAGCGACACCGTCTGCAAGCGCTTGCGGCGCAGCTGGTCGATCCCGAGATTGTGGGCGATGCGGAACAGCCAGGTCGAAAAGCGGTACCGCGGGTCGAAGCGCTCGAGCGCCGACCAGGCGCGGATGAAGGCCTCCTGGGTCAGCTCGCGCGCGAGCTCGAGGTCGCCCACCAGCTGGCTCAGGAACGCCGTCAGGCGCCGCTGATAGCGGCGCACCAGGACGCCGTACGCCTCCTGGTCGCCGTCCAGCGCCAGCTCCACCAGTCGTTCGTCGGCAAGCGACGTCAGGCTCCCGGTCACGGGGAGAGATCATACCGCGCCGCCAGCAGCGGGCGATGCAAATACGGATCTCGGATCTCGTTTCACCCGCCCACCCTCCACCTTTCCACAGCGCTTGGAAAGCCCTCCGGGCTTCCCACACCTTCACAGTCACGGCGACGAGGACGATGACCACATGAGGGAGTTGACACGACATAGAGGCACGCGAGACGCGTGCCCCACAAAGCGGCGTTAACGCGCGGTGAGTCTTGTGGGGCAACCGCCCCGGCTGCCGGGCGGGCGGGAAATCTCGTTTCTGGATGGCCTTGCGGGCGGTTTTTCCCTGCTCCCTGCTCCGAGGCGGGTGGCCGGATACTCCCTCTCCCTGCTCGCGGGCGGCCGGGCGGGCGGGCGGAAACGCTTTGCTAGACTTCCCGCGGAGGTGTGCCCGTGCCCAGACGCGCTTCGGCTGTGTGGCTCATACCATTGCTCGCGCTGCTCCCCCTGCTGTCCGCCGTCGGCGCCCAGGAGGCCGAGCAGGAAAGCTCGATCCGCCCGGTGGGCGGGCTGACCTTCGTCGACGAGTACGAGCTGACGATCGCCAATCTCGTGGTCTACGTCACCGACAAGAAGGGCGTCGCGGTGACGGACCTGACGCAGGATGACTTCCTGGTCTACCAGGACGGCGAGCCGAAGCAGATCACCAACTTCAAGCTCTACACCGCGGACCTCATCCGCAGCCAGATGGCGACGGGGTCACAGACGATGCTCCCGCCCGCGGAGCCGACGCCGGAGTCGGCGCCCGAGGACGAGGCCGGCCCGATGCCGATCCACCTCGTCCTCTACATCGACAACCAGAATCTGAATCCTCTCGACCGCAACCGCGTGCTGTCCCAGGCCCGTGAGTTCGTGCGCACCAACCTCCACCCGCCGGCGCAGATGATGGTGGTCGCCTACCAGCGGTCCTTCGAGGTCCTGCAGGAGTTCACCTCCGACCCCGAGAAGGTCCTCGCCGCCATGCGCAGCGTTCGGCGCTACACCGGCGGGCGGAACGAGCGCGAGAGCGCCGCCAAGGACATCATCGACCGCATCAAGTCGATCGAGAGCCAGGGGAGCAGCTCGGGCAGGTCGAGCGGCCTCGACGGGGTCGGCGCCCAGTACAACGAGGCCTTCACCCTCATCGACAATTACGCCAGGGAAACCACCAACGATCTCATGTTCACTCTCGACAACCTGAGGCAGATGCTGACCAGCCTGTCGGGGCTGCCGGGCAAGAAGGGGATCGTCTACATCTCCAATGGGCTGCCGATGGTCCCCGGGATGGAGCTCTACCACGAGCTCAACCGCGTCACCCAGAACTCGACCTCCCTGACGAGGATGTACGACTACGACCAGAGTCGGCTCTACCTGCAGCTCGCGGCCGCGGCCAACGCCCAGGACGTGGCGTTCTACGCCATCGACGCCAGCGGGCTCTCGATGGGCGGGCTCGCCAGCGCCGAGTTCCAGACCGCCCGGGACCCGGGCTCGGCCTCGATCGGGCATCACAATTACATCGACTCCCTCCGCCTGCTCGCCGACGAAACCGGCGGCATCGCCATCGTCAACTCCAACGACATCGCGCCACGCATGGAACTCATCGCCCAGGACATGTACACCTACTACTCGATCGGCTACCCGCTGCAGGCCAGCGGCCGCGACAAGGTCCACAAGGTCAAGATCGAGCTCCGCGACGACCCGGCCTTCAAGGATTACGAGCTCCGCTACCGCTCGCGGTTCGTCGAGAAATCGCTGGAAACCCGCGTCCAGAACACCGTGGTGTCGAGCCTGGTGTTCGAGGTCGACGACAACCCGATGCAGCTCGACGTCGAGGTCGGCACACCTTCGGCGGCCAGCGAAAAGCGCTGGCTGGTGCCGACCAACATCTCCTTCCCGATCCGCAAGGTGGCGCTGCTGCCCGAAGGCGAGGACTACGTCGGCCGGGTGGTGCTCTTCATCGCCGCGCGCGACACCGATGGCAAGCAGTCGGACCTCGTGCGGCAGGAGCACGAGATCCGGGTGCCGGCGGCGGACTACGAGGAGGCCCAGCGCAGCCGCTGGCGCATCGACGCCAGCCTGTTGATGGAGTCCGGGCGCTACAAGATCTCGGTCGCCCTCCTCGATCCGCTGACCCGCCAGGACTCGTTCAAGACCATCACCGCCGCCGTCAACCCCGACTGACGATGCTCACTTCGGCTCGACAACCAGGCGGTTGCCGCGGTAGTCGAAGACCGTGCGCAGACGGCTCAGCAACCCGTTGCCGAGGATGCCGTTGAGCTCGCTGATGTTGCGCACCGCCGGCACCTGGTAAGAGGCCATCCACGAGGTCTCGAGGTCTTCGCTGACCACAACGCCGAGCTCGAAACGCGCCACCGGCGCCACCATGACCGTCGTCGCGCCGACCACGCCGAAGCTGTCGCTCGGCGTCTGCTCGGGCGGCGGTTTGAGCCGTCGCCGCGAGCGGCTGATCAGCGTCAGGCTGCGGCTCGAGCCGGTGTCGACCATGAGCCGCACCGGCACCGGTTTGTCGCCTGCCCTGACCGTGACCGAGCCCTGCACCACCGGACGCCGGTCCTCGATCTCGAGCGGCAGCACGACGCCGCCTCGATCGTCGCGGTAGCCCTCCGGATCGTGCAGGAGGAGGCGCCGGTTGGCGGGGTCGATCTCCACCACGTAACGCTCGAAGAGCTCCGAGCCGAGAAAGCCGTGGATGTCGCGGCCCGCGGTTTCTGCCAGGCGGACCCCGATGTCGTGCACCACCAGCGGCACGTGCAGCAGCTCGACCCCGTCGGCCCGGATGATCGCGTCATCGGCGATCATCACGTGGGTGGCGCCCGAGCCGATGCCGCGGGCGAGACCGACGTCCCGCAGCTCGAGACCGACGGCGCGCGCGAGGTGGGGGTCGGTGATGGCGCTCTGCGTCGCCCCCGAGTCGAGCACGAAATCCATCGGCGGCGACCCGCCGATCGTCACCGCGACCAGGATCAGGCCGGCAAAAGGCTCGTAGACCAGCTCGTGCGTGCAGGTCGGCGCCGGTGCAACCGGCGGCAACTCGATGGCGGCGAGCTCGGAGACAGGGCTCGCGATCAGCACCGCGAGGAGGGTCAGGACCGCGCCTTGGCGGACGGCGCGTGCGCGGCGCCGGGCAGGCGGCGTCCCATTCGCTGTGTCGGGGCGCGGCAGGCTCCGGGGAAGGTTCTCCTGGGTCACAGGGCCGAGATTCTACCAGACGGCGTGCGCGCACCGAGACGGCGCCGGGCGTTCGACCCACCCGCTCCGGCTCGGCGTCGCGGTCACTCGAGCTCGATCAGCAGCTGGCCGCTCTCGACGGTTTCGCCGTCGGCCACGTGGACCGCGACCACGCGGCCCGGCTGCTCGGCGGCGAGCTCGTTCTCCATCTTCATGGCCTCGAGAACCACCAGCGACTGGCCGGCCGCGACCTCGTCGCCCGCGGCCGCCTTGACCGCCACGACCTTGCCCGGGATCGGCGCCGTGAGCCGGCTCGGGCCGCTCGCACGGGCGCCGCCGACCACCTCCACCGCCTCGGCCGGCGACAGGACGGCGAGGTCGAACTCCCGCTGCCCGACGCCGACCCGCCAGCTGCCGTTGCCCCGCTGCTGGTAGGTGATCTGAAAGCTGCGTCCGCTGTCCGGAAAGCGCAACGACGCGAAGGCCCCGTCGAGCCTCACCATTTCCACCTGCCGCGAATGGCCGTCGACGACGATCCGGAAGCGGTCGCCGTCGCGCTCCACCTCGACCTGCCGCGTCTCGGAGCCGCTCCGGACCACCCATTTCATCGCGGGAACCTCCCGTGCAGCTGACGCACGCCGTCACCCCACCACTCGCTGCGGTCGCCGTGGGAGAAGAGGTCCTGCGGCAGGCGGCCGGCCTTCGAGGTCGCGAGACAGGCGGCCGCGATCACCGCCGTCATCTCGGACTCCGGGTCCTGGAGCCCGTGCATCCGGGCGAGGTCCCCGGAGGCCAACAGCTCGTCGAGAAAACCGGTGTGGAACTCGGCGTTCCGGAAGGCCTCCATACCGACCAGGGCGCGGAACAGGCTCAGGGTCGTCGCCACGCCGCTCACCTGGTACTCCGCGAGGGCCCGGCCCAGACGCTCGACCGCGGCCCGCCGGTCCGGGGCCCACACGATCAGCTTGGCGAGCATGGGGTCGTACTCCAGCGGCACCACGCTGTCCGCGATCACCCCCGAGTCGACGCGCACGCCGGGACCCGCCGGCCGCACGTAGAGGTTGATGCGCCCCGGCGACGGGGCGAAGCCGCGCAGCGGATCCTCGGCGTAGATCCGGCACTCGATGGCGTGGCCCCGCGGCACGAGCGAGTCCTGGCGCAGCGACAGCGGCTGCCCGAGCGCGATGTTGACCTGCTCGTGCACGAGGTCGATCCCGTAGACCTCCTCGGTGATCGGGTGCTCCACCTGGAGGCGGGTGTTCATCTCCAGGAAGTAGAAGCTGCCGTCGCCGTCGAGGAGGAACTCGACCGTCCCCACCGACTGGTAGCCCGAGGCGCGGACAATCGCCAGTGCGGCCTCGCCGAGGCGCCGCCTGAGCTCCGGGCCGACCACCGGCGACGGGCACTCCTCGACCACCTTCTGGTGGCGGCGCTGGATCGAGCACTCGCGCTCGCCCACGTAGACGGCGTCGCCGTGACGGTCCGCTACGACCTGGACCTCGATGTGGCGCGGACGGTCGATCAGGCGCTCGACGTAGACCCCGGGGTCGCCGAAGTACGCCTGGCCCTCCGAGCGCGCCCGCTCCCAGGAACCGGCGAGGTCGCGGCGGTCGTGCACCGCGCGCATCCCCTTGCCGCCGCCGCCCGCCACCGCCTTGAGCAGCACCGGCAGGCCGTGCTCGTCGACGAAGGTCTCGAGCTCGGCGAGCTCCTCGATCGGCTTCATCAGGCCTGGGATCAGCGGCACCCCGCAGGTCACGGCGAGCTTGCGGGACTCGGTCTTCGAGCCCATCAGGCGCATCGCCGGCGGCGGCGGCCCCACCCAGGTCACCCCGGCGGCTTCGACCCGTTCGGCGAACCCGGCGTTCTCGGCCAGGAAACCGTAGCCCGGATGGAGGAGATCAGCGCCGCTGGCAGCCGCCACCTCGAGCAGACGGTCGATGTCGAGGTAGCTCTTCGAAGCCTCGGCGGGGCCGATGGGAAAGCTCTGGTCCGCCATCAGCACGTGCGGCGCGGTGCGGTCGGCCTCCGAGTACACGGCCACGGTGCCGATGCCCATCTCGCGGCAGCCGCGGATGATCCGCACCGCGATCTCCCCCCGGTTCGCAATCAGCAGCTTCATTGGTAATCCTCGCCGGTGGACATCCGCTGGATTTGGGATTTCGGATTTCGGATTTCGGATTTTTCCCCCATCCCGCCGGTACACTTCACGGACATCGCTCGCAACCCTTCATCCACACTCTTCGTCGGCCGCGACTCCGCTCTGTTACGCAGAGCCCGAGTCATCTGCTCCTGCTCGTGTCGATGGCACTCAGATCTCAATGTCCGACGTTCGCCGCAACACTCCGGGGGACCGGGCGGAAATCCGAAATCCCAAATCCCAAGTCCGAAATCGTGTGGCGCGGCGTCCGGCATTCCTAATTCCTAATTCCTAATTCCTAATTCCTAATTCTCAAAGGGGTATGTTCCCGTGCTTCTTCGCCGGCATGGTGTCGCGCTTGGTCTGCAGGGCGGCGAACGCCGCCGCCAGGTTGCGGCGCAGCGTGCGCGGCCGGATGACGTCGTCGATGTAGCCGCGCTCGGCCGCGACGAAGGGGTTGGCGAACAGCTCCTGGTACTCGGCCACCCGCCGCGCGCGCTCGGCCTCGGGGTCGGCAGCGGCCTGGATCTCCTCCCGGTAGAGGATGTTGACCGCCCCCTGCGGTCCCATGACCGCGATCTCGGCGGTCGGAAAGGCGAAGTTGAAGTCGGTGCGGATGTGTTTGGAGCCCATCACGCAGTACGCGCCGCCGTAGGCCTTGCGGGTGATGACGGTGACCTTCGGCACCGTCGCCTCGGCGAGGGCGAAGAGCAGCTTGGCGCCGTGCCGGATGATGCCGCCCCACTCCTGCTCGGTGCCGGGCAGGAAGCCGGGCACGTCCTCGACGATCCACAGCGGAATGTTGAAGGCGTCGCAGAAGCGCACGAAGCGCGCGCCCTTGACCGAGGCGTTGATGTCCAGCACGCCCGCGAGGTGCGCGGGCTGGTTGGCGATCACGCCGATCGTGTGCCCGCCGAGGCGCATGAAGCCGACCA